>JBEKDV010000147.1:0-16738 GCA_050014175.1 Candidatus Solibacter sp. | reverse complement strand
GGCATATCTGCGTAGATTAAGTAACAGGTTCGGGGCGGAAACCCGCGCCCCGAACCCGTCCGGGGCCTGCCAAGATCTCCGGACAGTTTATTTTGCAAGTTCCTAGCTTTCGCCTGCCAACTGATTCTTGCGTGCACAGCGCACGCGCAGGACACGCGCAACGTGACCGAGCCGGTGATTCCGCCAGTCTGCGCCGTGCTGACAGCGCAGCTCGCCGCCATCGATGGCAACAAGACGCTGGCCGAGGCCGACGAGGGCAAACTCGATACCGCGCGCATCCAGCAGGCCATGGACACCTGCGCCCAAGGCCAGGCCGTGGTGCTGAAAGCCGACGGCGCGCGCAACGCCTTCCTCACCGGACCGCTCGACCTCAAACCCGGGGTGACGCTGGTGGTGGACGCGAAGACCATCCTGTTCGGCTCGCGCGACGCCAAGGTTTACGAAGCGAGGCCCGGCACTTGCGGCATCGTGTCGCAGGCCGGCCGCGGCTGCCGCGCCATGATCAACGGCACGGGCGTGGCCGGGGCCGGCGTGATGGGCGATGGCACGATCGATGGCCGCGGCTGGGCCAAAGTGCTCGGCAAGAACGTCTCCTGGTGGGACCTGGCCGAGGAGGCGCGCCAGGGCGGCAACCAGAACTGCCCGCGCATCCTGGTGCTCAACCGCTGCGACAATTTCACGCTCTACCGCATCGCGCTCAAGAACTCCGGCAACTTCCACGTCTCCTACAGCGGCGGCAACGGGTTCACCGCGTGGGGCGTGGTGATCGATACGCCCAAGAACGCGCGCAACACCGATGGCATCGACCCCGGCTCTGCCACCAATGTGACCATCGCGCACTGCTACATCAAGACCGGCGACGACAACGTCGCTATCAAGGCGGGCGGCCATTGCTCGCACATGACCATCGCGCACAATCACTTCTACACCGGCCACGGCCTGTCGATCGGCAGCGAGACCAACGGCGGCGCGGACACCATCCGCGTGACCGATCTATCGATTGATGGCGCCGACAACGGCATCCGCATCAAGTCCAACTCCGGCCGGGGCGGCAAGGTGACCGATGCCGTCTACCAGGACGTCTGCATCCGCGACACCAGGAACCCGATCTACATGGATAGCGATTACGCCCACTTCGGCAAGACCGGCGGCCTGGTGCCCTGGTTCACCGGCATCGTGCTGCGGGACGTCCGCGTGCAGGGCGCGGGCAAGATCACGCTGCAAGGCTTCGACGCCCAGCACCCTCTCGGCATGACGTTCGATAACGTGCAGTTCGATTCCCTGAAGGACATCCAGGTGGTCGCCGAGCACGCCGACCTGAAGTTCGGACCCGGCGCGGTGAACCTGAAGGTGGCGGGCGAGGGTGTCACCGTCGCCGGAGCGCCGTCCAGCGGCAAACCGAACGCCTGCACGGACAAGTTCGTGCCGATACCGCGGCGATGAGATCCGGCATGGACGAAGAAGAGACTCGCGTGCGGGAGCGTCAACCGGACGCGGAGTGGCCGCCGCAACGCGCGCGGGAAGCTGCCCTGCGCGATCTCAACCACCGCATCGCCTCCCATCCCGGCGCGGTAAGCCTGCGATTCGAAGCCGCCTGTCTGCTCGCCGCGATGGGCCGGACCGTGGAAGCCAGGAATGCCTATATCGATCTGCTGGCGCGCGAGCCCGCGCACCGGCTGGCGTTGAACAATCTGGGCACGCTGCTGCATGCTACGGGATATCGCTCCGCCGCCCGCACGGCTTACTCGGAAGCCGTGGCGCGCCATCCCGGCGATCCCATGAGCCACGTGAACCTGGCCAATGTCCTCTACGAAAGCGGCGAGTTTGCCTCCGCTCGGGACCATTATGAAACCGCCCTCCGCGTCGACCCCGGCCACAGGGAGGCGCATCAGGGCCTCGCCTATGTCCTGGCCGAAATCGGCGACGAGGAGGGCGCTCAACGGCACCGGCGCAAAGGCTTTCAGGATTGTCCCGTGATGGCATTGCCGTATCGTGGTGATGGCCCTCCCGTGTCCTTACTGCTGCTGGTGTCATCGGTTGGCGGCAACATACCCACGCGCCACTTGCTGGACGACCGCGTCTTCCAGACGTTTGTGGTGGTGCCCGAGTTCTACGATCTCAAAGTGCCGCTGCCGGCGCATCAAGTGGTATTCAACGCCATCGGCGATGCCGACTTGAGCGCGCCCGCGCTGAGGGCCGCGCAGTCCCTGGTGGCTCTTACCAAGGCGCCGGTCGTTAATCTGCCTTCGGCCGTGCTGGCGACGGGGCGGGCCGGCCTCGCACGGCTTTCCCATCTGCCGGGCGTAGTGACGCCGGCCACGGTCACTCTACCCAGGGAACTTCTCTCCTCTCCCGATGCCGCCTCCACGGTGGCGCGCCACGGCTTCCGTTTCCCGCTGCTGATGCGGACGCCCGGCTTTCACACCGGGCGTCATTTTCTTCGCGTGGAAAACTTGGAAGCGCTGCCCGCCGCGGTGGCGGAGCTTCCAGGGAGGGAATTGACCGTCATCGAGTTCCTCGACGCCCGCGGCGCCGGCGGCAAAGTGCGCAAGTATCGCGTGATGATGATCGCTGGACAGCTTTACCCGCTGCACGTAGCCATTTCCAGCCACTGGAAAATCCACTACTTCACCGCCGAAATGGCGGAACAGGCGGACCACCGCGCCGAGGACGCCGCGTTTCTGGAGAATATGCCCGGGGTGCTCGGACCTCGCGCCATGGAGGCGCTCACCCGCATTCAAGCCACCCTCGGCCTGGACTATGCGGGCATCGATTTCGGCTTGAATTCCGCCGGCGATCTTTTGCTCTTCGAAACCAACGCCACCATGGTGATCAATCCGCCCGAGCCGGGGGAACGTTGGGCCTACCGCCGCCCGGCGGTCGAACGGATCCTCGCCGCCGTCCGCGGGATGCTGACAGCGCACCTCGCGCGCCGGCCGTAATCGCTTGGCGCACGCTCGCGACAGACACCGGCCGCCTCAGTTCGCTTCCGGAACTCAGGTGGCCATGCCGGAGCGGTAGAATCGAAGGTGCAGGCCAGGAGCCGGTCCATGAACATCAGTCTCAGCCCGGAACTCGAAAAGCGCATCGCCCAAAAGGTGGAGCGCGGGGATGTGGACAGTGCCGACGCTCTTGTCGAACACGCTCTCACGTTCTACCTCGAATACGAAGGCGGCGACATGGACGACGATGAAATTCGCCAAACCCAGTCGGCCATAGGCGAAGCCCTGGAACAAGCGCAGCGCGGCCAGGGGCGGCCCGCGGACGAGGTCTTCTCGGACCTGCGGGCGAAGTATGGCATTTCGCGTTGAGTTTCGCCCTCGCGCCGAACAGGATCTTGAGACTCTCTTTCGTCAACTCGTCCAGGTAGCGCCCCTTCGCGGCCCGGAGTGGGTGGATGGCATGGAGCGGGCGATCGCCTCCCTACGCGAGATGCCTGGCCGTTGTCCGATTGTCCGCCAGTTCTCGAAGGGTGCCGTGGAGGTCCACCAGTTGCTCTACGGCAGATATCCGCACAGATACAAGGTATACTTCACAATCGACTCTCGGACGGTATGGATCCTGCACATCCGTCACGGCGCGCGTCGCCCGCCCAAGCCCCGAGAGCTTTTCGAATAGGCTCCGTCCGAGTTGGCCCCGTGGATGCACAAGGCGGAGCCTTATGCCACGTTTACAATAAATGTAGTGTCCGCACCCTTTCGATCCTACGTCCTCGTCTCCCGCGAGCAGATCGCGCGCAACTTCCGCAATGTGCGTTCGGTGGTCGGCCCGCATGTGGAGGTCGCCTGCGTCGTCAAGGCGGACGCTTACGGGCATGGCGCACTCGAAGTGGCGCGCGTGCTGTGCGCCGAGGGCGCCAAATGGCTGGCCGTGAGTTCCGTGGACGAGGGCGTGCAACTGCGCGGCGGCGGCATCCACCAGGCGCGCATCCTCGTCATGGGCGGCTTCCTGGCCTACGAGGGCGATGCGGTGGTGGAATTCGATCTCACCCCGGCCATCCACTCCCTGGCGCAGATCCGCGATGTGGACCGCCTCGCCGCCGCGTCGGGGAATCCCATCCACTACCATCTCAAGATCGATTCCGGCATGGGCCGCCTCGGCACCCGCGCCGGCGCCAGTGAGATCCTGGCCACCCTGGCCGATACCCATAATGCCCGCCTCGACGGGCTGATGACCCACTTCGCCTCCGCGGCGGATTACACTTCGCCCCAAACCGCGGCGCAGTTGGAATACTTCCACGGCATTTGCGAAGCGCTGCGTCTGGCCGGCATCAGTGCGCCGTATTGGCACACTTCCAGCACCAACGCCATCGGCTACGGCCGCACCGAAGGCTGGCACACCCTGGTGCGCGCCGGGCACGCGCTCTACGGCTACGTCTCTCCGGCCCGCGGCGACGCCCCGCCGCAACTCCTCGACGTCAAACCCGCGCTCACCTGGAAAGCCAAACTGCTCGCCGTCAAGGAAATTCCCGAAGGAGCCCTGGTCGGATATGGCGGCAGCTACCGCGCGGCCCGCCCCATGCGCATCGGCATCCTCGGGGCGGGGTACGCGGATGGCATATTTCACCGCCTGTCGAATCGCGGGAAGGTCATCGCCGATGGCAAACTCACTCCCATTCTGGGCACCGTTTCCATGGACCTGACTACCATCGATCTCAGCCACACCACGGCGCTCGCTGCCGGCGATGAGGTCACGCTGCTCGGCACCGAGGGCGAATGTTCCATCGACGCGCAGCAAATCGCCAAAGTCGCGGGCACCATCTCCTACAACATTCTTTGCAGCATCAGCGCTCGCGTACGGCGGATCTATGTGTAGCCTCGCCCCGAAACGGCAGCCAAATTGCCTCAAGCCGCCTGATCGGTCCGGCATGCGGAAATCCGGTGATAGAATGGAGGGCAGATGAGCTTCCTGTCGCCCAGATTACAACTCAAGGTAGCGCAGAAGCAGATCCTCACCCCCGGGCTTGTCCAAATGGTCACCATTCTCCAGCTTAACCGGCTGGAATTAAAGGAGATGGTGACCCAGGAGATTGTCCAAAACCCGGTGCTCGAAGAAGCCACTAACGAGCCTGGGGAAGAGATCACACCGGAGGAGCTTCTGCCGCTGCTGGAGGCCGAACCGGTTCTCGATCCGGCCGATAAGCAACTGCTGGAAGCCGCGGTATTGAGCGACGCCAACTCGGTGGATGACGGGTCGAGCGGCGCGGCGATCAACGGCAACCTGTTCCCCGATGCCGAGGAACTGGCGGCCGCGCAGGTGGTGGCCGAGAACGATACCATCGCGGTCAACGATCCGCTGGCGGAGCCGCCGGCGGCCACGGACCCCTTCGACGAGATCGATCTGGGCAGCTTTTTCGACGATTATCTCGACCCTGGCTACAAGAGTCCGGCGGCGGAGTCGGTCGAAAAACCATCGTTCGAGACCTTCCTCTCCTCGCCCGTCACGCTGGGCGATTATCTGCGCTCGCAGTTGAGCGTGAGCATCATCAGCGATGAGGCGCGCGACGCCGCCGAATCGATCATCGGCAACCTGGACGAAGACGGATACCTTTCGGCGTCGCTGGAGGAGATCGCCTCCATCGGCGAGCACACGCCCGGGCAGGTGGAGCAGGGGCTAAAGGCCGTGCAGTCGCTCGATCCGGCCGGCGTGGGCGCGCGCGACCTCCGCGAGTGCCTGCTGCTGCAAATCGAAAGCATCAACGGGCGCGGCGGCGTGGCCTGGCAGATCGTCTCCAACTGCCTCCGCCTCATGGAGACCAGGCAGTATAAGGAAATCGCCAAGGCGCTGGGGCGGCCCATGGAGCACATCGAAATCGCCGTCCGCATGATCCAGCACCTCAATCCGCGGCCCGGCCTGCGCTACTCCGGCGCGGGCGCGCGCGTCGTGGAACCCGACGTCTTCTTCACCAAGGATGGCGAAGACTACATCATTCAGATGAACGACGAGGACGTTCCGCAGCTTCGCTTGAATGTCGATTACCGCAAGATGCTGGATCGCGAGAACGGCGCCACCAAGGAAGTCCGCGATTACGTGCGCGAACGCTACACCTCGGCCATCCAGTTGATGAAAAATATCGAGCAGCGCAAGCAGACCATCCTCAAGGTCTGCCAGGCCATCGTGCGCCGCCAGACCGAATTCCTCAACCACGGGTTGGATTCCCTCAAGCCCATGATGATCAAAGAGGTGGCGGAGGAGGTCGGCGTCCACCCCTCCACCGTCAGCCGCGCCGTGGCCAGCAAGTATGTGCATACGCCGCAGGGCGTCTTCGAACTCCGCTATTTCTTCTCGGAAGCGGTTCAGGGACCGTTGGGCGGCGGCACGCCGCTTTTGCTGTTGAAGCGCAAAGTGAAGAAAATGATCGAAGAGGAGGATCGCTCCAAGCCCCTCACCGACGAGCAGATCACTACCATGCTTCAAAGCGAGGGCATCAACGTCACACGCCGCACCGTGGCCAAGTACCGGGAGGATATGAAGATTCCATCCACCCATCAACGGCGCGTGCGTAACTAGCCGCCGCCAGCGGCACGCCAACATTCGAGTTATAAACTAGGTAGGGGGTGTTGCCGGCCCCAACGAGGTGTTTCATGAAGATCACGTACACCGGTAGGCAGGTAGAACTCGCTCCAGCGCAACTGAAAAAACTGGAGGCCCGATTTGCCAAAATCGGCAGGCTGCTCGATGGCAGGGACGAGCGCGACGCCCACGTCGTGCTTTCCCTGGAGCGCAAAACGCACAAGGCGGAAGCCACCGTCCACTACTACAATCACCAGTTGGTGGGCCTGGGTTCCAATACCGATCTGTTCTCGGCCATTCACCTCGCCGCCGAGAAACTCGAGAAGCAGTGCGTCAAGGCGCGCACCAAGTGGCGCGATGCCAAGCGCGTGCCACGCAAATCCGCTCCCGAAGTGGAAACCGAGAAACCGTCGCCGGCCGAACCCGAAGCCGAAGCCGACGGAGCGCCGGAACGCCAGGTCTATAAGGTCAAGCCCGAGCAGAAACGCAAGCCCATGACGGTCGAAGAGGCCGTACTGGAAATGGACAAGACCCGGGATTACCTGGTCTATCGCGACGCCCAAACCGATCGGGTGAACGTCCTGCTGCGGCGCCGTGACGGGCATTTCGACCTGGTGGAGGGGTAGCCCCCGCCACCCATGCCGCGCAAGAAGGCTGGCAAACCAAAAGAGGCGCCCCCGCACAAACCCGAACTGGTGGTCATCACCGGGTTGAGCGGATCGGGTAAAGGTTCCGTCCTGAAGGCCCTGGAGGATTTGGGCTTCTACTCCGTGGACAATCTGCCCGTGGAATTGATCCCCAAGTTCGCCGAACTGACAGGCAACAATCCCAGCATTCAGGCGGCCGCCCTGGTGGTGGACATTCGCGAGGGCTCCGGGCTCAAGATGTTCCCCAAAGTCTTTGCCGGCATCCGCAAATCGGTGACCGCGCGGCTCATCTTTCTGGAGGCGGACGACGACGCTATCGTCCGCCGCTTCAGCGAGACCCGCCGGCCTCATCCGTTGGGCACGGATAAGTCCATCACCAGCAGCATCGAGAGCGAACGCGCGCAATTGGCGCCCATCCGCGCCATGGCGGACCTGATCATCAATACTTCCAGGTTCACCGTCCACCAGTTGCGCGATTTTATCGGTGAGCGGTTCCGCGGACAACGCGATCAATCCGCCATTCAGATCTACGTCACCAGCTTCGGCTTTCGCAACGGCGTTCCGCCGGATAGCGACCTGGTTTTTGACGTCCGCTTTCTCCCCAATCCCAATTACATTCCGCGATTTAAGAACCTCACCGGAAAAAACCCGGGTGTTGCACGATACATCCGGTCTTTTCCACAAACTGCCGAGTTTATGAGCCGGCTCTCGGATCTGCTGGTCTTTCTGCTGCCGCACTACATTCGCGAAGGGAAAAGCTACCTGACGATCTCCTTCGGCTGTACCGGGGGACAGCATCGCTCGGTAATGATGGCCGATGAAGTCCGGCGAACCCTCTCGGCTGCCGGGTTTAAGGCTAAAGTTAACCATCGTGATATCGTGTAACACACCTTAAAGTGATACTTCCCAGAATACTTAACCACTCCAACTTACAAACTTTTACTCAAAATTTATCGAACTTTTGCTAACTTTTCCCGTAAACGGGGTTCAAAGCATTAGCGTCTATTTCTTTTGGGAAGCGTCATGCGATTTTCGGGTTTTGTGCTGAACATCACGGTGCTGGCTGGCTTGGCATTCGGTGGAGCACAGTCGAATTTCGATCCGGACCAGAACATCTGGACCCTCTCCAACGGTTGGATCCGCGCGTCTTTCCAACTGACGCCCGACGGTTACTTTCTCACCCAACAGATTTCCGATCTCCAATCCGGCGACCAATGGGCGGCGTCGCCGAACCGCCCGACCTCGCCCGTCCGGTTGCAGACCGATAAAGACCTCTTCGATGCGCAGACGCAATTCTTCCTGGTCGCGCAATATGCCCAGAGCGTCAATCCCGGCGGCATCCGCCAGTTCATCGTGCTCCAGGACGTCAAGAACCGGGCCCGGATCACCGTCATTTTCGACGTGTTCAACAACTACCCGGTGCTGCAATACAGCCTCAAGTACAAGAACCTGACCCCAGCCACGAGTTACATCACCCGGATCAACATGGTGCCTTGGACCTTCGACGATTTGGGCAAACGTTACACCGCCTTCCGGGTCAATCAGTGGAGCGTGGTGGCCACGCCGACAGACTTTCAGCCGCTACAGACTTTACTCGACACGGCCGGAACCGCCGTCGAAGTCAACTCCGGCGCCGACGGCCAGCAATGCGGCTGGCTGGCATTGCGCGATTCCGACCAGCGCGGCCTCTTCACCGGATGGGAGTTCGACGGCCGCACCAAGACCACGGTCAAGCAGGACAGCTCGCAGGGGTATGTGCAGTTCTCCTCCACCGTACTCGATCTGCACCACCCGGTGGCTTCCAACAGCGAATTCCAGGTGCCCAACACGTTTCTCGGACTGTTTCATGGCGATTGGGACGAGGCGGGCTATCGCACGCAGCGTTTCGTGGAAGGGGTCCTGGCCACGCCCCCGCCAGACTCCAAGACCTTTCCGTACGTCTCCTGGGACTCCTGGGCCTATCAGGATCAGATTGACGAGCAGACCTTGCGCCGCAACGCCGACGTCGCCGCCAACCTGGGAGTGCAGTTGTTCATTGTGGATTTGGGATGGGCGCGCGGCATCGGGGATTGGTACGCGGATCCCGCAAAATTCCCCAATGGCCTGGGCGCCGTGTCCGATTACGTGCATTCGCTGGGGATGAAATTCGGCCTGCACTTCGCGCTCGCCGAAGCCGACCCGTCCAGTCCGGTGTTGCAGGCCAATCCCGATTGGGCCGCCACCGATACCAGCAGCTACTTCGGAGCCGTGTCGCTGTGCCTTTCCAACCAGCCTGCGCAGGACTGGCTGATTCAGCAGGGCATCCGCATGATCGACGATTACCAGGTGGATTGGATCCTGCAGGACGGCCAGAACATGGTCAAGCAGTGCACTAAGACCACCCATACCCACGACCCGGCCGACAGTAACTACGCCAATGCCGTGCAGGGCATCAACGCCGTGGTGTCGGCCATCCAGCAGGCGCGGCCCAACGTCTTGTGGGAGAACTGCGAAGACGGCGGCAATATGATGACGTTCAACATGGTGAAGAGCTACGTAACCTCGATCACCAACGACGCATCGGGTGCGCTGCCTGCGCGCACGGCGGTCTATGGCGCCACGTACCCCTTCCCGCCGCGGTATGCGGAACGCTATATGCCGCAATCCGACGGTTTGACTCCCTATGCCACGCACAGCTACCGTTTCGGCGGTCCCTGGGTTTTGATGAACCAACTGGCCGATCTCCCGGCGGACCAGGTGGCGTTCCTCAAGGATCAGGTACAGAACTATAAGAACCAGCGCACCGATATCTCGGGGGGCAAGGTGTTCCACATCCTGGCGCCGGGAGCCAATGCCACGGACGCGATTCAAAGCTATGACGAGACCACGGATACGGCCATCGCCGTGGTCACCCGCGCAGCCTCCAGCGGCCCCACTTACCTCTTCAAGCCCAAAGGGCTGCAAGCGCAGCAACGTTACACCGTCTGGTTCGAAATCGATCCGTCGGTCTATTCCCAGACCGGCGCCCAACTCATGTCCAACGGCTTCCGCGTCATGCTGCCCACTCCCTACAGTTCCGAAGTGGTCCACATCGAAGCGCAGCAGTAGCGTAGCCCTCCAGGGCTGCCATGACCCCATTCGTGGGGGCATTCTTCTTTCCCTGTGAGCCTGAGCCGGGATCGGAAGTAGCTCCCCTACAGAATATACCTGCTTAAGTCCTGATCTTTCACAATGTCGGCGAGCTGTTTGCGCACGTAGGCAGCGTCCACTTTGACGGTCTTCTTCTTGAGATCGGGGCCGGCGAACGACACTTCTTCCAACAGCTTCTCCATGATGGTGTGCAAGCGCCGCGCGCCGATATTCTCGCTCGATTCGTTGACCTGCGCGGCGAACTTCGCCACTTCCTCCAGCGCGTCGTCGGCCAGAATCAGTTTGATGCCCTCGGTCTCCAAGAGCGCCGTGTACTGCTTGGCCAGGGCGTTCTTGGGCTCCTTCAGAATGCGGATGAAATCTTCCACCGTGAGCGATTTCAACTCCACGCGGATGGGAAACCGCCCCTGCAATTCGGGAATCATGTCGCTCGGCTTGGAGACGTGAAACGCGCCCGCGGCGATGAACAGGATATGGTCCGTGCGCACGAAACCGTAGCGCGTGTTGACCGTCGTGCCCTCCACAATCGGCAGGATGTCGCGCTGCACGCCTTCCCGGCTGACGTCCGGACCGTGCCCGCTTTCCCGGCCCGCGATCTTGTCGATCTCGTCCAGAAAAATGATGCCGCTCGATTCCACCCGCTCCAGCGCCGCCCGCGTCACCTGGTCCATGTCGATGAGTTTCGACTCCTCTTCCTGCACCAGGTAGTCCAGCGCCTCGGCCACCCGCATCTTGCGCTTCCGCGATTTCTGGCCGAACAGGTTGGGCAGCATGTCCTTGAGGTTGATGCCCATCTCCTCGATGCCCGTGTTGGTGGTGATTTCAAACGACGGCGCGCGATCCTTCACTTCGATCTCCACCATGCGCTCGTCGAGCTTGCCCTCGCGCAGGCGCTCGCGCAATTTCTCGCGCGTCCGTTCCACGCTCTCGCTCGGTTCCGCCACCGGCGGCATCAACAGGTCGAGCAGGCGTTCCTCGGCGTTGACTTCGGCGCGGTCCTCCACTTCATCCAGCCGCTCTTCCCGCACCATGTCGATCGAAATATCCACCAGGTCGCGAATCATCGACTCCACGTCGCGGCCCACGTATCCCACCTCGGTGAACTTGCTGGCTTCCACCTTGAGGAACGGCGAGTTGGCCAGCCGCGCCAGGCGCCGCGCCAGTTCCGTCTTGCCCACGCCCGTGGGGCCGATCATGAGGATGTTCTTGGGCATCACCTCTTCGGCCATTTCGGGCGCCAGCTTCTGCCGGCGGATGCGATTGCGCAAGGCGATCGCCACCGCCCGCTTGGCTTCGGCCTGCCCCACCACGTGCTTGTCCAGTTCGCGAACGATTTCGCGTGGAGTCAGCTCGTCCAGCAACGGCTCCTCGTCCACATTCTGCCCGGGAAGATAGATCACCATGCTATTCGAGCTCCTCAAAAGTCACGTTCTGATTGGTATAGATGCAGATTTCGCCGGCGATCTTCATGGATTCCTCGACGATCCGCCGCGCCGGCAGCTTCGTGCAGCGCATGAGCGCCGTGGCCGCCGCCGTGGCGAAGGGACCGCCCGAGCCGATCGCCACCACCCCTTCGTCGGGTTCGATCACGTCGCCGTTCCCGCTCACCAGGTAGAGGTTCTTCGTGTCCGCCACCAGCAGCAGGGCTTCCAGGTGGCGCAGCGCGCGGTCCGTACGCCATTCCTTGGCCAGTTCCACCACCGAGCGCGGAAGGTTGCCGTTGAACTGCTCCAGCTTGGTTTCGAAGCGCGAAAAAAGCGCGAACGCATCGGCCGTCGACCCGGCGAATCCCGCCAGAATCTTGTCGTTGTACAAGCGGCGCAGCTTGCGGGCGGAACTCTTCAGGATCTCGCCTCCCAGCGTAACCTGGCCATCGCCGGCCATCACTACCTTATTGTCGCGGCGGACACAAATCACCGTCGTCGATCGGATCTTCTGTCGCATTGTTTATGGTGACCTTATTTTAACCTACCGGCCCTGCATGCCTGGCCGTGTGAGACAGGCCTCCTGGCCTGTCATGCCTATCGAAACGTAACGTCCGCCCCTGTGCGGACCACCGAGTGCCTGGCGAAACCTTCGCGCTTTTCCGGATAGTCGGTGCGGAAATGCGCCCCGCGGCTTTCCTGGCGCGCCAGCGCGCAGCGCGCGATCAACAGCGCCACCAGCCGCGTGTTGCGCTCCTCGGGCGACTCCGGCGCCAACGCCTCCAATTGCGCCGCCGCCTCCCGCAGTCCCTCCGCCGAGCGCATGATCCCGCATGTCTCCCACGCGATCCGCTGGATCTCGCCCAAACGTGACACGGACGCATGGATGGAGTGCTGTTCCGCCGGCGCCTCCGTCCCCTCTTTGGCCTCCCGCATCGCCCGGCCGGCGCGAATCCCGAACACTACGCCTTCCAGCAGCGAGTTGCTGGCCAGGCGATTGGCGCCGTGAACTCCCGTGCACGCCGTCTCTCCCGCCGCGAACAAGCGCGCCACGTTGGTGCGCCCGTCGAGATCCGTACGCACGCCGCCCATCGCGTAGTGCGCCGCCGGCGCCACCGGCGCCGGTCCGGTCCCGATATTCACGCCATAGCGCAAGCACGTCTCGTAGATCCGCGGGAACCGCTCGCGGATGAAGCTCTCGCCGCGATGCGTGAGGTCCAGAAATACGTGCGGCGCGCCGGTCCGCGTCATCTCGCTCACAATCGCCCGCGCCACCACGTCGCGCGGCGCCAGTTCCTGCTGCGGGTGGTAGCGCTCCATAAATCGCTCGCCGCGCGTATTACGCAATAGCGCGCCCTCGCCGCGCAGCGCTTCCGATAGCAGGAAGCGGGGCGCGCCCTCCACCGCCAGCGCGGTCGGGTGAAACTGCACGAACTCGATATCGCCGATCTCGGCCCCGGCGCGGTACGCCATGGCCACGCCATCGCCGGTGGCCACGTCGGGATTGGTGGTATGCAGAAACACGCGGCCCAGCCCCCCGGTGGCCAGCAGTACCGCGCGCGCGGAAATCGCCAACTCGCTCCCCGCCTTGGCATCCCGCACCATCGCCCCTGTGACACCGTCTTCCACCAGCAGTTCGGTGGTGGCCGCGTAGCTGCGAAAGGTCACATTGGACAGCGAGCAGGCCTTCTGGTACAGAGTCCGCGCGATCTCGCGCCCCGTGGAATCGCCTTGCGCATGCAGGATGCGGTTTCGGCTGTGCGCGCCCTCCCGCGTGAACGCCAGCTTGTTGCCCTCCCGGTCGAACGCGGCGCCCCACTCGATCAATTCCTCAATCGCCGCCGGACCCTCTTCCACCAGCGTCCGCACCGCTCTGGGCTCGCACAAACCATCGCCCGCATACAGGGTGTCCTGTTCGTGCAACTCCACCTCGTCGTCGTCGCTGAGCGCGACCGCAACGCCACCTTGCGCGTATTCCGAGGAGGATTCCCGGAGGCTGTCCTTGGCCACCACCAGCACCGTACCCGCTCTAGCGAGTTCGATTGCCGCCCGCAACCCGGCCACTCCGGCTCCAATGACAAGAAAATCCGGATTCATCCGTTACTGCCAGCATAGCAGGGCGAGCACAGTCTTCTCTCCGGAAACCCATCTGCAACTCGTTGATTCTTCGTCGATGCAACCGTAGAGTAGCCCTCCAGGGCTGCCATGCCCCCATTCGTGGGGGCATTCTCCTCGGGTTTCCCAGCCCATTCCCAGCTTCGCTACCCGCCCCCCCGCATCGCCCGCAAATCGATCCCCAACGCCTGGCACTTCTTATACAGATGACTCCGCTCCAACCCCAGCGCCTTCGCCGTATCCGTCATCCTCTGATGATTCCGCTTCAACTCCGCCAGTATCTGCTCGCGTTCGAAAGCGTCCATGCGGTCGGCCAGCGGGCCGGATTGCGCCACGGCCACCGTCTCCCCTTCCGCCGCCGGCAGCGCCAACTTCACCAGCGCCGCGTCCACCGCGCCGTCCGCCAGCAGCAGCAGCCGTTCCACCACATTGCGCAGCTCCCGCACATTGCCCGGCCACCCATACCGCTGCAACTCCTGTATGGCGTCCGGCAGAAACACCTTGGGCTTCCAGCCGTTCACCTCGCACACCTGCGCCGCGAAGTGCGCCACCAGCGCCGGGATCTCGCCGTCGCGTTCCCGCAGGGGCGGCAGCAGCAGCGGGAAAACGTAGATGCGGTGATAAAGATCCTCGCGGAACGCGCCCTTCTTGACCAGGTCGTGCAGATTCCGGTGCGTCGCCACGATCACGCGCACGTCCACCGGGATGGTGCGATCGCCGCCCACCCGTTCCACCTGCCGCTCTTCCAGCACGCGCAGCAGCTTGGCCTGCATGACCAGCGGCATGTCGCCGATCTCGTCCAGGAACAAGGTGCCGTGGCTGGCCTGCTCGAACTTGCCCAGGTGGCGCGAGGCGGCGCCCGTGAAACTGCCCTTTTCGTGGCCGAACAGTTCGCTTTCGATCAGCTCGGCGGGCACCGCGGCGCAGTTCAGGGTGACGAACGGCCCGCCTTTGCGAGGGCTGCGTTCGTGCAGGGCGCGCGCAATCAACTCCTTGCCCGTGCCGGTTTCGCCCAGGATGCACACCCGCGTTTCGCTCGCCGCCACGCGGTCCACCTGCGCCATCACAAGCTGCATGCGCTCGCCGGAATGCACGATCTCGTGCTTGCCGACGCGCTGGCGCAGGTCCCGATTTTCGTCTTCCAGGCGTTTGAGCTTGAGGACGTTGTCCACCGTCAGCAGCAGCTTGTCGGTGGAGAGCGGTTTCTCCAGGAAATCGAGCGCGCCCAGCCGCGTGGCGCGCACCGCCATTTCGATATTGGCCTGTCCGCTGATCATCACCACGGGCAGCGCGATGCCTAGCGCGCGCAAGTCTTCCAATAGCGCCAGGCCATCCTTGCCCGGCATGACCACGTCGCTCAGCATCATGTCGAAGGCCTGCGATTTCACCAGTTCGAGCGCGCGCGCCGCGTTATCGCAGACCGTGGCTTCGTGCCCGGCCAGGCGGAAGGCGCGCGCCAGCGAGGCCAGCGTGTTGGGGTCGTCGTCAACAATCAAGAGGTGTGCCATAAGTCAAGAGGTCGCCATAAGTCATGCCCGGTTTACAGACAGCTCGATGCGGAAGGTGGATCCCCGCCCCTTTTCGCTTTCCACCGAAATCCGCCCGCCGTGATCGCTCACCACCGATTGCACGATGGCCAGCCCGAGCCCCGTGCCGTGGGTCTTGGTGGTGTAGTACGGCGTGAAGAGGCGGGCGCATTCCTCCGGCGTCAGCCCCTGGCCGGTGTCGCTGATCTCCAGGCGCACGCTGCCTGCCAGAGCCGTGGTGCGTACCGTGAGCGTGCCGCCCTCCGGCATGGCATCGATGGCGTTGAGCACCAGGTTGCGCAGCACGCGCGTCATCTGTTCGGGGTCCGCCGGCACCGTGCGCACCGCCGCATCCAGCTCCGTAACCGCCTGCACCCGCGCCTGCGCCAGTTGCCCGTCGAACAGCTTCAGTGTGTCCGTGACCAGCGCGTTGAATTCCACCGCCTGGATTTCCGGCGCCGGCATTTTGGCGAAATCGCTGAAGCGGCCCACGATCTGCTTCAACTGCGCCAGCTCCGCCAGCAGCGTGGCGGCGCCTTCGCGGAAGACTTCGTCGAACTGTTCCGGATAGCGGTCGCGCGCGCGCAGCATATTCTCCACCGTGATCTGCAGAGGAAACAGCGGATTCTTCAATTCGTGCGCCAGCCGCCGGGCCAGCTCCCGCCATGCGGCCACGCGCTCGGCCTGCACCAGGCGCTCGCGCTGCGCCACCAGCTCGCCGGTCATGCGATTGAAGGCGCGCGCCAACGTGCCGATTTCGTCGCCGGAGGACACATCCACGGTGGCATTCCAATCGCCCGCCGCCACGCGCCCGGCGCTCTCGGCGAGGCGTTGCACGGGGCGGGTGACGCGCGCGGCCGCCCACCAGCTTAACGCGATGCCCAGAAGAATCCCGGCGGCCGCCACGATGGCGCCGGTTTGCACCAGCGAGTTCTCCAGCTCCACCAGGTCGCGGCGCGAACTGGCGATCAGCAGCACGCCCAGCACGTTGTTGTCGAGCCCCGGAAGCGGCACCGCGTGGAAGCTCTCGGCCGCGGCGCCGGAGCCCACGATGCGGGAAGCTTCGCGCCGCTCCAACTGCACCCGCTCGATCAAAGGCCGCAAGAGTCCGGGGTTGCCCGCGGGGCCCGCGGCGTCGATCAACTCGGACGGCGTGAAACCGGCTTCCAGATTGCGGTAGAGCAGCACGCGCATGCCGGCGGGCAGCACCAGTGTAGTCAGGAAGTCCTGATCGAGCTGCTGGCCGCCTGCCACGTAGAGTTGCCGGCCGCCGGCATTCACCGTTTCCACCGCCGCCAGCGCCAGCGTGAAACCATCCGGCAGCTCTTCGCGCCGCAGGAACGCCACGCCCGGCTTCCAGCCCGATGGCGCCGTCAGCCAATCT
>JBEKDV010000146.1:0-16892 GCA_050014175.1 Candidatus Solibacter sp. | reverse complement strand
CACCACATGATCCGCAATCCGCACCTTGACCCCCGCGCCCAGATCGAAGAGCGGCTTCCACTGGCTCCGGCTGGTTAGCGACGCAATTTTGGGCAGCGGCTGCGGACTGGGCAGGTTTCCCGTGGTGTCGTAGTACTTGGCGCCGAACCCTCCGGCGGCGAAGGGGCGAATACGCTCCGTACGCGGCTTCCAGTGGAACAGAGCGTCGTAGAGGACAGCGTGCGACTGCGCCTTCACGCCGCCTTGCGAAGAACCCGAACTGAGAAACGTGTCGCCGCCGTGGTAGACATAACGAAACTCGCCCGAGAAATGGTCGAATAGGTCCTCGGTCACCACGCCGCTGACAACGGCATCGTTACGGATTCCGGCGCCGGCCGATCCAGCCGATGAGGTGATAGTGGCGTTGCGGTAAGCGCCGTAGCCAAGACCGCCTCCGATTACCCAATTCTGCGCCAGGCACGCCCCCGCCGTAAGCAGTCCCGCAAGAAAGATTTTCAGAGCCACACTAGAAGTAGACAACACTGGCGGGCGCGGCGCAACACACCAGACGCGTCAGCAGGGCTCGGGATGCACCGTCACGTCTGCCTGTGGGGCAATCTGCTGAATCACGCCTTCGATGGTCTCGGTAAGCGCGTGCGCCTCGAAGAGCGTCTTCCGCCCGTCCACCAGCACGTGCAGATCGATGAAGAGCACGGGGCCGGAGTAGCGCGCCCGAATGTTGTGGCAGTCCTGCACGCCGGGGACGGCCGACACCGCGGTCAGGATGCGTTCTTCCATGCCGGCGGGAGCCGAATCGACCAATGCATCGACCGTGCGCCTGCCCAGTTGCCAGCATACCCAGATCACCAGCACCGAGACGCCCAACGCGGCCACCGCATCGGCCTGGCGCAGCCAGCCGAGCGACGGAGCCCATTCGCCCAGCTTGACGCACGCCAAGCCGAAAATCACCACCGCCGAACTCCATACATCGGTCTCAAAATGCAGCGCGTCGGCCTCCAGCGCCTGGCTGTTGTACTTTTTCGCCGTCCGCGACAGCATGCGGGAGCGCGAAACATCGATCACGATGGAAGTGGCCATCACGGCGAAACTCCAGAAGTTCACCTCGACCTCCACCTTGTGGAAGAAGAGGCGGTGCGTGGCTTCCCAGATGATCCAGCCGCAGGTGACGAACAGCAGCGCGGTTTCGATGAGCGCGGAAAGGCTTTCAACCTTGCCGTGGCCGTAGAGATGCGTGCGGTCGGCTGGCCGGCCGGAGATGCGCACCGCGATGTATGTCATCCCCGCGGCCACCAGATCGAGCCCGGAGTGCGCCGCCTCGGCCAGGATGCCGAGGCTGCCGGTCAACAGGCCGGCCACAATCTTCATCGCGGTGAGCCCGACCGCGGCTAGCAGGGAACTCAGCGCGACGGAGCGTTTCTCGGTATCCTCCGTAGTCAGCTTCAGCGGCACTACTAACGAATCTAACACGGCGGCCTGTCGGGGCATGGGCGATGAGCAACCCTCGCACAAGGTAGGCCGGCAAAGCGGGACAAATTTGTCCCGCCTCGTAGCCCGCGAGCCGCCAGGAACCAACCGGAAATCGTCTCCCCCTCCCCCTCCCGCATCCCTGTTATCCTATCGCCGAGGACAGCAAGGAGACCCGGATGTCAACTTCATCGCGCAGAACCTTTCTCGCGGCCAGCGCCGCATTCTCCATGGGCCGCGTGCTCGGCGCCAACGACAAAATCAACATCGGCATCGTCGGCATCGGCGGACGCGGCAACGATCACATCAGAAGTTACGCCGCCGTGCCCGAAGCGCGCATCGTGGCGCTCTGCGACGTCAACCAGGCCGCGCTCGAAACCGGCCAGGCCGCCGCCAAAAAGTTGACCGGAGAACAGCCCAAGGGCTACGACGACATGCGCAAGCTCTTCGCCGATAAAGAAGTCGACGCTGTCTCCGTCACCACCCCCAACCACTGGCACGCGCTCTCCACCATCTGGGCCTGCCAGGCCGGCAAGGATGTCTACTGCGAAAAGCCCGCCTGTTACAACGTCCACGAGGGCGAGCGCATGGTCGAAGTGGCGCGCAAGACCGGCCGCATGGTGCAGATCGGCTCGCAGGGCCGCAGCCAGCCGTACAAGATCAAGGCCATCGAACTGCTCAACGAGGGCGTCATCGGCAAGGTCTACCTGGCCAAGGGCCTCTGCTTCAAACGCCGCCCCTCCATCGGGCACGCCGACGATTCGCCGGTCCCGCCCGGCGTCAATTGGGACATGTTCCTCGGCCCCGCCCCCATGCGCCCCTTCAACGCGCTGCGCTTCAAATACAACTGGCACTGGTTCTGGGACACCGGCAACGGCGATATCGGCAATCAGGGCGTGCACGAAATGGATTTCGCGCGCCGCGGCCTGGGCGAAGTCATGTGGCCCAAGAGCGTCGTCTCCACCGGCGGCAAGTACATCTACGTCGACGACCAGGAAACTCCCAACACCCAGTTCGCCTCCTTCGACTACGGCGACAAGCAATTGCAGTTCGAAGTCCGCGGCATCCACACCGGCGGCGAGGGCAATATGGCCAAGGGCGGCGGCAATTACGTCGGCAATCTTTTCTACGGCGCCGATGGCTGGATGTGCGTCGATGGCGCCGGCTTCAGGGTCTACAAGGGCGACAAGGAAGATCTCGTCATGGACGTCAAGAAAGAACCGGGCGCCGATACGCCGCCCCATATGGCGAATTTCCTGGCCGCCTGCCGCTCGCGCAATTACCAGGACCTGCACGCCGACGTGGCCGCCGGTGTGATGAGCGCCGACCTCTGCCACCTGGCCAACGCCAGTTACCGCGTGGGCCGCAAACTCGCCGTGGACGCTTCCAAGGGCCGCTTCACCGGCGAGGGCGCCGCCGAAGCCAACCAACTCCTCACCCGCCCCAAGTACCGGGCACCCTATGTCGTCTGAACCCGCCATCCTCACCACCACGGTAGGCAGCTATCCCGTCCCCGACTGGCTGCCCGCGCTGCCCAGCGAGCAGGCGCGCCTCGATGCCACCCGCGTCGTCTTCGACACCCAGCGCCAGGCGCGCATCGATCTGCCCACCGATGGCGAACTCTATCGCTTCGACGTCAATCACCCCGATACCAACGGGATGATCGAGTATTTCCTCCGCCCCATGGCTGGAATCCGCTCGCAGGTGGGGCGCAGCGATCACGAGTGCTTCGCCGGCAAGAGCACCATGAAGTTCCGCCGCAAGGCCGCCGGCGTGGTGGAAGCGCCGCTCGGCGAGGGCTCGCTCAACCTCCTCGCCGATTGCGAACTCGCCGCCTCGGTGGCCGGCGGGCCGTTCAAATTCACCGTCACCAGCCCTTACATGCTGGCGCGCACCCTGCTCGACAATTACTACCGCCATTTCGAGCCGCTGCTGATGGCGATCGCCGGTGTTCTCGCCCGGCAGGTGGCCGGACTCCCCTGCGACTGCCTGCAAATCGACGAAGCCAACATCCCCGGCAACCCGTCCGACGCCCCGCTCGCCGCCGCCGCCATCAATGGCGTGCTCGATGCCTTTCACGGCCGGCGCGCCGTGCATCTCTGCTTCGGCAACTACGGCGGCCAGACCATTCAAAGGGGCGAGTGGCATGCCTTGGTGAGCTTCCTCAACCAGCTCCACGTGGATCACCTCGTGCTCGAAATGGCCCACCGCCCGCCCGAAGATCTGGAGCCGCTCAAAGAGGTGGACCCCAAGATCAAAATCGGCATCGGTGTGGTCGATGTGAAGATCAATCGCGTCGAAACGCCCGAGGAAATCGCCCGCGCTATCGTTCGCGCCGCCAGCGTCCTCGGCCCCGGACGCGTCGGCTGGATCCATCCCGATTGCGGTTTCTGGATGCTCAAGCGCTCCATCGCCGACCGCAAAATCGCGGCTCTCGCCAGAGGCCGCGATCTCTACCTGGGTGCCCGGTGATCCGCCAGATCACCAGCGGCCCGCACATCAATCACCCCACGTATTTTCTGCAAAGCTCGTTCTTTCCGGGCGACGCGGAAATGTTCTTCACCAGCTACCGCACCGGCGAAGCGCAGTTGTTTGAGATCTCGCTCGTCTCCGGCGACACCCGGCAACTCACCCGCGGCGCGCCCATCCACCCGTACTCCGCCGCGCTCCACCCCGATGGCGCAACGCTTGCAGTCACCCGGGGCGGGGAACTGTGGGCCGTCGATCGCGCCACTTTGGAAGAGCGCCGCATCTTCGCCCTGCCCGGCGCGCAACTCGGCGAGTGTTCCATCAGCGCCGATGGAGGCTGGATCACCGCCGCCTATGCGGGCCAGGGTGGAATAATGCCCGGCCGCGGCCTCGTCGTCAGCCGTTTTGACGGGACCGGCTCCACCATCATCCCGTTTTCCCGTACGGTGATCCACCCGCAGTTCCACCCCCTGGAGCCCGAGTGGATCGAGTTCTCCGGCGATCCCGCGCCGCGCATGCACCGCGTCCGCCGCGACGGCAGCGGCCTGGAGTGCCTCTACCAGCACGGCAACGACGAATTCATCGTGCACGAGACCTTCCTCGGCTCGACCGGCGACTTGGTGTTCACGGTCTGGCCGCGCGCCCTCCGCGTCATGGATTGGACCACCCGCACCGTGCGCACCATCGCCGAATACAACGCCTGGCACATCGCTCCCGACCGCGCCGGACAACGCATCCTCTGCGACACCAACCATCCCGACGAGGGGTTGCAGATCATCGACGCCGCCACCGGCGGGCGCCGCCAGCTTTGCCTTTCCGGATCGAGCAATCAGGGCTCGCAATGGCGCAAATCCAGCTACGCGCTGGCCGAAGATTTCGCCCGGGCGCGCCACACCCTCAGTTGGATGGAGAATGCCGTCGATACGGTCTACGGCCCGCAGCACACCCATCCGCATCCCAGTTGGAGCCGCGGCGAATCCATGGTGGCCTTTGCCAGCGACCGCACCGGCGTCACCCAAGTCTACGTAGTACCGGTAGCGTAGCCTTCCAAGGCTGCCATGCCCCCTTTCGAGGGGGCATGGCTTCATGCTTACTTCTTCCCCGCCAACCGCTTCAACTCGCTCTCGATCACCGGCTTGATGGCCTCGGGCGCCAGATCGCCGTTATACCGCTGGCCGTCAATAAAAACCGTCGGCGTGCCTTCCACGCCCGCCTTGTCTCCGTCCGCCTGATCGCGCAGCACCGCCTTCTTGATGGCGTCCGAATCCAGGTCCGCGGTGAAGCGCTGCATGTCCAGGCCGATCTCTTTGGCCCACGCCAGAATCGACTGCCGCGAAAGCTTCGGCCGGTTGGCGAACATCGCGTCGTGCATGGGCCAGAACTTCCCCTGTGCATGCGCCGCCAGTGCGGCCTGCGCCGAGATCGCTGCCGCGGGATGCAATTCCACCAGCGGATACTGCTTGAAGATCAGTCTCACGTCGTTGGGGTAGGCCTTGAGCGTGGCATTGATCTGCGCCACGGCCTTGGAGCAATAGGGGCACTGGAAGTCGGAGAATTCCACCAGGGTGATGCGCGCGCCGGCCGGACCCATCATGGGCGAGCCCAGCGTCGGGATCGGCACCGGATCTTCCAGCAGTTTGGGCGTGGGCCGCGTTCCGAACTTGGACGCCTTCGATTCCGCGATGGCCTCGTCCGCGCTCTTCCCGGCTTTGATCGCCGCCACGGTGACCGAAGCCAGCCCGCGGCTGTAGGAGCAGCTCGGGTCTTTCACGCGGCACTCCGCCACCTTCATGTTGCATCCGCAGGAGCAAGCCTGGGTGCGCAGCGCCTTCAGCGCGAGGGCCTTCTTGGCCGGAGTCAGTCCGCTGAAATCCACCCCTGAAAGATCGGTGACCGTCTGCCACTCCTGCGCCAACAGCAGCGCCGCCCCACCCAGAGCCATCCCCAGGATCCACTTCCACCTCGACGTCGCAGAACGCATGCTTCCATTGTAATGAAACCGGAATCCGCCCGCCCTTCCACGGAACAACCGGTCCGAAATACGCGTATCCACTCCAGGAGAACCAATGAAACCCAGTTACCTGATGCTCCTGCCGGCGCTTGCTCTCACGGGTTGCGTGATTGAGACCAACCGTGCGGGTCCGGTCCAATACTCCTCGGAAAGCGTGGAAATGGACGATTCCGAACTGGTGCGCGTCGATCTGCACATGGGGGCGGGAGATTTGCGCGTCACCGATGGCGGCGCCAAATTAATGCGCGCCGATTTTGCCTATAGCGTGCCTTCCTGGAAGCCCCAAGTGCGCTACAGCCGGGCCGGCAAACAGGCATCGTTAACCATCGAACAGCCGGGCAAGAACCACACCACGGTCCTCGGCAACACCAAATACAGTTGGGAGCTGCAACTGAACAAGAAGGTTCCGGTGGATCTTGCCTTCCACTTCGGCGCCGGCCAGGCGCGGCTCGATCTGGGAAGCCTCGACCTGCGCGGCGTGGAAGTGGACATGGGCGTCGGCCAACTGGATTTGGATCTGCGAGGCGCCCTCAAGCACAGTTACGACGTCAGCATCCACGGCGGCATCGGGGAAGCCACCGTTCGCGTTCCGGTGGATGCCGGGATTTATGCCGAGGCGCATGGCGGCATCGGCGAAATCAATGTGCGCGGGCTCCAGCGGGAGGACGGTCATTGGGTGAGCCCGACCTACTCTAGCGCCGCCAACAAGATCCGCATCGAAATCAACGGCGGTATCGGGCAGATCAAGGTCATCGCGGATTGACGTGGGACAGACCATCGCCTTTTGTGGTCTGTCAGTCCGCCTCACTTGCGGGCGGCCCTCCCGGCAAAGTACTCTCGGAGGATGTCGCCCAACCCAAATGCCCTCCGCGCCCGATTCCGCAGCCAGCGGATCGCCCGATTCACGGAATCCGTCATTCGGGAGATGACCCGCCTGGCCGTGCGTCACGGCGCCATCAACCTGGCGCAGGGCTTTCCCGATTTCCCGGCGCCCGCCGCCCTGAAGAGGGCCGCGGCCCAAGCCATTGACGACGACATCAACCAGTACGCCATCACCTGGGGTGCCAAGCCCTTCCGCGACGCCATCGCCGCCAAATACCTGCGTACCTATGGCATGGAGTTCGACCCGGAGCGCGAAATCACGGTCTGCTGCGGCGCTACCGAAGGCATGATCGCCAGCCTGTTGGCCGTGCTCGACCCGGGCGACGAAGTGGTCCTGTTCGAGCCCTTCTACGAAAATTACGGCCCCGATACCCAACTTTGCGGCGCCATCCCGCGTTACGTCACGCTGCAAGCGCCCGACTGGAGCTTCGATCCCGAGGAACTGCGTGCCGCTTTTACCAGCCGCACCAGGGCTATCATCCTTAACTCACCCAATAACCCGACCGGTAAGGTTTTTTCGCGCGGCGAGTTAGAGTACATTGCCGGACTTTGTAAGGAGTTTGACTGTCTGGCCATCACCGACGAGATCTACGAGCACATCCTTTACGACGGCGCCGTGCACGTCCCCATCATGTCGCTTCCCGGCATGCGCGACCGATCCATCCTGGTTAACAGCATGAGTAAGACTTACTCCGTGACGGGTTGGCGGGTGGGTTGGGTGCTTGCCTCGCCCGGCCTGACCGACTCGATTCGCAAGGTTCACGATTTTCTCACGGTGGGCGCCGCCGCCCCGTTACAGCAGGCCGGGGTGCTCGCCCTTTCCATGCCCGAGGACTACTATGGCCACCTTGCGACGGAGTACTCCGCGCGCCGCGACCACCTCGTCACTAGTCTGCAAAATGCTGGATTCAGATGCTTTACTCCGCAAGGAGCATATTACGTAATGACCGATATCTCGGCTTTCGGCTTTGCCAGCGACGTTCTGTTTGTGCGTCATTTGATCACCCACGCCGGAGTGGCGGCGGTTCCCGGGTCAAGTTTTTTTTCGCATGTAAGCGATGCCAGCCAATATATACGCTTTTGTTTCTGTAAAAAATATGAGACGCTGGAAATGGCACGGCACCAATTAATTAGGCTCAAGTAATTACAACTGTAATTCAATTATGCCGGGCTGGAGAAAGCCATGCTTCCAGAGTTCTTACTAACCGAAACCACGGTCCGCGAAGCCGGCACCGGAGCGGCAATCGTTTTGGACGAACAACAGGGTGGGACGCTGGTCCTCACTCTCGGCATCACGCGGATCATCGAACAGGAAAGCATCGACATCTCTATCTGGGGTTCCGTTGACGGTAACGATTGGGGCACCCGGCCGCTGGCCACGTTCCCGCAGAAATTCTACTGTGGAACCTACCAGATCCTCGCCGATCTCTCGGACCACCCGGATATTAAGTTTCTGCGCGTCAAGTGGTCGGTCAACCGATGGGGCAAGGGCAGTCCCCAGCCGCTGTTCACCATCTATCTGTTCGCCCAAGTCCTGCAGGAGGAACTCGCCCTGGGCGTGGCCTGACGCCCGCCTCGGCCTGCCGGCAGCCTGCTATTCTGGGATCATACGCACTCCACTGCTATGATCACCCGCCAAGAAGCCCTCGATCTGTTTCAATCCGACGACCTCATCGGGATCGGCATGGAAGCCGACCGCATCCGCCGCCATTGGCACCCGGAAGGCATCGTCAGCTACATCATCGACCGCAATATCAACTACACCAACTTCTGCACGGAGTACTGTAGCTTCTGCGCCTTCTATCGCGCCCCGGGCTCCGCCGAAGGTTATATCCTGCCTAAGGAAGCGATCTACGAGAAGATTCAGGAAACACTCGATCTGGGCGGCACCGGCGTGCTCATGCAGGGCGGGCTGCACCCGGATCTTAAGATCGAATGGTACGAAGACCTGTTCCGCGGCATCAAGGCCCGTTACCCGATTCACCTGCACTGCCTCTCCGCCCCGGAAGTGGCCAACATCGCCGAGGTCAGCGGCCTGAGCCTGCGCGACACCATCGCGCGCCTGCGCGATTCCGGCCTGGATTCGATTCCCGGCGGCGGCGCCGAGATTCTGGATGACGCCGTGCGCCACCGCATCAGCCGTCTCAAGTGCGGCACCCGGGAATGGCTGGACGTCCATCGCACGGCTCACCAGTTGGGCATGCGCACCACCGCCACCATGATGTTCGGCTGCGGCGAAACCCTGGAACAGCGCATGAACCATCTGGAGCTGGTGCGCAATCTTCAGGAAGAGACCGGCGGGTTTACCGCCTTCATCCCCTGGACATTTCAGCGGGAGAACACCTCCCTCGGCCGCTTCGTCAAGGAAGAAGCTACCGCGGTGGAGTACCTGCAAACCCTGGCCATCAGCCGCATCTATCTGGACAACTTCGAGAATGTGCAGGCCAGTTGGGTGACGCAGGGTTTGAAGACCTGCCAGATGGGCCTGCGTTTCGGCGGCAACGACGTGGGCAGCATCATGATCGAAGAGAACGTGGTCTCCGCCGCCGGCGCCCACCATCACGCCAGCGAAGAGGAACTCCGCCGCATCATCCGCGACGCCGGTTTCGTGCCTAAGCAGCGCGATACGCTGTACCGGACGTACTTCTTGAATTGAATGCCCCGGCGCCGTTTCACATCGTCAAATGGGGTCGTACCTCGGGAATACCCAAAGGGGGGGCTTGACAAGAGGCTGCGCAACGGTAGAATAAACTTCATCTAAGCGCTGTTATGCAAACCGCTTGTGAGCACTCTCGCACCCAGATCATCGCCCGCCGGGACGGGGTCGACTACATTGAATGTCTCGATTGCCGCGAGATCTTCGAAGCCGAAGATCTTGAGCCCGTCAACGTCGAGGAAGAGGAAGAATAGCCTTCCCATGCGTTAGCATGGAAGGACATGCACGATCTCACCTATTTCAGGAGCAATTTCGAGCGAATTGCGGAACGCCTCGCGACCCGCGGCGGCGCGATCGATCTGGAGGGATTTCGCGATCTGGACCGGAAGCGCCGCAGTGCGATTTCCCATGCCGAGCAACTGAAAGCGCGCAAGAATCAGGAGAGCGCCGAGATCGGCAAACTGAAGCGCGAGGGCGCCGACACCACCCAGCGGCAGAAGGAAGTGCGCGCCATCGCCGAACAGATCGCGGCGCTCGATGAAGAGATGAAGGCCGTGGACCAGCAGTTCCAGGAACTGCTCGCCGGCATCCCCAACATCCCGCACGAGAGCGTCCCGGTGGGCCGCTCCGCCGACGACAACGTGGAAGTGCGCCGCTCCGGAGCGCCCCCGCCATTCGATTTCGAGCCCAAGGCGCACTGGGATCTCGGTCCCGAGCTCGGCATCCTGGATTTCGCCCGCGCCGGCAAGATCACGGGCGCGCGCTTCGCGCTCTACTGGGGTTTGGGCGCCAAACTGGAACGGGCGCTGGTTAATTTCTTCCTCGACGTGCACACCCGGGACCATGGCTACACCGAAGTGCTGCCGCCCTTCCTGGTGAATTCCGCCAGCCTCTACGGCACCGGCCAGCTTCCCAAGTTCGCCGAAGACCTGTTCAAGTGCGAGGGCACCGATTTCTGGCTGATCCCCACCGCCGAAGTCCCGGTCACCAACATTTATCGCGACGAGACGCTGGAGGCGGAGCAGTTGCCCATCAAGCTGTGCGCCTACACGCCGTGTTTCCGCAGCGAGGCCGGCAGCTACGGCCGCGACGTCCGCGGCATCATCCGCCAGCACCAGTTCCAGAAGGTGGAGCTGGTGAAGTTCACCCGCCCGGAGCAGAGCTACGAGGAGCTCGAGAAGTTGACCGCCGACGCCGAGGATATCCTGCGGCGCCTGGGATTGCCCTTCCGCACCGTGGTGCTCTGTACCGGCGACATGGGGGCGAGTTCGGCCAAGACGTACGATATCGAAGTCTGGCTGCCGGGGCAGAACGGGTACAAGGAAATCTCCTCCTGCTCGAACTTCGAAGCGTTCCAGGCGCGGCGCGCGGGCATTCGTTACAAAGCCGGCAAGAAGACGGAGTACGCCCACACCATCAACGGCAGCGGCCTGGCGGTGGGCCGCACGTGGGTGGCGATCGTCGAGAACTACCAGCAGAAGGATGGCAGCGTGGTCATCCCCGAGGTTCTGCGCCCCTATATAGGCGAAGAAGTGATCCGGCCGCGGGCGATGTAGGACGGGGCAGACTCGTTCGAGCTTCGCTCGGGTCGACAGGCCGGGAGGCCTGTCCCACTAATTCTCGGTGGGCATCTTCTCCACGTGGTCTACCACGATCTGCGGGGTGGGAACCTTGCGCGGTTCGAGTTTCAGTCCCAACGCCTGGATGGCGGTGAAGAGGGAACCGCCCGGTTCGGAAGCGGCTTCGGCAGGTTTGCTGGGATCGGCGGGGGCGGGAGGAGGCACGGCCGCTCCCGCTGCCCTGGCCGCGTTCATCAGATCCTGCATGGAGATCTCCAGCGTCACATCGTATTTTCCCGCAAGTCCGGTCATGTCCACGATGGGGTGGTCCGCCATCGGCGTCAAGCCTTCGGCCAATTCGGCCAGAGTGGCCCCCGTGATTTCAAAGCGCATCGACTTGCCGTCGGGCGAGGGGGTCATCTTCTGGGATTTGCCGGTGCCGTCGGAAACCACCGCTCCGTTCTTGGTCTGGCTGATGCTCACCGAGCTGCTGCCGGTGACGGCGGGGTTGGGCGCCGCTCCGTCGGGCGCGGCGGGCGGCGCCCCGGACTCTTTGATCTTCAGGGGACCCTTGCCCACCACCATGGCATAGATCGCCTGGTCCTTGGAGTCGCGATGAATCGCCAGTTTGAAGCGCTCCGCCAGCAGGTTTTGGAGCATCTGCGGCACTTGCTCCTTGGTGGCGCCCTCCGGCAGGTTGGCGACGATGTCGAATCGCAGCCCGGCCAGGCCCGCACCCTGCATCCAGGAGGGGCCGGAGACCTGGTAGCTCTTGACATCGTACGCCCGGCAGATCAACTGCATCATCGAGGCGTTTCCCATATCGACGCGCTTGCCGTCGATCTTCACGCCGGCATGCAGCTTCCCCGAGGCAACCATGGCCGGCGTGATCGGCTCGGAGGGTTTGATGGATGCCACTTCGAACGCCGGCGTCTGCCCCAGCAGCGACCCGGCCGCCAGCAGGGTGGCGACGCCAATGGACCACAGCATATCTCTTGACACGGCTGTTTACCTCGCAATAAAAGCATTGTCCGATATTGCAGTCTGAGATTGCAATCGGGCGGCGGCAGTTGGGCCATTGGACCCAATGCGCCCTACGCCGCGTTAGGATGGACTAAGGAGAATTCGCGCCCCATGTCCACACAAAACTACGAGAATCACGCCAAGTACGTCACCGGCTATCACATCGTCCTGTTTCTGATTCTGGTGTTGACCCTGATCGGCTCGGCTGTCAACCTCTACCATTCCATCGGCGATCATTCGCGGCTTTACAGTGCCGCCCTGATCCTGGTGCTGACCTTCTGCACGCTGCTGTTGTCCTACTACGCGCGGGCCTTCCCGCTGAAGGCGCAGGACCGCGCCATTCGCGCGGAAGAGAACCTTCGCCACTTCGTGATGACCGGCAAACTGCTGGACGCGCGTCTTTCGGCGCTGCAGATTGTGGCGCTGCGTTTCGCCTCCGACGGCGAGTTTGTAGCTCTGGCGGCGCGCGCGGCCAACGAGAATCTGGCGCCCAAGGACATCAAGCAGGCCGTCAAGACGTGGCGCGCCGACGACTACCGGGTCTGATGCCATGCGCGTACTGATTGCCGACCAGTTCGAACAGTCCGGGCGGGACGAGCTCGCCCGGCTGGGATGCGAGGTGCGCTTCGCTCCGAAGCTCAAGGACGAGGCGCTGGCCGCCGAAGTGGAACAATTCCGCCCCGATGTTCTGGTGGTGCGTTCCACCAAAGTGCCGGAGGCGGTGCTGGCCGCCGGCGCGCTCAAACTGGTGGTGCGCGCCGGCGCCGGGTACAACACCATCGATGTGGCGGCGGCTTCGCGGCGCGGCATCTACGTCTCCAACTGCCCGGGCAAGAATTCGGTGGCCGTGGCCGAACTGGCCTTCGGCTTGATTCTGGCGCTGGACCGGCAGATCCCCGACAACGTGCTGGCGCTGCGCCAGGGGCAGTGGAACAAGAGCGGCTTCTCCAAAGCGCGCGGCCTGTGCGGGCGCACGCTGGGGCTGATCGGCCTGGGACAAATCGGGCGCGAAGTCGTTTTGCGGGCCAAAGCCTTCGGCCTGCCGGTGGTGGCGTGGAGCCGCAGCCTGACCGACGACGCCGCGCGCCAACTCGGCGTCACGCGCAAGTTTTCGCCCGCGGAGGTGGCTGCCGCCGCCGATATCGTCAGCCTGCACATCGCGCTGAACGCGCAGACCAGGGGACTGATCGATGGCGCATTCTTCGCCGCCATGCGGCCGGGCGCGTATTTCATCAACACCTCGCGCGCCGAGGTGGTCGACCAGGCGGCGCTGGGGCGCGCGGTGGAGGAAAAAGGCATCCGCGCCGGGCTGGACGTCTTCGGCGCGGAACCGGCGGGCGGCACGGGCGATTTTGCCGACCCTATCGTAAAGCTGCCCGGCGTCTACGGGACGCACCACATTGGCGCGTCCACCGAACAGGCGCAGGAGGCCATCGCCGCCGAAACGGTGCGCATCATCGGCACGTTTCTACAGACGGGGCACGTGCCCAACGTGGTCAACCTCGCGCGCACCACGCCCGCTACCTGTGCCCTGGTGGTGCGCCACCTGGATCGTCCCGGTGTGCTGGCCGGCGTGCTGGTGGGCATTCGCCAGGCGGAGATCAACGTCCAGGAGATGGAGAACGTGATTTTCGAAGGCGCCGAGGCGGCGGTAGCGCGCATCCATCTGGAGACCTCACCCGCGCCGGAAACGATCGCGCGGATTCAAGCGTCGAGCCCGCACATTCTGGAGGTCAGTCTGATCGCTTTGTGAGGGCTCCCGCCGACCGGAATCGGAATTGGCAGGCGGACCCAGAGGGTACCCCGCCTGCCCCACCTTCCAGGTTTACTGAGCAGGCGGTGCCGCCGGCGGGGGCGCCAGGTCGGGCTCCGTCTTGCCGCGGTGGCACGTGTAGCAACTGACGTGGACCTTGCCATCCGGGAACTGCTCGTTGATGTGGTTCACCATTTCGATCATATGGCGCGCTACCAGCTTCTTCGGGTTATCGTCGCTGGCATTGTCGCCCTGCACGTGGCAGAAGTTGCACCGCTGGCCGAGGGCGCCGTTCATCGCCCCCATCACCGGACGCACCTCGTCATCCTTCAGGACCTTCAGATTCTTATGCGGCTGCTGCGGTCCGCGTCCCCCACCCTGCTTGGGAGCAGCATCCTGAGCGCTGACGGTGATTACCGTCAGGAAAAACACTGTGGCTAAAAAACGCATGTTTTAGGATACTCCATACTCGTGGCGTTTTGGCAACACATTTTGCGCGAATGTACATCGATTCACGCTTCGTTGCCGCGCAATTCGATCACGTAGTACCGGCACGCCGCGGTACCGGCGTTGCGCGCGCTGTGCATCCGGTTGGAAGCGAAATAGATCACCGAACCGGACTCGGCGAGTTCCGTTTTGCCTTCGAGGTACGTCTCCACCGTCCCCTCCACCACGATGACGATTTCCTCGTGCTCGTGCTTGTGCGGGGCGTGCGTTTGGGCGCCTTCGCCGAGCACGGTTTCGTGCATCTCCAGCTTGAAACCGATGTGGTTCTTTCCGTAGAAAAACCTCCGGCCCTTTTTCTTCTGGTCGCCCTCGTAGGCAATTTGCCGGTGGTGGTACACCTTCGACGGCAGTGTAGGGGCCGGCGGTTCCTGGCCGCCGGCGTTGACCGCCGTCAGCGCGGGCAACAGAAAACCCAAATCCCGGCGTGAGAACTCCATCTATTGCCCCCGTCCGCCGCGGCCCGCGCCGGGCTTTGGCATGGGATTCCGCGGGATCATTTCCGCGCGCGTTGCCGTATTGTAGACGAACCACGCCATCACCGCCGAGGCTTGCTCCAGATCGCCGGACTGCAAATGATCGTACACGTCCATATTGGAGTGGTGCGTGCGCGTGCCGTATTCCAGCGGATCCTGAATGAACTGGAAGGCGGGGATTCCCACCGCGTCGAAGGAGATGTGATCGGTGCTGCCGGTGTTGCGCAAGGTCAGCGTGGTCACGCCCAAATCCTTGAGCGGGGCGATCCAGGCTTCGAAGATGGGCCGCGCCTCGTCGTTGTCCTGCACGTAAATGCCGCGCACCTTGCCGCTGCCGTTATCCAGGTTGTAGTAGGCCGAGAGCCTGGCGTGCTCGGGCTTGGGCTTCATGTCGGCGGGGTCGGCGAAATGCTCTTTCACATAAGCGCGCGAGCCCAGCAGGCCCTGTTCCTCGGCGGTCCACAAACCGAGGCGTACGGTGCGCGCCATTTTCAGATCGAGCGTTTTCAGGATGCGCATGGCCTCCATGGTGACCGCCGCGCCCGCGGCGTTGTCGGTGGCGCCGGTGCCGCCGGTCCACGAATCGAAGTGGCCGCCCAGCATGACGAATCCGGCGTTGGGATCGGCGCCCGGGATCTCCGCCACCAGGTTGAAGGAATCGGCCGGCTCGGTGAACCTGGCGCCGATATCGAATTCCAGGGTGACCGGCAGGTTCTTCTCCAACAGGCGGGCGATGCGGTTGTAGTGCTCGTTGGTCAGCACGACGGAAGGCGGTGGTAATGGATCGCTCGCGTTCTGCGAGCCCGCCGCCTGGCCCATGATGGTGCCGCCATCCGGACCGTTGCCCGGCGTCAGCGCCACCAGCACGCCTTCGTCCTTCAGGAACTTGTTCAACTCGTTGCGAAAGGCCCGTGGATTGGCCGCGCCGCGACCGCCTGCCGCCGCGCCGCGCCCGCCCGCCGCGGTTGGCGCCGCGCCGCCCGCCGCCGGACGGCGAAAGCCCAACGGCAGCGCCGCGGGGTTGCTCGCCGCCGGATCGGGCGCGCCCGATGCGGCATCCAACTCCGCGTCGGTGAGGCGGTGCGAGAGCGGCTCTTCGTTGAGCTGCGAGGGGTGCATCGCCGCCGTCAGCACGATCTTGCCTTTCAACTTGCCCTTGAACTTCTCCAGATCTTCCGGGCCGTTGATGACCGCCATCATGGCCTGCCCCGTCACCGGACCATCGGTGCCGGGCGACCAGGGTTGCGCAAACCCGATGACCGGCTGGAACTCGGGCTCCTTCATCATGGCGGAGAAGCGCGTCGCCGCCCAGCCCCTTCCGAACGGTCCCCACTTTTCCATCTTCACGTTGACCAGGCCCCATTCCTGCATCTTCTTGACCGCCCAGTTTCCCGCGTCGGTGATGTTGGGCGACCCGGTGAGGCGCGGACCGTACACGTCGGTCAGATAGAACAGCGTGTCCATGACTTTGGAGTTGCCGGCGAAGGCCTCGCTCTTGATGCGGTGCAGGACGCCCAGATCGACCTTTTCGGGCTCGACCGCCCGAAGCAGCAGGCCGACGCCCAGAATCGCCGGCAATGCAAGTAAGCATTTGCGCATGTGGGGGAGTTTAGCACGGGCGTGGGGCGGACGAAGGGCACCAAGCCGGCGAAGCCGGAACCAAACAGGGAAGGCGTCCATTCGACGCGGAGGCGCGGAGACGCGGAGGAAGACGCGGAGAAAAGCAAACGCAAAAACAAGAGGGAGAGAAGAAGCTGGATTGGCGTTTTCCTCGCTGTGGGAGCGGAGAGAGCGGAGATCGCCGAGGAAGCATCCTACCGATTTCGGCGGGAGTACGCGGGGCTAATCGGCGCGCAGCATGGTGACCGGGTCGATTCGGATGGCGTGGATCACCGCCGGCAGCGCGGCCACGAGCGCCGCCGCGAGAATGGTGAACGACGGGAGCGCGAGCATGGCCATCGGAGCGCAGGCGTGCGACATCGCGCGGCGGGTGACGGCGGATATCTTTTCCTGGGTGCTGGTGGGAGCGCTGGCGGGCGTCGCACTTGGCATGGCATCGGTGCGGTACATCGGGGCGCTGCTCTATGGAGTGAAG
>JBEKDV010000145.1:0-16973 GCA_050014175.1 Candidatus Solibacter sp. | reverse complement strand
AGCCGACGGGTGCGTTTAATCCCGATCACCAGGACTGGCAGCCTCGCCTTGGCGTGGCCTACAAGCTTTCGGAACACAGGCCAATTGTGTTCCGCGGCGGCGTCGGACGTGTCTTCCTGCCGACGTCAATCGACGGATCGCAGGAAATCGGCTCCAGCACCCCGTGGGGCGCCACCACCACCGCTACGACGAGCACGTCCGGCGGAGCCCCCCTTCCGGCCGCCACGTTCTCAAATCCGTTTCCCACCGGATTGATTTCGGCCCCGGGTGCGTCGCAAGGCTTGGCGACACTCCTCGGCACCGGAATCAGCTTCGACAATTCCGCGCGTCACACGCCCATGATGTGGGATTACTCGGGAGGCTTGGAATATGAAATAAAGCCGGGCCTGCTGCTGGAAGTGGCGTACTCCGGTAGCACCACGCGTTGGCTTCCGGTCAGCAAGAACCTGGACTTCCTCAGCCTCAGTCAGCTTGCGCTGGGACAGCCTTACTTAAATACTGCTGTGTCGAATCCGTTCTACGGTGTACTGCCCAGCACGACGTCACTTGGCTCTCAAGCGACCGTTAGCAGAAGTTCGCTGCTGGTCCCATACCCCCAGTATTCCGGCGTAACAGAGACCAACAACTCCTTTGGCTATAGCTGGTACAACAGTGCACAATTTCGCGTGGAGCATCGCATAAAGCATGGCTTGTTCGTTCAGGTCGGGTACACCATCTCTAAGACTATGGAGGCGGTGAGCCTGCTGAACGCGCAGGATTTGAGCCTGCTTCGGCAAAAAGCCTCGTTCGACAGGCCGCAACGATTTGTCACCAGCGTCACCTATCATCTGCCGGTCGGCCCTGGTTCCGGGCTCTTCAATACGGGGCTGATGTCGCACATCGTTGGCGGCTGGGATCTTTCGATGACCGGCATCGCTCAGTCCGGCGTTCCCATATCGTTCTCCAACGGCAATTACATGCTCACGGGCAGCCCCGCGATTACCAGCGGCCAGTCGTACACGAACTGGTTCAATACATCCAGCAGCCTCTGGGTGCCCCTGGCCCAAGGATCGCTTCGCGTGATCCCGGGTGTCAGCCAGAATATCCGTGCGCCAACGGCGCCGCAATTCAATGTCGGACTGGCGCGGGAGTTCAAGATCCACGAGAATCAACGTATCTCGTTCCGCGCGATGGCGGTCAACGCGACGAACACACCCTTGTTCAACGGACCCAACACGGATCCGACCTCGTCGCTGTTTGCCCACATCACGCTGACTCAGATCAATTTGCCGAGGGAGGTATTCCTGAACATCCGTTACTCGTTCTAATCCGCTCGGCAATCAACGGAGAAGCAACTAACAGCGCCCTCCCGGTGGCGAAGGTCCCGCCTTCGCCACCGGGAGGGCGCGTTCGCCGAAGAGTTGCGGGCGATCGGAACGAACCGGCATTTCGTCTGTGCCGCCGCCGAGGTTGCGCGGATCGGGCCGCCACTTATTTCGGCCACCGAACCGCGTGGCGGCTAATTATTGACACGCGGTCGTCTCTGGCACGGTGCGGGGCCGGTCCGCCAACCTGTCGCCGGGCGTGTCGGGGATCTTCCTCTATTCCCGCGCGGTCTTTTCCATTGGCGGCTTTTGGGTGAGTTTCCTTTTTCAATCGGCGAATTACTTAAACGAGTGGATAAAGGAACCGCTAGGATGAAAAGTAGATGCGCCGCGACTTGCTCCGTAGATGGAATGGCCTCGCGTCGGAGGTCGTCTCCAACGTCGACTTCGGTTCCTTTGGCCGGGAGTGCAATTGAGCCCCGTGCGCACCCTGAACACCGGGGCGGCGTTCCATGCGCTGGTGGGTGGCACGGAAGTAGCAGTGGAAGCGAGAGTTAATATGACACGAAGAGTCTTCATCGGCGCCGCGGCAACCGCCGCCGTGGCGGCCGGGGCGGCTGTCCCGAGTTTCGAAGCCAGCAAAGACGTCCGAATCGCCGTTCCGGAAAAGGCCATCGAGGACTCCTTCCGGATCGCTGTTCGCCTGGTTCAAGATATGCGCCGCCTGGCATATCAGCAATACGGAAAGGACGGCCTGCTGGCCGTCTCCGACGGTAAGAACGGACCACAGCACAGTTACGATCCGCGGGATTTCCACTTCGGGCCGAAATGCGCGGCGTACCTCTACGGCCACGATAAGCAATACTCCGTCGAGATGGGCCGCCGACTTTTTCAGGACCAATCCGATCCGGCGGATGGCCGGTTAAAGTGGGATCCCAAAGGCCAGACGGCCATCCATTTTGCGCAAACCGCGAAGTATTGGTCGGACTTCGTGGCTTACACGGAACAGGACGCGACCGTGGCCGAGAACTGGGGCCGTATCCTCCAGACCATTAAGTGGTGCATGGCGACCTACGACCCGAACGGCGACGGGTTGGTCGAACACGGCGAGAATGTGCCGAACCATTTCTGGGCTCTCCTGGTCGGCGAACCGGAGAATTTCCCGCTAGTGAACAGTTGCAACAAGGATGTTGTGACCGTTGCCACCATGGACGTCTGTGAGCTTCTGCGCGTGATGGGGGCGCATGCATCGGAGCAGGGACTGGCCGGAAGCGAGTGGCTTCAATCGCACGCAGCGCAAACGCACGAAGCGATCGAGACGTCGGCATGGGATCCGGACGCCGGCTACTATTACCTGCTCTACCGCCGCCCTGAAAAGCGGTGGCAACACAGCATTCTCCGCCTCAACGAAGACAGCCGGGAGTTGGATGTTACACCATACTATTCTGCGCTCATAAGTGGCAACCACGCTCGCGCCCAGAAGGTGGCTGAGTATGCGCGGAAGGTGCTGCTTACGGACGACATCTTCCCGATGCCGCTTCAATATCCCCCTTATTCCTGGATCAGCCCACATTATGGAGGAGCAGACACTTTTGTGGAAGGGGGCTGCTGGGAAGAAAGCTATTACAACTGTGTACGATCCTGGTCCGAATGTAAGATGCTGGACGCATTGTATGAGGCAATCCGGCGGCGTAGCGAAGCATACGCCCGGGACGGCGATTGCATTGAGTGGTACACTCAGCGTAAGGGCATTGCCCGCGGCCGGGACCGGTATGGCATCTCGGCGGCGGCGCACGTCTCGGCCGTCATCGAAGGGTTGTTTGGAATCACGCCTGCGAAGATTGGTTTTAAGGAAATCAACATTCATCCCAATCTGCCAGCGACGTGGACAGACCAAACGTCGTCCGTTCGCGTGACCCTGCCAAATGACGGATTCCTCGAATACAGCCACCTCTACGACACGGCCAAGCGCACCCTTACACTCAAAGTCTCATCCAACACGCAGCGTACGGGGCATTTCCGGGTCTTCGCTCCAATGCCGGTGGTGAGCGTCAAGTGGAATTCCGTGAAGACCCTGTATGACAGCGCGCAACTGGCCGGAGGCGGGTTCTTTGTCTTCCTCGATCGGCCCTTTCAAGAAGGCCAATTGGAGATCAATATGACACCTCGATCATAATGAACGCTCTAAACCGAGGTCCGCGCCCGGCACGCTTTGGGAGGGCCATAAACGATTCTGTTGGAGGAATAGCCTGGAACGCCGGAGGTCTTCTATCGCCATGAAATACTTGCATTCGAGTGCCGCATTCTTTGTCGCGACGACAATCCTGCTGACTATCGCGGCCACAGTGCCGTTGGCGGGCGCCGCATCCGGCGAAACGGTTTCGGTCGCTTCTCTGCTTCGGGAAGAGACTGATTTGTCCACTCTGCCGCGGCACCGCAACTGGCGTACGCATCTCGTTTCCAGCACGGATCCCACCGGCGGGAATAACGACTCCATAAACTTCGCCTCCCGGAAAGGCGAAAAGGTGGTGTTGGCCGATTTCCACGGTCCCGGAGCGATCGTTCGCATCTGGTCGACCGGCTTGAAGAAGTCCCAGGGCGAAGCTATGGCCCGGGCGCCGGCATCCTGAAGATATATATCGACGACAGTCCGGAGCCGATGGTCAACCTGCCGATGGCCGATTTGTTCAAAGGCCCCGCGCCCTTTGTGCCGCCGCTCACCAGGGTCAGCGGTTCGGCTAGCTTCACTTACCTGCCGATTCCTTACGCCAGACACTGCCGGGTGACGGTCGACCCCGACAAGACCCAATACTTTTTCTACCAGATCAACTCGCTCGAATTTCCCGACGGGACAAAGGTCCGGCCATTTGCCCTGCCGCTGACGGCTGAAGATCAGGCCGCGCTGGCCAGCGCCACCGCCGCGTGGACACTGCCGGCGATGGCCCCGGTCGGCGCGATTGCGCCGACTGCAGCAACGCTGACCATCCCAGCCGGAGGTTCGGCGGACATTCCTACGCTGAGAGGGCCGGGCACCGTGCAGAGCCTCACCCTTACGGCCCCGGCGGTGAGCGATCCGGGTTTGCGGAAACTCGTTCTGCGCGCCTGGTTCGACGGCCACAAGACTCCCGACCTCGAAGTGCCGGTCGCGGACTTTTTTGGCAACGCTTTCGGCCACAAAGTATTCCAGTCGGTCGCCTTTTCCCAGAACGCCGCCGGGGACATGACGTTTCGCTTGCCGATGCCTTTTCGCTCCACGGCGCGATTCGCGATCGAAAACGGAAACAGCGAGCCGGTCAAAGTCAGCGCTTCGCTGGCCGTGAAACCAGGCCCGATTCCACCGGGCAGTCTTTACCTGCACACGGACTTCCATCAGGAGATTACGGTCAAGGGCAGAGCCCATCGCTGGGCGCATGTGGAGGGGCACAAGGGCCATCTTGTGGGAGTCGTCCAGGCGATGCAGGCCAACAACGGCCTCGCTTACGCCGAGGGCGACGAACAGGTCCGGGTCGATGACGAGAAGTTTACCCCCAGCGCCAAGTTCCCCTCGACAGTCCTGGCCCCCTGGAACGGTACCGGCACGGAAGATTTCTTTAACAGCGCGTTCTATTTTTCCGAGGGAACTAACCCGCTGCAGGTGAACGGCTGCATGATCAAACAGGGTCTTGGCCGGATCGATGCGTTCCGCTTCTTGCTCAATGACGCGCCGGTTTTTCAGAAGTCGCTCGATGCGCAACTTGAGAATAGCGAGGTTAACGATCAGGAAGGCGTTTACTATTCGTCGGTCGCATTCTGGTATGGCGACGGGCAGCGGACTCCGCTTGCGCCCATGCCGGCGGCGGCTTCGATTGGCTTTCCAATGGTTGTCTTCCAAAATCCCTACGGGGGGCCTCCGCCCGTAGAAGGCGAGTCGCTGATCTCCAATGCCAAAGCGACAGGTGGCGCCCTGTTCGTTCAGGAAATGGCGGGACTACAGCATGCCTGGAGTAACGACCGCCAGCTTCTCTGGAAGGATGGTTCCAAGGGCGACACGCTAACCCTGCACTTTGACGTTCCCACTGCCGGTGAGTACCGGATCGCCGTTGTCGGTGGGCATGGTCCGACTTATGGCTATTACACCTTTGCTCTCAATGGCAAGACATTGTCCAGGAGCGTGGACGGTTACAGTGCGGAACTTCAGAACGCCGGCCCGATCGAAATCGGTTCCGAAGTGGTTCCGGCCGGGAAATCCACACTGGTGGTCACTCTGGGCGGGAAGAACAGTCGATCCAGCGGCAACCAGTTCGGGCTTGATCTGATTTTCCTGCGACCGGCTCCAAAACCCAAGGATCAATAGGTCAGGCACTTGGTTTGGAGCCTGCGCTCGGCTGGGGGAATGCCCGTCAAATCGTGAGATGCGACTAGGTCGGTTCCACGTTTGCCGAGGGGCGGGGCGCGCATTCTTCCTCCTATGACAGAACAACTGACAGAACGACGGCATCTCCGAATGACTAACGGATCGATATGAAGAAGATCATATTTGCTATCGCCACACTTTCTCTTGGATTCCGGGCTGCGGCGCAACCCGCGCACACCCTCTCCTACGCCGATCTGGTGGACCGGTTGACCAACCTGGAACATCTGGCCACGCTGCCGGAGGCGGGTCAACAGACGAGCATGTGGTCGAGTTACGACCGCGCCAGCCGGTACGACGAGGCGAACGGCAAGTATGTGAAATGGGATGCCAACGGCGACGGGTCCGGGATCATTCGCAAGGAAGGGGAACAGTCCGTTCTGGCCGAGATGACGGGTCCCGGCTGCATCTGGCGCACATGGTCCGCCGCCCCCGGCAAAGGTCATGTGAAGACTTTCCTGGACGGAGCCGCCGAACCCGCCGTGGACCTGGCTTTCGGCGACTATTTCAGCCCTCTGTTCGAACCCTTCACCTTTCCCGCGCTAGTCTATAAGACAGCGGCGAATGGCTTCGATAACTACGTTCCCATTCCCTACCAGAAATCCTGCAAGATCGTAGGAGACAAGGACTGGGGCAATTACTACCACTTCAACTATTCCACTTTCCCCAAAGGCACCGTCGTGCCCACGTTCAACCGGAATCTGACGCCGAAAGACGTAGCGGCGCTGCGGGCCGCCGATGCGAAGATGAGCAAAGGACTGGGCAGCGATCCGGCGGGAACCTACGCGGGCGAGAAGACGCTTCGCGTTGCGGTGGCTCTGGCCGCCGGAAAAGCGGTGACGGTGGCGCAACTGAAGGGGGTTCGCGCAATCGTCGGGTTGAAGGTGAGGCTGGACCCGACGAACACGAGCGATCCGGACACCGCGCTGCGCGCAACCACTTTAAGCATTCGCTGGGACGGGGAAAGCACGCCGAGCGTATGGGCGCCACTCGGTGATTTCTTCGGCACGGCGCCGGGGATCAACAAATATAGTTCGCTACCAATGGGGATGACGGAAACGGAGTTTTATTCCTACTGGTACATGCCTTTTGCCTCGGCGGCTCAGGTCGAGTTGAAAAACGACGGCGCGGCGCCGCTGAAGTTGCAGGTGGATATCATCTACGCTCCGCTCACCAGCCCTGTCGCGTCGCTCGGCCGCTTCCATGCGAAGTGGCATCGCGACGCCTTCCTTCCCACCGAGCCGGAACGGGCGATAGACTGGCCAATGCTCAAGACGACCGGCCGCGGGCGCTTCGTGGGAGTAACCCTCAACGTGTGGAATCCTTGCGGCATGTGGTGGGGCGAAGGCGACGAAAAGTTTTTCGTGGACGGAGAGAAATTTCCTTCCACATTCGGCACCGGATCGGAAGATTACTTCGGCTATGCGTGGAGCAGCGGAAGCGTCTTCTTTCAAGCGTTGCACAATCAGACCCGCAACAACGGGCGCAATGTTGGACATATTTCGGTGAACCGCTGGCACATTTCGGACAGCGTGCCGTTTCAGTCCAGCTTCGAGGCAGCAATCGAAAAATATTTCCTCAACACGCGTCCGACGCAATATGCCGCCGTCGCGTATTGGTATCAGGCGCCGGGCGGCAAGGATCCGTATTTGCCGCTGCCCGTCGGGGACCGCGTCGGCTATGAACTAAAACCATATTCCGTCGAAGGCGCGCTGGAAGGCGAGTCGCTCAAAATACTCCAGAAGCCCGCCAATGGCACGGCCAATCCACAGGATATGAGCCGGTTCGAAGGCCAATGGGGATATTCACTGCAACTTCTCTGGCGCGGAGGGAAGGACGGAGACCGGCTGGCGCTGGCGGTGCCCGTGAAGACCGCCGGCCGCTATGACATCGTCGCTGAATTCACCAAGGCGGCGGATTATGGCACAGTCCAACTCTATTGGGACGGAAGGAAGCTGGGCCCAGTGATCGACACGTACGCTCCGGTGGTTGCTCCGGCCGGCGAGATTCAGCTGGGCACTCTGGAATTACCCGCCGGGGAAAGCAAACTGGAAATCGAGATTGCCGGCGGCAACGAGAGATCACGAGGACGCTCGATGGGCCTCGACTACATCCGGCTCGTGCCCGCGGTTGGCAAAGGCCGGTGACCGGTGAGGAAATCCCCGCATGGCGCGGTGGTAAGGAGACCAAAGTGAAGAACACGAAGACATCGAATGCGGCAGGACGCCGCGGATTTCTCAAGACCGTCGCGCTGGCGGCGGGTGGCGTTTCGCAGGCCCAGGCTCAAGCGCCGGCTGGCGGGCAGCCGCCGGCGAATGAGACCGCCTCAAAACCCGCGCCGGGGGCTCCGGTCCCGGCAACAGTGCCATATCCGCGGACGTTCACGGGGAAGCATCTCGCGATGATCGCATTTCCGCTGGGAGGCGTCGCCGCCGGCAGCGTGGCGCTCGGAGGCCGCGGCCAATTGCGCGACTGGGAGATCTTCAACCGCCCGGACAAGGGCCGGTCTGTGACCTATTCGTTCCCCAGCATCTGGGCGCAGGTGGGCAATTCCAAACCGGTGGTCCGCGTACTGGAATCGAAGCTGATGCCGCCCTACGAGGCGCCCGGCGGTCTGAGCCCCAGTCAAGTCTCTGGATTGGCGCGGCTCGACGACGCCACGTTCACCGGCGAATACCCGCTGGCGAAGATTGCGTTTCACGACCGCGATCTGCCCGTCAGCGTCTCGCTCGAAGCCTTCACGCCCATCATTCCTCTGGACGCCGACGCCTCCGGTCTGCCCGTGGCTGTGTTGCGCTACATGGTGCATAACCCGGCCAAAGAGACGGCCAAGGTGTCCATCGCTTTCTCCCTCGATAACCCGGCGGGGCTCGATCTTCGCGGCGGCGGGGACCGTGGCAAGATCCTGGCCGCCCGTACCGCGGAGTTTCGCAGCGCCGCCGGCATGGATGGGCTCTTCATGACGAATCCGGAAGCCGAGAAAGGCACGCCGCAGGCCGGATCGTTTGCGCTCTGTGTCCTGGGCGCCGGCAAAGGCGAGGTGACTCATCTGAGCGGATGGCCGCGCGCCAAGTGGTGGGCGAGCCCTCTGCTGTTCTGGGACGACTTCTCCGACGACGGCCGGCTCGGACCCGAGGCAGGGGAGCGCAATAAGGTTGGTTCGCTCTGCCTGCAGCGCGAAATCGCCGCCGGCGCGAAGGCCGAATACACCTTCGTTCTGGCCTGGCACTTCCCGAATCGCACGCCGGCGTGGTGCGGCTGGGCGAGTTCCGATAAAGCGGAAGCCAACACCATCGTTGGCAATTACTATTCCGAACGATTTCGGGATGCCTGGGACGCGGCTTTGCACCTCGCCGCCAACCTGCCTCCGCTGGAAAAGCGCATGCACCAATTCCTGACGGCGATGCGCCAGACTACAATCCCCGCCCCGATCAAAGAGGCCGCCATGGCGAACCTCTCGACGCTGGCGACGCAGACGTGCTTCCGTACGGCGGACGGAAAGTTCCGTGGGTTCGAAGGAATCGGCGATGGCGGTGGGTGCTGCCACGGCAGTTGCACCCACGTCTGGAACTACGAAACCACTACGCAATATCTGTTCCCGGAATTAGCCCGTTCCATGCGCGAAGCGGCATTCGATCTTTCCAGCCGGCTCGACGGCGTGCTGCCCATCCGCCTGAATCTGCCCGAGGGCACGCAGACCGGCGGAACCACCGCCGCCGACGGTGCCATGGGCCAGATTATCAAAACCTACATCGACTGGCAGCTTTGCGGCGACGAGGCCTGGCTGCGCCGGATCTGGCCGAAAGTGAAACAGGTGGTCGAATTCGCCTGGATCGAAGGCGGCTGGGACGGTGATCGCGACGGCGTGCTCGAAGGTGTGCAGCATAACACCTACGACGTGGAATTCTATGGTCCCAACCCGATGTGCGGCGTTTACTATCTGGGTGCGCTCCGAGCCGCGGAGGAAATGGCCCGCGCTACGGGCGACAGCCAGTTCGCGGCCGAGTGCCGCAGCTTGTTCGAGAGAGGCAGCAAATGGATCGACGCCAATCTCTTCAACGGCGAATACTACATTCAGAAAACCCGTGGCATTCCGCGCGAGAAGATCGCGAAACCGTTGCGGTCGACGGGCGGCGCCGAGAACCCCGAACACCCGGATTTCCAGCTTGACGAAGGATGTCTTACCGACCAGCTCATCGGACAGTATCTCGCCGATATCGCGGGCCTGGGTCCGCTGCTGGATCCGGTGAAAATACGCAAGACCATCGCGTCGATTTATAAATACAACCATCGCGCCAGCCTCGGCAGGCATAACTCCGTGGAGCGGATCTACGCGCTCAACGACGAGGCCGCGGTGTTGATCTGCGACTACGGGAAGGTGACTCGCCCGAGGATTCCATTCCCTTATGCTTCAGAGGCCTGGACGGGTATCGAGTATTTGTACGGTACGCAGTTGCTCTACGCCGGAATGTTGCACGAAGGCGTCCGCGCCTTTGAAGATGTGCGCCGGCGATTCGATGGCGAAAGGCGAAATCCGTGGGACGAGCCGGAATGCGGTCATCATTACGCGCGCGCCATGTCGGCATGGTCTGGAATTGTGGCGGCCAGCGGCTTCGCCTATCGCGGACCCCAACACAGCGTCAGCGCGATTCCGAGGATTCGTTCCGCTAGCTTCTCTTCGTTCTGGTCGACCGGCACTGCCTGGGGCGTTTTCTCGCATTCCGTGCGGAACGGGCGTACGCAATTCTCCCTGTCGGTATTGTACGGCAAGCTGCCCTGCCGCAAAGTGGAACTCGCGGGACAATTCCCCGCTGGCGCAAAGTCCTCGGCCAGCGTGGGACACAGAGCCCTGGCGCACAAGCTGAGCGCAGCGGATCGACGCTTGAGCTTCGTTTTCAGCGATCTGCTCGAACTAGGGGAAGGAGACAGGCTCGTCCTGACAGTGTAAGCGAATGACTACCGCCAAACCACTTATCCTGCTTGTAGGAGGGTTTCTTGGATCCGGCAAGACGACCCTGCTATTGGAGATAGCGGGTCGTCTGAGCAGATCCGGATCTCGTGTTGCACTGATCACCAACGATCAGGGCGGCGAGTTGGTAGACACCCGGCTGGCAACGACCGCTGGCACGGAAACGGAGGAAGTCACCGGTGGCTGCTTCTGCTGCCGCTTCTCGGACTTGATCGCTTCCGCCGAGCGCCTTCGCGCCCACAATCCAGATATCATACTGGCCGAGCCGGTTGGAAGCTGCATGGACATCGCCGCCACCGTGCTTCAGCCGATCCAACGCTACTACGGTGATCGCTACCGGCTGGCGCCTTTCACCGTTCTGGTGGATCCGCGGCGGGCGCGACAGTTGCTGTCTCCGGACGCAGATCCCGACCTCGCCTATCTCTTCAACAACCAGCTCCAGGAAGCGGACCTGGTCTGTTTCAGCAAAGCGGATGTGAACACGGACTTCCCCGCATTGCCCTCCGGTTTTGCTTTGCGCGTCAGCGCGGCGACGGGTGAAGGGGTTCGGGAATGGTTGGAGGAAGTGCTGGTGGGCAGCAGCGTTCCGGGTAGCCGTCTGCTCCATCAAGTCGATTATCGGAGATACGCCGAGGCGGAGGCGGCGATGGGCTGGCTGAACTGGCGGGCGACTCTCGATCTGACGCTTCCCGTGAGTCCTTCGGAAATCGTCGGCCCGCTGCTGGACGATCTCGACCAGGCGCTGACTCTCGCCACGATTGAGATTGCGCACCTGAAGGTGTTCGACCAGGCGTCGACGGGCTACGTTAAGGCGAGTCTTTGCCGCAATGGGGAGGAACCCACCGTGCATGGAGCGCTTGATGCGTCTCCGGCGCAACGCCATGACGTCCTGTTGAACTTGAGAGCCTGTGGAGACCCGGAACTGATGAAGCTGATCGTGAACCACTCGACCGGAAAACTGCCAGGTCCGACTACACTAGTTCATTTCGAGGCGTTCCGGTTCTCGCCGCCAAAGCCGGAACACCGGATCACTTTGTTGTAGCCGGCGCCCATGGCCCTAAGCCTGCTGTTGACAAATCGCCGCCGGGGCGTTCCCGAAGTTCTTAGCATGGGGATTCTCCTTCATACCGCCTACAAGCGAGCCGTCAGCCACTCCAGCCCGCTGGCGCCGCTCGCCGAAACCAAGGCCGCCCTTTAAATGGAGGGTCTCGGGACTGGTGCGAACCCCGCAACTCAAGGCTCCCAGGTATCGGTCCGAAATGTCCGAAATGGCGCGGCTGGCAGGTTTTCCTTGTTGTATAGATTGCACAGGGGATTATTGGCCCATCCGTAGCGAACTGCCATGGGAGCGGACACCTGGCTGCTCCACACCACCAGAGTGTTGCCTTCAATCCGGGTGTTCGCCCAATACCATTTCTTGTCAGCGCCCGCGATCGCGACGCCTTTGACCTCGGCGGCCAGCGGCGGTATCTTGCTGGAAGGAGTCCATGGCGGCGATCCGATTTTCAAGCCGCTGCCCACATTATTGAACGTGATCCGTATTCGCTTCTCCTCGATCGTCATCGAATCGTAGGACGGCCCGGTGTATACAAGATCCTCGCCATATACGATGTGCCTCGCCACCAGGGAGAGCCGCACGCCGACATCCCGCTTGTCCTTGACATGGACCTCGTAAGGGTCTCCCACGTCAATTGTGACGGCCATGCCTGTGTTCGGCAAGGCAAGTGCCCGCGCCTGCGCTTCGCGCGTTCCCACCCAGTTGTCCTGGTTCTGCACCGGCTCGGTGGCAGGCTTGCCCAGGTTCGGCAGTTGGACGAACAGAAATGGAAAATCGCCTTGCCCCCATTTCTCACGCCAATCCGCGATCAGGATCGGGAATAGAGCGCGATACTGTTTGGCGTTGTCACTATTGCTCTCGCCCTGGTACCAGGTCACTCCCCGGATTGCGTACGGAATTAAGGGCGCAACCATCGCGTGATAGAAATTGCCGATCATATAGGGAAGGTCACGGCCTCCATCGGGCGACTCGGGAGCGACTGGCCTGGGCTCCGGCGGTTGAGGCCGTGGCAGTGGCGGTTTGCCCGCTTCAACCGCCTGCTTGTTTTCCTCCTCCCAAGCTTTTACCCTGGCCGTATATTCAGGGCTATTATGGACTTCGTTCCACCAGCGCTTCATCTCCGCGTCGTATTTTTCCTTTACAGGGACGTACGCCTGCTCCCGCCGCGGATATTCTTCGACACGCTTGCGGCGCAGTTCAAGCCACTCTTTGAAGCCTGGATCGAAGCCTATGGCACGGGCACGGAAGAGTGGGGCGGCGGCGGAGATTACTGGGGCGGATTGAATATGACCTTGCCCTTTGCCGGCCATCCCGTCGGCGCAAAGGACGCCAAAACAGCAGTGTCTGAGGAGGACAAGATCGAATCGGCATACCGGTTCCTGCTCGCCGATCTCATGCCTTTCGGTAAGAACGCCGTGATCAGGCTGGAACACGGGGGTGAAAACCAATCCACCGAGCACTACGAAACTGTGACGTATTGGTACGGACTGCCGGCCGCTTCCCTGATCCAAACAGATGCGCTCGCCGTGGGCGATTCGGATAGCGAGCGGCGGCACGCCTACTCCTCACCGGACGCTTCGGCGCCATATGAACTCACGTCCCGGTACGAGTTGGGGGTGGATAGGCTGAAGGGTGTGGAGATTTACCCTGCACACACCGACCGCGGCCGCACGACAAAGACCACATCTGAGTTCACCCTCAAGATCGATCCCAACAACCTGGGCGTGATGTTGCGCCGCAAGCTGGACTACTCCTACCCGAATCAGCGGGCCGAAGTTCATGTCGGGGATGCAAAAGCCTCCAAGCCGGAGTGGAAGCTTGCGGGCATATGGTACCTTGCCGGTTCCAATACCTGTGTATACTCGAATCCCAAAGACGAACTGGGTGCAACCGAGCATGTCGTGCAGACTTCAAATCGCCGCTTCCGTGATGACGAGTTCCTGGTCCCTCGGGGGCTGACTACAGGACGCCACGCCATCCGCGTGCGTGTGAAGTTCACGCCCGTGCAAACGCCGTTGTTCCCTGGAAACCCCTTGCCGGAGCTTGCCTGGAGCGAGATGCGATACACGGCATACAGCTTCGTGATGCCGAAGTTCAAGTTGAGATGAGGCATCCCAAACCGTCGCGCCGTCAGCGGGCGGTGTTTCGCCGGTTCAGGGTCAAGCGCCGCCCTAACGAAATGGCAGTCATGGATGCTCCTTACGTGTTCCTGGCGTCCCGAAATCGAGTCCGGCGGCCCCGTGCAATTCCACGGCTCCCGGTCCGGCGAGGCGTAAGACCCCGCCTTCCAGCTTCAAAAACGGGGTCTCGAACACGGGCGTGTCCTGGTACTTCTGAACCGCACCGTTCACGCTCACCCAAGGCAACGCGACCCAGTAGCCATCGTGGGTCGGATCGCGAGCGGGGGGTTGAAAGCGCACGGTCACCGCGCGGCCCAACGCGTCCCTGGTGGCGACCGAAGGCGCGGAATCGTCGTACGTGGGAGCGGCCGGTTTGGCGCGCTCCCGGAAACCGGCGAAAGAACCGCCGCGGTCCTCGACCATTACGAACAACGCCGTTTTCGCCTCACGGACCTTAATCACGGTGAAATCGGCGGCCAGAGCCTTGGGCAGGCCGGTCTTCGCAACTTCCATCGATCCCTTGAGCGCGCTCACCGCCACGTATGTCTGCCCGCGACGAAAGAAGGCCCACGAGCCATCGACCACAAGCTCATCGACCGCTCGCGGAATCCGGCATTGCAGCAGTTGAATCAACCCGTCTTTGTGTTTGGCTCGCTCGACCCAGAACCTCTCCTCGACGCCCTCGGTCCAGGGATCGGCGGCCGGAATCGAGGCGAGCAACACTGCCCGGTGGTCGTCAATGCGGTAGGTTTGAACGAACGGCGACCAGAAGTCGGACAGCCAGGCGTCCTCCCCTTTGTCGCTTCGCCAGTAAGGCTGCTGGCATACGAGCAGATTGCGGCGGGCGTCCGAGCGCCAGGCAACGGCGAAGGTCTGATTGTGGTCGTTATAGTGCAGCGGATCGAAGACCATGTTGCCGGTGGAGATCGCGTAGTCACGGCCGATGTAAGTATCGCCGTACATAGTCGGGAACGTAGGTGCGTCCCACCGGGAAAACTCGGGAGTGGCGAAGCGGATGGCGTAATTCCGCGAAGGCATCCACCACGCGCCGGCCGGTGGACGCCACGAGGAGAGCGCCAGCATGATGACGTAGTACGGCTCTCGCACGGCCTGGAGGAAATCGAAACGGCCGGCGCTGGGTTCTCCAAAGTAGTACCAGAGGACTTGCTGCGCGACCGAGGGAAAAACCGGCCAGTGGTCCGGCAGTGGGGCGTTGGTCTGATCGACGTTGTGCCGCGCCATCGGCGGCAGGATCACTCCGTGGTAGGAGTGCGCCTTGAGCAATAGAACCTCGAGCGATGCCTCCGCGTCCGCCCGGCGCGAGACCTCTCGATCGGCCGCGAACTCCACCAGATTGAGAAGCGGATAGATATTGTTCAGCGCGTAGGTCGGCGAGAGCATCTCATTATGCGCCGTCTGAAAGAAGCGCCAGTTCCGCTTGGCGAGCAGTTCCTTCAAGCGGGCCATCACCTCGGCCGAGGTATATTTCTTGCCGTCCCAATCCGTCCATCTGGCATTCGGAAAGTACTGCGCCAGCAGGTACCACGAAGATTCCTGCATGATCATGTGGTTCAGCGTGCCGTGATCGAAGAGGCGGCGCCGGGTACCCGCGAGATCACTCGCCAGCGCGGAGCGTTGCGCGTCGGTCAAACAAGAGCCGTACATGTAGAGATAGCGGACCAGGGGCGGCAGTGCGAACATCTCGAATTCGGGTTTCCCCGGCCAACCCATTGCTCCCAGATTCGCCATGTACGCCGTCCGCTCGGACGGGCCACAACCGTCGCGAGCGGTCGACGCCAAATAATCGAAGGACCGGTATTTCGGGTGATCGTAACCGGTCGCGTAGCGGCTCCACTCGAGCACCTGCGCGCGGCGCGATGCAAGGCCCGCCGCGATCTCCTTCTCAGCCGGCCCGGCGGCTGGCGGTGTTTGTGCATGTACGGCAAGCGTGAGCCAGGCCAAACCCAGGCCGGCGAGTCCACGATTCACCGGCTCCTCCCGGCGCGCACCGCGGCCAGCAACCGTTGAGCATCGATCGGCGATTTCGACTGAGCCACCCACACCGTGCCTTCTCCCCCCATCAGGCCCGCGTTGGCGGGTTCGCCCGGGGGCACCGGCGGCAACTCCACGTTCCGTTTGTAAGCGGTCACCGTGATCCCGGGCGGAAGATCCATCAGGTATTGCTGCATCTGCCGGTGCAAGTTCACAAGCCAAACATATGCCTTGCGGCCGTCCGGCTCCAACGCTACCGCCACCGCGCCATTTTGCAATCCCCGGACGAGGATCGCGCCTTCCGATCCCGCCGGACGGATCACGGTGGAGACGTTGGCGAAATCACCCGACAACCAAGGCGCAGGCCGCTGTAGCAAGGGTGTCCAGGCGGCTCGGGGGGCCTCGGTGATCTCCGCGGGCGCGAAAACGAAGCCGCCTTTTTGCTCGAGGCAGAGCAGGTCGGTACGCAGCCCGCCGTAACCGAAGCGCAGTTCGATCTCGCTCTGGCCGAGGACTTCCAGCTTTCGTCCAATTGGCGCCAGCCGCCAGCGCACGCGCGCGGTATCCGAATTTGCGGAGTTGCCACCGGCGGCGTGGCAGCGCAACGCTCCAAATCCGATCAGACAATCCCGCCATACGGCCCACTGTTGAAGCGTGGTCCAATCGGAAACCTGGCTCGGGGCGGGACCGTCGCCGGAAAGGACCGGCATTTCACCCCACAGCGGAGCGCAGAGTGTGCTCAGGCAGCCCAGGGAGACGAAGCCTTCCGCCTCCGCGAAGTTTACTTTTGGGTTCCAATCCAGACAGCGAAACTCCGTCTTCCAGCGAGGCGTGCTCACGGAGCCCGCCGGCAGCTTTCCGTGGAGAACCTCAAAATAGACGCCGTCGACGGCCGCTCCCAGCGGCATCAGCGGTTCGCGGTCGCCGGCCAGGTAGGCGCCGGCAAGACTGTCGTTCATCTGGCGGGTTCCCACGGCGGCTGTGAAATCGTCCCAGTGGGAACGCGGCCCGCGAAAACTGGCGTCCATAAAGACGCGGCGCGCCGGTGGAGGCACGGCCGGCGGTAGCGGATGGCGCTCCAACAGGCGCAAGGCGGCCACCGCGAAAGTGGTCCACTGATAGTTGTACCAGGTGGCGCCGC
>JBEKDV010000144.1:0-32874 GCA_050014175.1 Candidatus Solibacter sp. | reverse complement strand
CCCGCTTGGGAAGGGCAATCAGAGAGCCACTGCAATTGCGTCGATCGGGCAGCCCTTTACCGATTGCCGTGAGAATCTACTCCTGTATCACGGCGCATCCGGAAGCTATCGAGGTGCTCGTCGAGATCACATCGTGCACATGCAAGCGTCGAAGCGCCCGAGATGTCCCGTTCCTGGGAGTTGTCCCCGCCTCAGCAAGTCCCGGATCACGACGCAGTCTGTCCCGCGACAAACGCGGCAAACGCCAGCGTGTGTCCGTCCGGAGAAACGCGCGGCATCATGGCGCCATCCGGGCCGCCCAGCAGCACGCCCGTCCACGCCAGAGGCTCGGGCAGCCGCCACAGGAAATGACCCGCCAATGCGGCCGCCGCGATCCCGATCGCAGCGGCCGCCGCCCAGCCCCAACTCCGCCGCGGAACGTCCTTCACAGCCGCTGTACTCGCGGTCAGAGTCCCGCTCTGGCTGAGCGCAAACCCGGGATCTTTCGCCGATTGAAACCGGTTGTCCGGACTCTTCTCCAGACACCGCGCGACAATCGTCCGGACACCGGCCGGCACACTCTCCGGCAGTTCCGCCGGCTCTTCCTTCAGAATTGCGTTCATCGTCTCGATCGACAATTCCCCGGCGAACGCGCGTTTGCCCGCGAAAAGTTCGTACAGCACCAGGCCGAAACTGAAAATGTCGCTCCGGTGGTCCACCGCCAGTCCCCGCACCTGCTCCGGTGACATGTATCCCACGGTGCCCATGACCACGCCCGGCTCCGTGGCCGACGTTATGGTTTCCGTTGCCACCGCTGCCCCCGTACTCTGCGGCCCCGTCATTTTCGCCAGGCCGAAATCCAGAATCTTCACCCGGCCGTCGCGGGTCAACATGATGTTCCCTGGCTTCAGATCCCGGTGTGTGATCCCTGCGGCGTGTGCCGCCGCCAGCCCGGCCGCAATCTGCACCCCGGCGTCGATTGTCTTGCGCAACCCGAGTTTCACCTGGCCCAGCGAGTCGCCGTCGACCAGCTCGCTGACGATGTACCCTTCGCCGACATCATAGATCGCCACGATATTGGGGTGATTCAACGCCGCTATGGCCCGGGCTTCCTGTTCGACCCGCTGACCGCGCGCCGAATCGTTGGCCACCTCCGGCGGCAGGATCTTCAGTGCCACATCGCGGCCCAAGCGTGTATCGCGGGCGCGGTACACCTCGCCCATGCCACCGGCCCCGAGGGGCGCGACGATTTCGTAGGGGCCGAGTCTGTCGCCGGAAGAAAGAGGCATTTTATTGGATTCATCGCAGTGTACTTGAGGAAGCAGCCGATAGGTTCTGGATGACGCATGCGGAAGTTGACCGGCTTCCAGAATCGGTCTACCCACCCGCCGTAGTGTCACTAGCGCCTGTCCAGTTGACCGAAAGTGGACTCTTCCATTGGGCCGCCCATGGCGGAACCCGCCGGTCCATTCTCCAGAAAGCCGGTTTTCTGCCCAAACACGTCGGCAGACCCCGCCAGCGATTGTAGGTAAACGCTTCGTCACTAGTCGCGGGTGATCATCGGCCAAGCGGCGGTCGCAGGCACTTCCACGAGTCGGCGACAAACCGGCCAATCCCTGCCTATTTAGTTCAGGAAGTCTTTTACGGTGGCATGGTAGCCACGGAATGTATCGTGGGCAAACGATGCGCCGAGCGAGTCGACGGCCCGCAGGAAGAGACCTGCCATGGGGTGTCGGAGTGGGCGGCGGCGCTTCATGGCTGAGACCGAGGGACGGGCCGGATATGCTGGGCAACGGCGCGCGCATACTGCTGATAGACATCAAGCGGAGTGAGTTGAATGTAGAACAGGGTCGTTTGGATCTGCGAGTGCCCCATGAGTTGCATCAGTGTCGGAAGGCTCACGCCCGCCCGTATCATGTCGGAAGCAAACGCATGGCGGAATCGGTGTGGATTGGCGATCGTGACACCCGTGGTGAGACGGTGATGACGAAACAGGGATCGCAAACCTGCGGGCGTCATCCGAACGCCACGCGCGCGTCCTTTCAGCGAGACAAACAGAGCGGAGCCACAGGCATCTGGACGTTCCAGTCGCAGATAATGATCCAGCAGTTCAATGGTCTCCGGAGCCAGCGGGAGAAAGCGGATTTTGTTGCCTTTGCCACGGACGCGGATCTGCGACTCGGCCAGCAGCAGGTCGTCCCGATTGAGAGCCAGTACTTCCTTGGACCGCAGGCCCTGGAGAAGCATCAGGCCGACGATAGCCAAGTCCCGCGATGTGCGAAAACTGGACCAGAACCGCGCGACTTCGTCCACGGACAGCGGCACAATGATCCGCCTGGGCATTTTCACCCGCAACCGGCTCAGTGCGGGGCGAGGGCGCCCAAAACCCAAGGGAGATCTTCGCCAGTAAATCTGGTGGAAGCCGGGTGCAAACGCGCTCGGGGCTGCGGGGAACTCGCTTCGCAAGGCGCGCTCGGCGACGATAATCCGGTGGTGATGCTGGCCGCCGCAGGCCTGGGCTGCTGGCCGGACTGGAATCGCACATAGTCCAGCAGGGTCGACTCGGTGAGTGCGGCTTCGGTAACCGCGTCGGTGTGGTGAACACTGATCCACCAGCGGAGGAAATGCCGCAGGTCGAGGGCGTAGCTACGGAGCGTCGTTTCGGCCAGACGGCGAACCCGTTCGCGGTCCAGGTAGCGATTGATCCAAGCCACCTCGCGGCCCGTCTTGTGCTCGACAATATGAAGCGGGCTTCGTGCCTGGTCCAAACTGTGCTGATGAACGAGATGGAAGGTCATGGATGGGCGGCCTCCAACAGAAGCTGAAACTGTTGGGCATCGCCTGCCTGGACGAAGAAGCTGTTGGGATCATGGCCCTCGGGCACCCGGCAGGCAGTGTCCCTTCTGCGGCGGGGCCGTCGAGGTCATCGAGATGATTGTCCCACGCGAGTTATCACGTTACCGGCAAAGCCGAAGACGTGAGCTCGATTCGTCATAGCAGAGCCTTTCTCCTGGCTGGTCACGTGGGCCAGGGGGCCCGCATGCCCGAAGTGTGTTCACGCGCCCGCATTCCCCCAAAATGCGAGGATGCCAGACACCGGCGAGACAGAATCTGCCGTCCCGGGTTGCTCTTCACCCTCACCACAGACCGTCGCCGCCTGCCGCGCGGGTACCAAAACGCCATTCAAAATACATACCCCTTGGTGCCGCGTCCGCCGCAAACGCGAGCGGCTCACTTCAAACGGCTCTATCGAAAATGACGCGGCGGCCGGCCGTCGCTCGCACCCCGGCAGCCTCTAGCCGCGTCATTTCCGATAGAGTGCTGACGTTTCCTAGACATGGAGGCTCACTCATTCCACCTATCGCCTAGAATCTCGAGTCGATACAGTCGTCCACTCCATGCGGAATCCCTTGGTCATCTGCCCACTGCTCCCGAGCAGCGTGAAGTCGGCACTGGTGGCCCATTCGGGCGCACCGGCATTTCGGATATCGCGAAGATTGATCCACTTCGCCTGCCGCGGCCCGCCCTCCACCACTCCCTTCGCGGATCCGGAGGTCACGAATCGGGCGCGAAACGGGAAATAGCGCCCTTCTGTTTCCAGATGCGAGAAACCGAGCCGCACATGCGTCGTGTCCTTATCCAGATCCGTCTCGACGTGGAGGATGCGGCCCACTAACCGCTCCCCCTTGGGCACCCGCAATGTCCCTGCCTTGACGGGGCGACGCAATGTCGCCGATACGGCATCGCCCGCCGCTGAGGATGCGGCACGGATGGGCTCATCCAGCGCCACCTCAAAGTCCAAACCGCCCGGCAATTCGGCCAGCAGCGGCGCGGCCGATGCAATGGGCGCGACCGTGCTGTGCTCGCCGAATTGAATACTGGACTCCGCGGTGTACTGCCGGCATCCGGTGAACTCCAGGCGGTTGCTGGTCACGATGGAGGTCCGTAGGTGTACCACCGTCAGAGTGGACGTGGCGGGGAACGGAAGTTCTTCGCCGGCGATGCGGATGTCCTTGTAGTCAATCAGCGTCTTCACGTCGAACATATCGAGGACGTCGGGAATTCTGTTGCGGCGATAGTCGGCTTCCACCTCCAGCGCCACGACCCGCTCAGTTACCGGATCCACTGGTCTCGCGCGGAATAATGTAGTCGTACCGTATCGTGCGCTTCTCCTCTCTAACCTCCTCTTTGCCAGCAGTGAATTCCGAGTCATCGCTGCCGAATACCGCGCGTGAGAAGCCGACGAAATCACCAGTGCCGGTCAGCCCGCCGCCGACGATATCGCGAGGGTCGTCACGCTCGAAAGCGGCAGCGCCCGGCCATGAGAACAGCTCCTTACCTCCGATGAGCCCTACCTGAAGCCGGAGCCGCTCCCGAGTCCTTACGCGCAGCGGAGTGCCATCGCCGATGGAGCGGGTTATGAACTCGTTGCACGTGTAATCGGGCATTCGCGCAAGGGCTTGCCGCATTGTCCCGATCACCCGCAAGAGCAGTGCCGTGCGAGACTCTTCGTCCTGCTGGCCCTGGCAGTCAACGGCGAGGAGCACCGCCAGAGCCAAAACAGGTAGTCGCATGTAGACATCTTAGATCACCAGGCTGACACCAGGTAGCGATGATAGAGGGTCCGACCGCCACTCCGTCGGCAGGCGGGCCTTGACCGAATCTGCGCGTGAATGCCGCGACTCGCCTCCAAGGGAATGATATGTGGCGTTAGGAGAAAGTACCACCGGGGAGCCGCTACGGCTCCAGGCCGATGTGGTCGTTCAAGGCACTGCGGAGCCGCTGCTTGCAACCCAGGTACCGTTCCGTCGTCTCTACCGAGACGTGGCCCAGGAGGAACTGAATCTGCTCAAGCTCTCCACCGGCGGCGTGGCATAGACGGGCGCAGGTGCGACGATAATGCCGCATGCGGCATTATCGTCGCTATGCCGAATCCCGGATTATGCCGAATCGATGGCTAGACCTCCGATTTGGCGGGGTAGCGATGGGGACAAACATACGGGCCGACAACGAGCGCGCCTTGTGCCTCCAGGTCTGCCGCGAAGGCTGCGAACCAAGTCTGGAAGTCCGCCATTGAAAAAAGCCCTTTCGCAATGCGGTTCTGGACCGTCACCACCGGACAAACGAAGCCAGCGGCCGTAAGTTTTGCTATGGCCCCTACGACTCCGGGAATCAAGGTCAGTTCATCTAGCCGCTCTTGCTTCAGAGGCTCAACTAGAGTACCGTTCAGATCAAGAAACTCGCCGCGGCGATTCATTTCCAAATTGTCCTACGGACGGTCGCGTACGGCGAGCGTGGCATGCCACGTCGCGGCAAGAATGGCGGCATACGCGCCGCGTAGCAGGATTGGTAACGATTAGTTGTCCAGCGTTTACCGACGTTTCGGCCCGGTGCAAAACCGTTAGGGGCAGAAAAACGGCGTTTGCTTCCCCTAGCCGGAGGCAGGCTGGAGTCGGCATGCCGGAACCAGGTTGTAATTCACGGTGTCACTCGTATATGCGCACAACTGTGTTGACGAAGATTGTTGTCCTGCTTGGGGCCACTGCCGCGTTTGGGAGCGCCGTGGCAGAACGTCCGGCGCGGGTGGTGTCGATTCATTATCCGTGCATGGCGCTGAAGGCCAGGATTGAGGGTAACATCCGCATTCATTGCTCCATAGGCCCTGACGGAGCCTGTTCTAACGCAAAGATCGTCTCCGGGCATCCACTCTTCTATATGGCCGCTCTTGAAAATGCGAAGAAATGGAGATTTCCACCTCTCAAGTCCGGGGCGCAATCGAGGGCGGCGGACATCGATTACCGATTCGAGATTCGTGGTATCCGCGCACCAGAGGACAAGTCTGATGTTGAGGTGACCTTTGAATTCCCCAACACTGTGATCGTCGTCGCGCCCTTCGATGGTAAGGTTCCATGCCGAGTGCCCGCAGCAGAATGATCCGGGCACGCGCCGAAGCACAGCCAGTCCCCCCCTGCACTAGGACCTGGGGCCGAAATACGACGCTCTTTCCGATAACGGCTGTGAAGCGGCATTACGGGAAACTGACGCCCTCCGCTGGTCCTCCGCTGTACCACCGATCGCGGCTGCAGTCGAAGGGCATTTCTGGCACGGGCACAGGCGCGTAGTAGCAAGAGGACCGGAACGGTCACCCTGCAGGATTACCGTTCCGGCCTTATCAGAGCTAGAGTCTTTTCAAGTAGATATTCTTGGTCCAATATCCGCCCGTGGCCTCTACCTCGATGCCGATCTTCCCGCTCGGAAGGAACAGGTCCGGGTCATCATCGATGAACAAGGACATGAGGTGGCCGTTCATATACTGCGCAATCGTATTGCCCTTGGCGACCAGCAGAAACTGGTTATAGTCGTTCTTCTTGAACCAGGAATCACGGGTTGCCTGGTCGTGGAGCGTCGCCAGAGTAACGCGCTGCCCCCCTGGGAGCCCCAGGGTGACGTAGCCCGGAGCGCTGGCGATGAAGCGGGGCGAGCTTTGCTCGTAATAGCTGCCTGGCCATTGGTTGGCTGCGTCGAAGTCGGCTTGGGGCCCGGCCATGTCCCACTTGGCCTCTTCGGCTCTCGAGGGCGCAGTACCGCGGGGCTGACCGCTGGGGCAAGTCGCGGACTGTCCTGCTCGCCCTCCACCCCCTTGCCCGCCAGGCCCGCCGGGCCCGCGTCCACCAGGCCCACCCGGACCACGTCCGCCGCCGGCAGTCGCCGCACTCACCAGCGTGCCGCCGCCGCCGCGGCCATAATACTTCAAATGGACGTTCGGGTCGGCCGTCATGTAGCTGCGGAACTGAATGCCTCCATTGACCTGCTCGGTCCCCTTGGACTCCCATTTCAACATGAAGTCGGAGGGTTCGCCGCCCTGCCATACGAGATAAATCGTGCCGGTGGGTTTTTCGCAGGTGGATTCCACGTGGATGGCGCCATCGTCGACATTCCAATACCGGGTGTCGCCGTCCCATCCGGTCAAGTCGCGCCCATTGAAGAGCTGAATCCACCCTTCGTTGTTGGCATAGTCGAAAGCCGGAGCGGCGACCACCATACCGCCACGCCCGCCGCGGCCGGCGTTTGCACCCCCGGGCGTTTGCTGCGCTCCCGGCGCTCCTGGCGGGGGCGCCTGGCCACCCGGCGCGCCGCCTTGCGGAGCCGGAGCTTGCGATAATGCCCACGGGGCGACAAGCAACAGCGCCGCTGCTGAGACGCCGCCAGTCTTCCAAATCGTTTTTCTCAGGCTCATGGTCCTTTTCGTTTCCTCTCAATGCCCAAAAGCGCTTCTTGCGCGTTCCGTTCCGACTCTGAATCGGCGCACGCGAGCATACGGTCGAGCGTGGCGTCCCAACTTCCAGTTAGCGGTAATAGCAAACCTCTCACTGGCGCTCAATCACCGCCGCTCCAGATTCATTCCGAACGTATACATCGTATTGTCGTACGTTTCCGGGCAGAGGTTGGCCCCCACTGGGTATTTGCTAGAGAATTATGCGGACCGCAGGAGTCCCGAGGCAAAGCAACCCACCTGCCACGCTTATCCGAAATTCCCCCGCTGGTTAACAGTCCTGGAGAAAACCTCCCTGCCCGTTTTCTCCATTCGCAATTTCGTTTCTGCGTATCTCTTGGGGAGCTAAATCTATTCCACACGAAAAAATTGAGCCCATTGGTTAACGGCTGTGCCGGGAGTTCGACCGCGCATTTCCTGGGACGTATCCCAAAGAAAATAAGGTATTTCGAGGGTGGCCTATCCTCCGGGCCGAGCTTTGGAGAAAACGGTGGCCAGGCCCACTGGCGCCGTTTTCTCTCATTGGCGGCTATATTCTCCCCGGTGACGGAGAGAGCCCGGGATTGGTTAACAGGGTCGTCCGACTCGGGTGCTGCTTTCGAAATTGGAGAGTTTTTTCGGATTGGCGTCCGACTCGCCCGCATGGGCCGGTGCCGGAGATGTCGCCCACTTTAGAGGCCGGCGCATCACGGCGGAATCGGTGCCGAACCCCAGCGGATAGCTCCGTTGAACCCCGCGCAATGCTACCCTCAGAACAAAGTTGTACCAAATTGTTCGTTGCAGGAGATTTGATGCGAAGACGAATCGATAACTTAACGCTGGAGATGGCGCTCGTCGGATTGAGGGTCAGACGCGAAGAAATTCTCCGGATGATGGTCCACGTCGAACGCCGGTTGGGGATGCGCTCAAAAGGTGCGTCGGCCCGGGCGAGGACGCCGAAGCCAGCCCAGGCGAAGCCCAAACGCAAGATCAGTGCTGCTGGCCGTGCCCGGATAGCCGAAGCGCAGCGCAAGAGATGGGCAGCGGCGAAGCAGTCGGCGGAGTTGCCGGCGCCAGCACCCACGCCGGAACCGGGGAAGCCCCAGCGAAAACTGAGCAAGGCTGGTCGGGCTGCAATCGTGGCCGCCACGAAAAAGCGGTGGGATCGTGTCAGGGCCGAAGCTGCGAAGGCAGAAAAGGCAGGGCCGAAGCCGCAGAAGACCGCTGTCAAGAAAGCGTAGCATCGGGCTACGCGATCATCCGTACACTGCGCCGTGACGCGGAACCCGGCCTGCTCGTACAGGCCCGGGATACGGCTCACACGAACAGCCGACCTTCTGGGAGGTGGCTTACGAGCCGATCCTGGTTTCCAGGCTACACCACCCAAATCTCGGAGAGTGCTCGCTGGAAGTTTCTGCCGAGAATGAGCTCGATGTTCCTGCTGGAATAGTTCCGCCTCACCAGACCTTCGGTCAGATCGTAGATCTTCTTTGCATAGACGATTCCATCAAGGTCGAATCTCCTTCGGGGATGAGGCCCGGTATCCCGTCCGTCCAGATCGACGTCGCTCCCTATGCCAGCGTGCTCAACCCCGACCAGCTTGGTCAAATGGTCAAGGTGATCTAGCACATTTTGGATCGTGGCTCGCCCTGCGGGCCGGACAAAAGAGCGAACCATGGTTACACCATGACTCCGCCCCCTGCCGCCACTCGTCTGATTGCCTCATCCGTCTTGCACCGGCGGCTGTTGGGAACCAGGTCACGGCAATTGGAGTGCGTCACCAGCACGGGCTTTCGAGAGGCTTCCATAGCCTCCAACGTGGTCCGGTCGCCGCAATGTAAAACGTCGACGGCCATGCCTACCTGATTCATGCGTCGGACGATCCACCGCCGATCCGGTTGCCGCAATAGGTAAGCTGGGAAACCCGCTGGCCGAGGCCGTGAAAACGATCGACATCCTCGACACAGCGAAAGTGCCCGGAGTTCTGCTGGCCGACCACGATGCCAATCTTGCGTTGCGTCTTGACGCATTCGAGATCGGCCGGGCAGTCCACGCGTAGGAACTGGCGCTCGTGCGTGGCGATAAATGTGTTCCACTGGGTCACGTCCCTCAATGTATTGGCGTAGACGTCTCCGGCGATGTACCCGACGGCGGGATGGAAAATCGAAATCCCCGAATCCCTCAACCTTTGAAAGTCGGATTGGTGGAAGCGGCTTGGCTCGATTTGCCAGGCCCACAATTTCGGGAAATCCAATGTCAGCAAGCCCAGCATATCGATTACAGTAGAACGACGAACCAGACGCCGGAGCACCATAACCAACGTGGGCCGCGTCGGATCGGACATGTCGCCGTCGCCGGAGGATGGCGCTCCCGGATTGGGAGCCGCAGGACCCGGGGGTGGCGGGGGCGGAAGGCGCATCGGCGTCCACCCCTCGGTATCCACCGCGAACAGACCAATCAGTCGGGTCCGATCCACCACCGGGTGATCGGTCCAGTTCTCAATGTATCCCGCCAGGTCCTGCATGGTGACGGCCTTGGCGTGCAGCCCTCGTCCCTGGCCGCCCATGAATTGATGACAGCTCACACCATCCGTGGGACCCAGCGGACAGTCTTCCTCTTTAGTGTTTGAACCTTGCAATTTAGGCCCTCCGTTGGTGACGGTCAGCGCATACATCGGAATATCCTTCGTTTCTCGTCGCATCACCAGCTTGAACCGGTCCACCAGCAGCGCCTGAAGCATAGCCTGCATCTTTGCTCTTGCCTCGCTGGTGGGCATCCCCGCCGAAAAAGCGCCCTCTGGGGCTTTAGCCTCGATGTCGAATCGCTCGCGAATGACCCAATCCGGGACGCCGGAAAGGCGTTCCGACGGATTCACAGGCAGGTTGTAAGCGTAGGCCAGCAACGCTAGCAAAGGCAGGGCCGTCGCCGAGAATCGGCCGCCGGGGAACACCTGCATTCGCATGGTGCGAAAGTCGTCCGTGTTGTTTAGCTTGACAGAAATTACTTCGAACGCGGGTGATTGGGCGGCGGCCGCCAGTAGCAGTGGCAGGCAGGCCGGCACCCATCGTAAAGCGCGCATAGATCACCCTCCTTGAGAGTACAGACACCAGTCCCAGCTGCTTTGTTTCAGAATCGCGGGATACGCCGCCGAACACGGGGCCACACCCATTGACACCGCTGTGGTTCGGAGATTCGAGAGGGACGCACCGGACAACCAGAGAGCCTTGACCCGCAGCGTCGCACCTCCAATGACATAATAGGACCGTTGGAGGCACCATGACCCGTAACGTCTCCCGCCGCCGTTTCGTGCAATCCACTCTAGCCGCGGGCGCCCTCTCGGCGGCTGCCGCACCGCGCGCACACGTCAAAGTAGGCCTGTACAGCATCACCTACGGAGGCGTCTGGTACCGTGGCGATGCCCTTACCGTCGAGCAGGTCATCAGCCGTGCCAGTAAGTTCGGCTACCAGGGCGTCGAGATTGACGGCAAACGCCCCCACGGCAATCCGCTCGACATGCCCAAGGTTCGCTGCCAGCAAATCCGCAAGCTCGGCGCCGATCAAGGCATCGAGATCTACGCCGTTGCCGGCAACAACGATTTCAGCAGCCCCATCCCCGAGCATCGCGAGACCCAGTTGGTTTACCTCCGCGACCTCATGCGCATGACCTCCGACCTGGGCGCGAAGATCGTGCGCGTCTTTCTTGCCTGGCCTGGCGTCACTCTGCTGCCCGCCGGCGGCGGCCGCTACGACATCGCGCAGGCCGTCTGGAAGGCCGAGCACACCGGCTTCACCGACGAGCAGACCTGGGGCTGGTGCCGCCAGACCCTCGCCGAAGCCGCCGCCGTCGCTGGCGATTGCGGCGTGACCCTTGCGCTGCAGAACCACCCGCCCGTGATCAAAGGCTATGCGGATACGCTCCGTATGGTGAAGGAAGTCGCCTCTCCCCATCTCAAGATCTGCTTCGACGCCCGCCTTGAGCACAGCCTGGACGAGACTGCCGTTCGCAAGGCGGTCAACGAAGTCGGCTCGCTAGAAACGCTGTGGCATTTCGGCGGCGAATACGACCGCGGCCCGGATGGCATCACGGTCAAAGGCGATGAGAAGGCCCTCGCCGAAGCGCTGGGCCTGTACGACATCGGCTATCAAGGCTACGCCGGATTTGAGCTGTGCCATCCGCTGCCGGTCGTCAATGGCCAAACCGTCGGTCTCGATTTCGTCGACAAGAACGCCCAACTCGCCGCCGAGTATATGCGCGGCGTTCTCGCCCAAGCGAGCAAGGCGGTTGGGTAAGCTCGGGCGCTTTCGATCAGTCGCGCAATCGCCGCGCGGGTCGGGCGATGGTTTGCTGCCACGGCTCTGAGCAAAACCACCATCCAAGTCGCGTATTGCAGATCGGTCATGACGGTCTGCGGCGCGCTATCGTGTTGTTGAGAACCGATTTCGCTTCCGCAGTGGAGGCGAATCGATCGAAAGTGCTGAAGACCCGAAACGCCGGCTTGTCAGAGTCTGGTGAGCGAGTTGACTCGCGGTTCAGGATGAGCGGTTTCGACCAAGGGAGAACCACGGAGTGGCGACATCGATGCATTGCGATCCAGGTTGGACCGGAGATCGTGGAGTGTTGATCAAGATCAGGCTGATTCTGGGGCTGCTGGCGTATTCCATCGGTCCGGTGATGGCGGCCGGCAGTTCGAAGCCGGACTTCGGACCCAACGTGCTCGTCTTCAACTCGTCCATGGCGGCTGCCACGATGCAGGAACGAATCGACGAGGTTTACGCCACACAGCAGAATAGTCAATTCGGTCCCGCACGCAATGCCTTGCTGTTCGCGCCGGGGGACTACAAACTGGACATTCCGATTGGATACTACACGCAGGTTCTAGGGTTGGGGGCTTCTCCCGACAGCGTCCATATCAGGGGCAATGTGCACTCAGACGCCACCCTGCCGAGGAACAACGCTACCTGTACGTTCTGGAAGGCTGCCGAGGGATTTTCCGTGACGCCCACGGGCGGCACCATGAAGTGGGCCGTTTCACAGGCTGTACCGTTCCGCCGCATGCACATTCGAGGCGATATCGTGCTTCACCAGGACGGCGGATGGGCGAGCGGTGGCTGGATGTCAGACGACCTGATCGACGGCAATGTGGGCGCCGGCCCACAACAGCAATGGATCTCAAGGAACACCGAGTGGGGCAGTTGGACAGGCGCGAACTGGAACATGGTCTTTGTGGGCGTAGTCAACCCGCCGGCAGGCGAATGGCCCAACCCGCCTTACACTAAAATTGCCCAGGTTCCGATCGTTCGCGAAAAGCCGTTCCTGGAAGTCGATCCCTCTGGGAAATACAGCGTCCGCGTTCCGGCGCTGCGAGCCAACAGCTCGGGCATCACCTGGCGAGCCGGGTCCACACCGGGCAAATCGATACCGCTGAGCGAGTTCTACGTGGCCCGGCCGGACCTCGACACCGCCGCGACGATCAATGCCCAGTTGGCCAGGGGGAAGAACCTGCTGTTCACGCCCGGCATCTACGAGCTGACCGACACCATCCGCGTGCGCCGGGCCAACACAGTTGTGCTGGGGATCGGGTTCGCCACGTTACGGGCAAACAACGGCGTTACGGCCATGACCGTGGCCGATGTGGACGGAGTGATCCTCGCCGGACTGCTGTTCGACGCGGGCGAAGCCAATTCACCCGTGCTGCTCGAAGTCGGTCCGAACGGAGGCAGCGCCAGCCACGCCGGCAACCCGGCTTCCCTCCATGACATTTTCTTCCGGGTGGGCGGCGCCGCGGTGGGCCGCGCGTCGGTCAACCTGAGGATCAACAGCAGCAACACGATCGTGGATCACACGTGGATCTGGCGGGCGGACCACGGCGCCGGGGTTGGCTGGAAGAGCAATACCAGCGCGAACGGGCTGGTTGTGAATGGGAACGATGTCACCATCTACGGTCTGTTCGTCGAGCATTACCAGGAATTCCAGGTCCTTTGGAACGGGAACGGCGGGCGGGTATACTTCTATCAGTCCGAGATTCCCTACGATCCTCCCGACCAGCCGAGCTACACCAGCGCGCCTGGAACGAATGGATGGGCTTCGTACAAAGTGGCGGAGAATGTGACCAGCCACGAAGCCTGGGGGCTCGGAATCTACAGCGTCTTCCGGAATCGCGGTGTGGTGCTGAGCAGGGCCATCGAAGTTCCCAACAGCCCGAACGTCAGGTTCCACAGCATGATCACAGTTCGTCTGGGCAACAACGGCGAGATCAGCAACGTCATCAACAACACGGGTGGTGCAACGGCGGGCAACCCCCGCGTCACGCCCAAGGTCACGAACTTCCCCTAACCGGAAGGAGGCAGGACGGGCGTTTCTGGGCGGCCCGGCCGCGCGCCCGCTGAAAGCAAACAGCCGAACGGTCAGCCGTCTGACACGCCCGAACCTGCTGTTCGTTGTGTGCTGGCTCCAGGAGACCTGCCTTTCGAGGTGTCCCATGAAAACTCGTTTTGTCGTGCTGGCGGCCTCAGTATTCGTTGGCGGCAGAACCTTCCCCCGCCCGGCTCTGCCTCGGCCAAGCCTTGGGTCCACGCCGTGAAGGCAAAGGCCAATTTGAACCCACAACCTGATTATGGATGCCCGATGTAGTCCATACGGCCACCATCGACCGTTATCACCTGGGCGGTGATGAAGCCTGATTCCGGCGCCGCCAGGAACGCCACAACGTGAGCGATATCCTCGGGATTTCCCACCCGGCCAAGCATAGAGTGCTCCTTGATGGTCTGGATCAGCCTGGCGTGTTCTTCATGCGTCCGGCCCTCCTTAACCATGTCGGTCTGGATGAAGCCCGGGGCCACGGCGTTGACCGTGATGCCGTACAGACCAAGCTCCATGGCGAATCTCCGCGTCAGAACCGCAACCGCCGCCTTGGTGGCGGCGTAGAACGCGCTACCCGGCAACGAAGTGCCGTGGCCGGCAATCGACCCAAGGTTCACGATGCGCCCGTAGCGGCGCTCCTTCATGCCGGGCATCGCCGCGCGCGTGACATGGATCAGTCCATCGACGTTCGTACGGCGCATTCTTTCCATGCCGGCGGGATCGAAAGTCTCAAGCGTGGCACGGTAGATGGCACCGGCGTTGTTCACCACTATGGAAACCGGTCCCAGTTCGGCCTGAATCACCGCCATCATCTTCTCGACCTGGGCGGGGTCCCCGACATCTGTGCCTACAGCGATGGCACGCCCTCCTCCGGCACGGATCTCATTCACGAGTGCCTCCGCCTCGGCGCAGCGCGCCACATAGTTCACGCACACCGCCGCGCCATCACGCGCCAGGCGGCGCGCGATGGCTCTTCCCAGACCGCGGGAAGCGCCCGTCACCAAGGCCGTCTGCTCACTCCAACTCATGATCACGCTCCTGGACACCGACCGTTATTTTGCACCGCGAAGCAGCCTCTAGAGCGCGGCCCCACGCTCCCGATACCAGTCCTGCACAGCCCTCGGTATTTCCTTCAGGTTCTCAAGCGAGGTCCGCAGCGGGATGGCACACTCCGGCCCGATCAGTTCCACGCCGGCTTCAAGGTTGAGGTTAACCTCCTGGCGTACCTCCGCCGGCCCTCCTGCAAACAGCGTCACTGGATTATTGATGTTCCCCACCAGAGAGATTCGGTTCCCCATGATTTCCTTGGCCTTCGCCGGCGGGTTCTTGGAATCGTAGTGGAAGGCGGCCATGCCCGTCTGTGCAATGTAATCCATCCGGTCGAGGGTCCGGCCGCAAATATGGAGAATGAGCGGCGCCGGTAGCCTTTCCGCAAATTCCGTGTGAATGTCCTGCAAGAATCTTTTGTAATATTGGGCACTGACCAGATCCCCGGTTGCATGGTCGGGGAGGGTCAAGGCATCGGCTCCGGCTTCGATCTGCGCCAGTCCAAACGCCACGGTAACTTCTTTCAGTTTGTCGAGGGCACGCTTTACCCCATCGGGATCCTCTACCGTCATGATCAGGAATGGCTGCAGACCGAACACATGGTAGCAGAGCGTCCATGGCCCCATGGTCTTCCCAAGGATGGCCACCTCATCGCCGAAGCGCTTCTTGAGTATGCGGATGGCATCAATAACGCACCGGATGTCACAGTGATTCAGAAAGCCGGAAGGGATTGCGATGTCCTCAGGATACTCCCAGATGGGCGCGGCCGTCCTCACCGTTGGCCAGGTGCCTTTCTCTCCCCAGTCAATCTCGCATCCGAGAGCGGAGGACTCCTGGATGACGGAAAACACCGGCATAATGCAGTCGAAGCCTAGTTCGGTGTAGCCGGTCTCGGCCAGGTTGGCCATGAGTTCCGGGATGCGGTTGGCATCGGGAAACGCAGCACCTGAGATATCCATCAGTTCCTCGGTCGCGACCGAGGTCGGATTGCAGACTGGCGCCCGGTCGACCGGTTCACGGCGGAGCGCGGCGAGTCTTGCCGGGCGGGGTCGATGGAGACGGGGCCGGCCAGGTCGGGGCCTTCGACGAGTTCCATCACAAGAGCCCCAGCTTCGATGCCGTAGGTAGCGGCGATGTTGGGGTGATTTGGCGAGGCGAGGACTTGCGCTTCGCGCTCGAAGCGCTGCATGCGCGCTGCGTCTTCCGCAAAGGCAGGCGGGAGCAACTTGATGGCGACGTCGCGATTCAGCTTGGTGTCCGTGGCGCGATACACCGCACCCATCCCGTCCTCGCCGGGCTTGGACGTGATTCGATAGTGGTCGATGGTTGAGGGCGGGGTCATGAGCGCCGGGCTTCATGGCATCGTATCACTTCCGGACCAACGGGCGGGCCGCACGAGCGCTATAACGTGCGGCGAGTCTCTCGAAAGCTGCGTTACTGGCCGAAAGACCCGCGTTACCGGAAAGTGCCTTGCTCACAGCATTCCGGAAGCCGGCCGACTGGCCGAAGTCGAATGCTGGCGAGAACAGCCCTATCGTCCAACAACCGGACATACCCCGTAAGACGCCGCAGTGTCTACCGGACTACCCGGCGGGCCGCGCGACGCCCGGACCCACAACCCGACCGCGGTTGAGGCGGCCCACCTCATCGAGCCACCCGCTCCGCCGGGGGATGTCTGACTTCGGACACTCGACGCACTATCTTCCACAAGCGATCTGAGTAAAGCCGGGCATTGACAAGTGCCTTAGTTGCGTGTTTGTATAATCTGACATCATGGTCGCTTTATCCCGCCGTGAACTGCTGGCCCTCACCGCCGCTGCCGCTGTGTCCGGCCGCGCCGCGGAACCGTCCGCGCGCTCCTTCGTGGCGCTGACACAGGGTCAGGAACGCCGCACGAACATCACCGCCGCGCTAGTCGCCATCGACGACCAAATCCGCCCGCAACTGAGACGTAAGAAATACGTCCTGATCAAGCCAAATTTCGTGTCCGTCGAGCGGCAGCTTGCGGCCACCCACGCGGACGCCATCCGCGGCATCCTGGACTACCTCGCGCCGCGCTTCAAGGGACCGGTGGTCATCGCCGAAGCCTCCCGCCAGAGCACCTTCCAGGGCTACGAAACGTTCCTCTACAACCGTCTGCCCAGCGAATTTCGCTCCCAGAAGGTGCAGCTCGTGGATCTCAACGAGGAGGCGAAATTCCATCCGCTCCAGATCGTGGACCCCAACCTGCATTTCACGCCGGTCCGCCTCGCCGCGCGCCTCTTCGATCCCGACGCCTTCGTAATCGGCTCGGCCATGCTGAAGGCGCACAACTACGCCGTCGCCACCCTCTCCGTCAAGAACATGGCCATGGGCGCGCCGCTGCACAGCGGCAGCAAGGAAACCGCCGCCTGGCACGATAAAACCAAATACCACGCCGGGTACCGCCAGATGCACCTCAATCTCCTGCTCACCGCGAAAGCGCTGCATCCCAACTGGGGCGCCGCGGTCATCGATGGATTTGAAGGCATGGAAAACGATGGCCCGGTGAACGGCACCCCGGTCGATCACAAGATCGCCGTCGCCTCCACCGACTTCATCGCCGCCGACCGTGTGGGCGTCGAGGCCATGGGGGTCAACGCCGAGTGGGTCGGATACCTGAACTACTGCGGCGAGGCCGGCCTCGGCTGCTACGACTTATCGAAAATCGAACTGCGCGGCGACGCGCCGCTCGCGGCGGTCCGCAAGACGTACAAGCTGCACTCGCAGATCAAGCAGCAGTTGCAGTGGCTGGGTCCGTTGAAGCAGGCCTGATCGCCATCACCATTCCGCCACCGATCCGTCCTCGTGAAACACCCGGGCCATCGGACGCGTGCCGCCGAATGGGTATTTGGCGAGACTCGCTTCCGACAGTTCGAAACCCAGGCCAGGCTTCTGCGAAAGTGGGAAGCGCCCGTCCACCATGCGCATCGCGGGGAATCCGAGCCACTCTTCCCACACCTTGTCCGCCGCGCCCGGCTGGATTTGCCCGCAAATCTCCTGCACCACGAAGTTGGGCATCGCCGCGTTCACGTGCAGCGTCGCGAGGCCCCCGATCGGCCCTTCGCACGCATGCGGCGCCATCGAAATCCCCGATACCGCCGCCATTTGCGCCACCTTCCAAAGCCCCGTGACGCCGCCCACGTGGTTAATGTCGGGCTGCAAGATATCGACGATTCCCATCTCGATCAGCTCGCGGCACCCGTAACTGGCCACCAGCCGCTCTCCCGTGGCGATCGGCGTCGTAGAGCGGCGCGCGATCTTCGCCATCGCCCGCACGTTCTCGGGCGGACACGGCTCCTCGATGAACAGCAGGTTCAGGGGTTCCACTTCCTTCACCAGGAGCGATGCCACGCTCGGGCTGGTCTTCGCGTGGAAGTCCACCGCGATGTCGATTTCCGGTCCCAGCGCCTCGCGCAGCACCTGCATCGATTTCACCGCCGCCTCGATCTTCTTGCGCGTCTCGATCCACTCGTAGTAACCGGGCAAGCCGGTCTTGAAGCACGACACACCCTGCTGGATCGCGGTCTCGCGCAGCCTCGCCAGGCCCTCCGGCGTGCGCACCCCGTCGGCGTGATAGTATCCCCGCACCCCGCGCGGATCCAGCGGGCCGCCCAGCAACCGGTACACCGGCATCCCCAGCGCCTTGCCGCGGATATCCCACAGCGCCTGGTCGATCGCCGAAATCGCCGACCCCATCACCGGTCCGGCGCGATAGAAGCTGTGCACGTACATCGATTGCCAGGTGTGTTCCACCTGCATCGGATCGCTACCTACCACGAAGTCGCGAAAGTCTTCGATGCAGGCCATGGCCGCGCCGGCTTTGCCCTCCAGCGTGCCCTCGCCCCAACCCACCAGCCCCTGGTTGGTCTCCAGTTTGACGAATACGTACGGCCGGTCGGACGTGCGCGTCAGCGATACGCCGAAGACCTTCATCGCCGTGACCTTCAGGCCCGATTGGAGGCTGTCGAAGGCCCCGCCGCTTGCTCCCTGGGGCGCGAAAGAACAGCCGCAAGCGTCAACGACGCCGCGCCGCGTTGTGGTCTTCGCGGCATCCCCGGCGATCGCCAGGCCGGCCCCGCCGAACGCCAGAAAGTTCCTACGCAGCATGATATTTCTCCAACGCCGCCTGGTTCACCTCGATGCCCAGGCCGGGGCCTCGCGGAAGCTCCAGAAAGCCATCGTGTGCCGTCTCCAGACCGGCGGAAACCAACGCGGCACGCATCTCGCGGTCGGCCGCAGCCTCCGGACGCGGCACATGCTGGATGAAGAAATTCGGTACGCTGGCCGCCAGGTGCAGCGCTGCCGCGGTGGCTACCGGACCGCCGTCGTGGTGCGGCGCGATCGCCACGTAATAGGTCTCCGCCAGGACCGCGATGCGCCGCGCGCCGCTGATCCCGTGCACCGAGATATCCGGCCGCACCACGTCCACCAAACCTTCCCGCAGCAGCGCCTGAAAAACCCCGGGGTCGCAGACCCCGCGCCCGAATCCCAGAGGCGTCACCGTCTCCGACGAGATCTTGCGCACTACTTCCAGATTGGACACGGAGCAGGGTTCGTCAAACCACAGCGGGTGGCTGCTCTCGATCGCTGCTGCGACACTCGCCGCGTCTCCCGGCGTCAGCCGGCCGTGCGCGTCCAGCACGAAGTCCCGATCGCCCCCCAGGGCCTTCACCAGCGCCTGCACCTGGTTCTGATAAGCCTTGCCCTGATTCCGCGCCGCCGGCGGCGGCACGCGCACCGCCACGGCATGGAAGCCGGGCGCCGCGGGCGAATCCGTGAACGCGCGGATCTTGTGGCGCGTCGGCCCGCCAAGCACCCGGTAGACTGGTGCGCGGCACGTCTTGCCGAGTATGTCGAGCATCGCCATATCGAGAGCGCCGGACAAAGGAGTGGACCCGTCGATCGCGGCGTACAGCGTGGCCGGTCTGCCGATCCACGTTTTCTCCAGCGCGGCCGCATCCTGCTCCGAAGCCTGCGCGCACTCGCCCCATCCGGTCAACCCGGAACGCGTCTTCACCCGCACCATCGCGTATCGATTCCCCGATACCGGTTCGCGGACCGGAAACCAACGAACCTCCGCGATGGCATGATCTTCACTCCGCGGCACTGCGGCGGCAACCTGCGGCACAAATCGGCCGGTGAGCCGGGCCCTGCGGCGCGCGAGAGCGACATTCGTGGCCATTTTTCCTCCATCACCATATCACGAGCAGATCCGGCCGGTGTTTCAGATACCCCAGATCCTGCCTCAAGGAAGCCGAATCGCGTGTCTCCAAATGATCCTTCACTGTATTCCCTTTTGAGACACTTGTTCCGAAATGGCTTGGCTGAACTCCGGCAGCGCCGCCGAGCACAGCTTCACCAGGCTTTCGAGCGAATGCTCCGTCAGTCCTTCGATTCGAATGGTGACTGCCGGCTCCGTTACCGACCGGCGCACCAGGATAAAGCCATCGTTGGTTTCCATGCGGATCCCATCGATTGCGGTTTCTTCACGCGGGCGGACAGCAGCGCGGAGACGATGGATGATCGAGTCATCCACACCGGCGCGGATGGGCAGCCGCAAGTCCGGCGTGATATATATCCTCGGGAGGTCCCGTCGCAATTCGGCGAGTGAGCGCCCATCCTGTAACAATTCCAGCAGACTCAGGGCGGCAAATACCCCGTCATCGCCGCCTTGCAGTTCGCGGAAAAAGTAGTGCCCGCTGATTTCGCAGCCTAGCAGGCAGTGGTCGCTAATGACGCGCCGTTTCAGGAACGTGTGGCCGCTGCGCTCCATGAGTGGAGTGCCGCCCATTTCGAAAACGATCTTTCGAAATACCTCCGAGAGCTTCAGGTCGTACGCGACCTTTTCGCCTGGCCGTCCGGCCAGGAGTTTGCGCGCCAGCAGCATCGCGATCTCGTCGGCGCTCACGAAATTGGCCAGGTTGTCGATGAATGCGACGCGATCGCCGTCGCCATCCCAGGCGATTCCCACGTCAGCCCCGTTGGCGCGTACGGCGGACCTGAGGCCGGCAAGATTCGCCGGGCGCGAGCAGTCGGGAGGGCGATTGGGAAAACTCCCGTCGATCTCGCAAAACAAACGATCGACCGCAAACCCGAGTCTCTCGAAAATCGGCGCCGCCAGTTCGGCCCAGGCTCCATTGCCGGCATCCAGCACCAGCCGAAGCGTCCGGCGGCGCTTCAGGTGTCGCCAGCGCTCCTCGATCCATTCCAAATATAGGGGCAATGGGTCCCGGCGCTCCAGGCTGCCAACTGCTCCAGGCAACGGCGCGCCGCCTTTCTCCACGCTAGCGCGCAACTGATGCAGGTCTTCCTCCGTGGGAGGCAGATATCCGAGCATCAACTTGAGACCGTTGTGCTGCGCCGGACTGTGCGATGCGGTGACGATCAGGATGGCGTCGGCGCCCCAGTGGCGGTGGGCGAAATAGGCAACAGGAGTGGGCGCCTGACCGGCGTCGATTACGGACGCTCCCGCATCCACCAAGCCCGAGATCAGCGCGGACTTCAACTCCGGCGTGCTCAGGCGAAAGTCGCCCGCGACAACCACTCGGGCGCCGGGCGGCAACAGAACCGGCGCCGACCGGCCGATCTCCCTGAACATCTCCGCGTTAACCTCGGCCGGGAAGATGCCGCGAAGATCGCACGCTTTCCAGGCGCTCATGCGTAATACCCCCGCCGCCGGCATTCTTCCTGAAATCGCCCGTATGCGTCGTTCAGGCGGGACCCCAGATCCGATTCGGGCAGGTTTGTCTGAGCCAGGTGCGTCATACTGCGGATCGCTTCGGACAATTGACCACCATAGTAGACGGCGGATGCGGCCAGAATCGCGGCGCCAAAAGCGGCGTTGGAATCGGAGCACCGGACCACGCGGCGATTCAGCGCCGACGCTCGCAAGCGGGACAATGTCTTGCTCGAGGCCGCGCCGCCCGTGGAGTACACCGTGGCGCCTACCCAAACACCGCTCTGTTCGAGAACCTCATAGCCCCACCGCTCCACAAAAGCGATCGCCTGCAATTGCGCCGCGTACCCTTCGGACATGTTGGCGGGCTCGGAGGTCATAAAGCCACGGGTCTCGCTATTGAGGAACGGAAAGCGTTCTCCCATTCCGGAGATGGGATAGCAGAAGATGCGCGAGGGCAGATAATTCAGCGCCGCCACATCCAATTCCTCGGAAGGCCGTACGCCCCCGGGAAGGGAAATGCTGCCGGGCCCGGTATTGCTGGCGGCTCCCGGGGCCCAAAGCCCTGACGGGTGGAGATGGCAATAGATATTCCTGGTAATGCTGGCCGGCTTCCGGTCACTCAGCACCTTCCACACCAGCGTTGTGCCGAGTGTCGTATTCGCATCTCCCGAGGACGCGGCGCCGGAAGCGATCAGCCCGGCGATCCCGTCCGTAGCGCCGGCAATCACAGGCACTTCCGGCAGGCCTGTCTCCGCGCTACCCTCCACGCACACTCGGCCGACCAGTTCCCCTGATCGGACAATCCTGGGCAACATCGCTTTGCGGATACCGGAACGCTCCACAATGCCATTCCACTCGCCGGTTTCAACCTCGAATCCCATCTTCAGCGCGTTGGAGTGGTCGGCGATATCGAATTGGCCGGTAAGTTTGCCAGTGATCCAGTCGGTCGGATGCAGCAGGCGCACCACTCGCTCCCACGACCGGGGCTCGGCGTTTCGCAGCCAGAGAGCCTTGGTGAGGCTATGCGAAGCTGCCCAGCAGGTTGCACCTCCGGCATCCTGGAGGTTCAGTTCTCGAGCGGCGAAACTGGCACGTTGATCGTCATATAGGATCGCTGGGCGGACCGGATTACCGCATCCGTCGACCGCGACCAGCGTTCCGGAGGTGGACGTGACGGCAACTCCGAGGATCTCGTGATCCTCTAACGGGAGCGCCCTCATGAGTTCTCGGCCGAGTCGGCAGACGCCGCTCCACCAATCCGACGGATGCTGTTCGTGAATCCCTTCGGCGGTTGGATGGCCGGCTGCGAGGGGTTCGTTGCCGCTCCAGACCACTTGGCCCGAGATATCTACAGCGGATAGCCGTATCCCACTGGTTCCCACGTCAATGCCCACGACTACCGGTAGCCGCTTTGTCTCCATGCTAGTCGCCATAGTAGTCGATGGCGCGACAGTCTGGGTGACATCACTCCTATCCGGCTAATGGCTTTCGGCCCATCGCCAAGCCCCCCGGTGAGCGTGAGACCTCCTGGTAGCAGCAGGCGAGCAGGAGGATCTTCGTCCAGACAGAGCGGAGGGCGGGGGCCAATAACCTATTTTCCAGGAGGTCTCGGAGCAAGTGCAAAATTCTACCCGGTCGAGAGCGATCGCCTGCCCCGCAATACGCTCTGGCCCACGCTTTCTACGCCGACTGCCTGTTGGCCCAGACGGTCATCGGCATGCGGCCCGCGCACGAAGCCATACCGTTGGTCCGCGCCCTGGCGCAAAGTGCGAGCAACGACATCCCCAAGCCACTTACGCTCTGCAGGGTGTCATCGACGAACCGCTGCGCGCCAGCCCGCGCTGGCTCCGGACACTCGTGCAGCGTTGAAATACAGATGTGCGGGATGGCGTGCCCGCAAGATCGGGGCCGAGAAACCGGCTTCTCGTAGACTGGCCCCTATCTGTGGTCACGCAGGCTGTTCTTGCGGCTTCCTATCCGTGTGCCAGGAGCGTCGTCGAGTGCCCGTCATTCCGCAATTCCCCAGGTTTTCGGCAGCGTTTCGCGAACCCAAAAGCCGTCGGAACCTGCCTGCTTGAACGGCTCAACTCCATCCGGAATTTGCGCCGGCTGCGCCGCCGTTAGCGCACACTTGGCCCACGTTGCGCCGCCGGCGGCAACCTGACGCTGTCCTACCACGCCGAGGTTCCGGCGCCACGGTCGCGCCTTCTTCTTTCGGTGAGTATTCACGAAGCACTGGGGGGAAACTGGGGGTACCCCAGCGTCCACAGATGGGTAAATTTGGGCAATAATATAGTTGACAAAATAGGAAGGGCCGAGCTAGGCTGGTATCGGCGTGACAGGCCAGCAGTCAGACGGGTTTCTTCGTGGGATTCCCGTGATCCCGCGTGCGCTTCTGTTTTGCCTCTTCCTTCAAGAGCGCTTCCTTTGAGACGGTGAACATCTGGCGGACGGCGTTATCCATCCGCGCCGCTTCCGTATTGCCGGGGACGCGAGGGGCTGGTAGTGGTCTCATCTGCTCACATCATACCGCCAAATCTCGAAGTCGGAGTCCCTGTTCTGGCGTCAACTCCGCAATGGCGCGGAGGTAGATAGAACCCCAGTCTTCAAAATGCCACACCACCAGAAAACGCCCACTCCAATGGACAAGCAGCATGCCGTGGCCTATTTTCCAATGGCTAGAACTTGAATAGACGGACTCGATGTACTCATCGAGCATTATGCATCTATCGAGGAATGGTTCAAGTTCTTGAATGTCCAGTTCATATTGTGGTTCACGTACGAAATGCAACAGCATATAACCTCACCAACCCACTGAAAACATTACTTCCGCTTGACTTTTTGGTTGGATTGGCCTTACAATACAGATTGAGCCTGCCATCTGGTCAAGGTGGTTTTTCCGTCCCGAAAAAATGGTTCACGGGCTAGGGACTGCTCTAACAGGACCTAGCCCAACACTCAATTCACCTGCCGAAATTTTGCACCCTTCTTGAATGTGTTCCCCTTGCTGCCACGGCTTGAATTCACAATCTCCAGTTCACCTGTCTTCGCCATTTGCTTCAAGGACCGGCTAACGTCCCCATTGGTTAGGTCGGCCATGGACTTTCTGGCTAAATCGGCAACCCCACCGACTTTGAATTCTCCTTCCATGGGAGTTAGCGCTCGCCGCACTGCATCGACTTTGGAGTCTGAACTAAATGGGATCGTTCGTTGCCCGGTTGGCGCTGGAGAGCTACTGTTAGGTTTGGGCACGGCACCACCATCGGTGCCAATCAAAATCTCCCGCGCCAATTCCGCAGAGCGCGGATCAGACAGAAGAGTTTTCAATGCCTGCAATCGGCTGATTTCTTGATCGAGGCGGCTAAGGTCTAGCACCATCGGAATGCTCCTTCGTAAACAGAATACCATACGCGGAGATTCAATGCGAGATGGAAATAAATATAGCCGATTGCCCTATGGGGCTAATCGGCCATCTGTCTCCTGTTGGTAGTGTCTGAAGAAAAGTTGCGTTGATTGAGATCTCCTAACCGCCAGATGCCGTAAACGTCGGCTTCGGGCCTACGCTTTTGGCTAGAAGCTCTCCAGTGAATCGTTTTGCTAGCGCTGATGGCTGGACAGGGAGGGAGACCACAAACAAGCAGTTAATGAATGTGACGTTTTGCAAATACAGCGGGCCGCCATTGTAGGTGATAACGGCATTCTCGAAGGTGGAATCCTGTATATGAATTCCATCGATGACCTGACCGCATCCGCGCATTAAAACACGCGTTAACGATATATTCGGTCCTTCAAAAAAGTTGCACGCCTTTGATCGAGCCGCTGCCGCATTAGGGAAAAGCCCACGTTTTTCCCTGATATATGAGGCGTATGTGATAATCGCGGAGGCCGCACGGGCGGCATCTGGAGTGTCTAACGGCAACGCCGCCATTTTCTTTTGGATTGCATCGATAGTTTCCACGTTGTCTATCGCACCGGTCTGCTGTGCCCAAGAAACCGTGTCGGTAATCTTTCCCAATTCTTGACCAAACTGGGCCTGGTCCATTCTGACGAACCCTTGCAACGGCGATGGATGCTGAAGATCGTTGAGGCTCACCTCGATAGCCTTGAGCCGGTCGTCTGTGTGTGTTCTAAAAGTGGCCTCATCTCTGATGTCTGAGGCGACTCGAACTCCCAACACGATAACGCCTCCTAAGAGTGCAATTGGCACCGTCACAAGGGCCGCCGTTATGCTCCAGTCTCTTAACGAATGCAGGAACCTTGTCGCGACCGGGTAAATTGTCGCCCTGATGGCCCTGTCAATTTCATCCCTTATCCATTGTTGATTTTCAGGGCTGAACGCCATTTTGTCTTCTTCTTCAGCAATCCAGGCGCAACTCATGGTACACTCCAATCAGGCCGCGTTTTACGCCTCCCGAAATGGGTACCAGCCATTCCGAAAGGTGGCAGCCGAATTGAAGTTTCTGAAATCGCTATGCCCCATCCTAACGCCAGCGCCCTACTGGTGTCTATGCCTGATCGTTTCCCCATTTTTGCTTCCGTTTCCCACGCGAAGGCTTACAATACGGCGCCGTTCACGCTTGCGCCTCTGCCGTCTTACCCGTCAACTGATCGAACGTCAGCCGCTTTCCAACGATTTGGCGCACAGCCAAATCGAAACGCTGGCCGTCGTTAAGGCCCTTGCGGTGGTTGTAGCGCCACGCCTGTTCATCGAGGTACCGGAACAGGTGGAAGGGCTCTACGCTCACGTAGGTACCGCTCAGCCCGCGTTTCAGGAGACTCCAGAAGTTCTCCAGCCCATTGGTGTGGACTTCGCCGCGAACGTACTCTACCGCGTGGTCAACCACTTCGTGCTGGAACTCATCGAGTCCTTCATACGATTTCAGCGCATCCGTGAATAGCGCGGACCCGGCTAGAACGTGCTCTCGCACTTCGGCCTGAAGCGCCTTCTTCTTCCGACTCGGCACAACCTTGGTAACGATTTTGCCGCCGCGCTCCAAAATCCCCATGACGGCGGTCTTGTCTTTGGCTCCGGGACACGTAATCCGGGCAGCACGCTTGTCCTTGTGCATGTTTCGGGACTTCCCACCGATGAAGGTCTCATCTGCTTCGATCTGACCGGATAGTTTGTTGAAACTCCCCATCGTAAGAGCAAGCCGAATCCGATGATCCAGAAACCACGCCGACTTCTGGGTGATGCCGATGGCCCGGTGAACTTCGTAGGAACTGATGCCGTTCTTGCAGTTCACGATTTGCCACATGGCGGTCATCCACTTGTCGAGGCCGATGGGGGAATCCTCCATGATCGACCCGGTTTTCAGCGTGAACTGCGGCGCGCTGTGCTTCTCTCGGCAGTGCCAACGGTTGTACTTTTCCAGGAACAGAACATTCTGGCTTCCGCAACGCGGGCAAGTGACGCCATTCGGCCAGCGGCGCGCCACCAAATATTCGCGGCAGTTGGCCGGATCGGCGAAGTATATGACGGCCTCTTGAAGTGTGTTCGGTTCGGGTGCCATGATTCAATTTTAGGGCAAGTCGGCTATTTTGTCAACTATATTATTGCCTAAATTTGGGTAAGGATGGGTAATTCCCAATTTGAGCCACCGCACGGACGTGGCTCGGCAACTGGCGCGTTTGGTACGGGATACGTTGAAAAGGAAGGACTTAGTTTGGCTCCCCAAGTGCAACGCCAGTACGAACACGCGTTTGGAGAATTTGGTCGGAGCGGGTTTCTCCGAGGGGTTAACCCGACCGGGGGAATTCGGTTCTGCGTCCTGAGGTCATGTAGAGCCAGGAGTGGCAAATGCGGATTCCGAGCGGTGCCGATCCACGTTCCGATGTGATGGCGATCGCGATTCCGAATGCATGCCGATCACGATTCCGAGATGATGGCGATCACTGTTCCGACGGGAAGCCGAACAGATTTCCGATGCGGCATGAGCGGCCTCCATCAACTTGCTTTGGCCGATTATGAGCGCCCAACCCGGTGCAAAAGCAAGGGATCATGGCTGGGCTTTGCGGCGAAGCACGGTTGAATGAGTCCCATCGGGCTGCGGTGTTTTAGACTCCCAGACGTGGACTGGCGGAGACCATCGCGGAGGGCTCCCGCCGCTGCAGAAAGGAACGCCTGGGGGCACCCATCGCGCTAGCCGATTGACGGCAGTTCGAAGCCCTTGCGGCGCGGACGCGAGAGCAGCTTATTGGCTTCGTCGTCGCCCTCAAACTTCTCGGCCGCCGGATCCCATTTGAGTTTGCGGCCCATGTCGCGGCAGATGTTCACCAGCAGGCAGACGGTGGTGGAGCGCTGCGCGATTTCCACATCGGCGTTGGGCGCTTTCCGCGACTTGACGCAGTCGAAGAAGTTGTTGAGATGGAACACGCACTCGCCCGGGCCTTCCTTGGTGACGTCGGGCGCGCCCTTCTTGAGGGACGCCATGTCGGTGTTGAAGTCGCCGCGCACGATCTGCATCCTGCCCTTGCTGCCGATGAAGATCGCGCCCAATTGCTGATGGTCGTTGATGATCGCCTGTTCCAGGCTGACGAGGGCGCCGTTGTGATAGCGCATCTGCACCGGCTTATCCTGTCCCGGCTGATCCTGCCAGATCTCCACGGGGCCGGTTTTGGAGGTTCCCAGCGCGGCTTGCACCTGGTCCAACGAATGCGTGCCCCAGCCGGACACGCCCCAGGATTGCCCACCACCGTCGTAGTCCCACCAAATCGCCCAGTTGCGGTGCAGTTGCGTGTGATAGGGCCGCAGCTCGGTCTGGTTGCACCATTGGTCCCAATCGAGTCCGTCCGGCATCTTCTCTTCGGGCAGCGGCTTCCAGCGTGCGGGCGCGAGGAAGTTGCACACAATAACTTTCTCGATCTTGCCCAGCTTGCCGTTTGCCACCAGCTTGGAAGCGTAAATGTTGATGGGCATGGAGCGCTGCTGCGTGCCCGCCTGCACCACTTTCTTGTAATAGCGGGCGGCCTTCACCAGCGTGCGGCCTTCTTCCACGGTCAGGCACACCGGCTTTTCCGCGTACACGTCGAAACCCGCCTGCATCGCCTGAATGGCGATGAGGACGCGCGCGTGAGTGGTGGTCTCGACGAACACCGCATCCAGCTTTTCCTTCTCGAACATCTTGCGGTAGTCGGGATACTGGTTCCAGGTGACATTCGGGGGCTGCAAGGCCGCGGCCTCCCGAATGCGCGGAGCAAAGCAGTCGGAGATCGCCACGATGCGGTTGGCCCCGAAATCCTCCTTGCCGATGAGGTATTGCGCGCGGCCGCCGAGGCCGACGAAGCCGATATTGATGCGGTCGTTGGCGCCCAGCACCGTGGAACGCGCGACCAACGGGAATGCCGCCGCACTCTGCAGAAAGCTACGTCTGTTCACGGAGTTCTCCTCACAAACTAAAGCGGCCGCAGCCGCAGCTTGCGGACGCGAATTTCCATCTGTTCGAACTGCTTTCCAGGATGTACCTGAATCCCAATGCTGCCTGGTCCGGGGAAGGTACGATCACGGACGTCGACCACCTGCTTGCCGTTCAAAACGATGACCATATGGTCGCCGATGGCGCGAACGGCGAAGCGGTTCCAGCCATCCATCTTCACGCTGGAGGCGTCGGCGTTCCTGGCAATGAACGCCTTTCCCATGCAATAGAGCGATCCCGATAACGCGTCCGGGTACGATTTCGGTTCATCCAGAATGTCCGCCTGATACGCCGAGTTGGGCCCGCGATAGCGGAACCAGACGCCGCTGTTCCCGGGCCACTTCATCTTCCACTCGCACTCCAGCTCAAAGTCGCTCCATTGCTGTTCGGTGAACAGGTCGCCGGCGGCGGCGCCCGGTCCTTGTTTGCCGACGATTTCGCCGTGGTCGACAGTCCATGCCGCCTCGCCCGATGGTTTCCAGCCCTTCAGCGTTTTGCCGTCGAAGAGCGAGACCCACCTGCCTTGAGCCGCCAGTGCCGCTGCCGGAAGCGCCATCAGAAACGCCCGGCGGTGCAATCTATGTTTCATCGCGTTTGCCATCATTCCTATAGTGCCCTTTCTTGCGCTCCACCGCCTTCAGTATCGCGGACCGAAATACGCGTTCGCAAGGCTTCGGTATTTGTCGCGTCGTAGTCGTAACCCGGGCCGAGCGAAGGATCGACATATTCTGGTCCCACCAGATTCGGCACCCAGTCATCGTTGTAATAGAGCACATCGTCTACAAACAGTCCCTGCTGTAGAAGATATTGAAGGCGATTCAGACATCGTCTGCCCTGTCAGCGCCGATGGCAGAACCAGAAACAGAACTCCACGCTGGTGAGTCTTCCATGCACCTGCGCGTCGCACGCTCATAAGTGGCCCGTTATCTCTACTCGATGACACTGGTCCGGAGCTGAATAGGAAATCTGAATCTCGCCTGAAGCATCGCGGCGCCAACTGGCGAAGATCGGACCATAAGGGGTAGCGACCGATCCGCGTGCCCACTGGAGATCGGCGGTGCATGGCGCAATCACGAGCTTCCGATAGCCGGGTTCGACAGGGCGGATCCCCAAAACGCGCGAAGGCAGATACACAGCGGGAGCCGCCGACCACGCGTGACACACACTGCGGGTCCAGTGCCGCTCATCGTGCTTGAAGGTTTCCCAGCAGGTGCGCGTGCCGCTGGCGCTCATGGCACCCCAATCCCTCCGAATTACGTTGAGCGCAATCTCAGGCATGTTGCGTTGGAATAATGCTTCCAGCGAGAAGAAAAGAAAGAATGGCGATCCGATCGCAACGACTCCACCTGGCGCCTCTTCTTCGCTGGGGATTCCCGAAGTGCGCCTGGCCGGGCTGGCGGCGCTCAACATCCGGAGAGCCTGGGTGGATTGCCGCCGGGGTTGGCCGGCCCGAATCGCAGGATCGGTGAATCCTCCGGGCGGCGCGTAGAAGATCTGATTCGTCACCTGCTCCATAACTCCCGGAACCAGCTTCCGCGCGGGCTGGAACTTGCTCCGCAAGTCCTTGGGAAACTTTGCCAGCTCTCCGAGGACGAGGAGCGCGAGCGCGCCCGGGGAGGAAGTCAGGTCGTTGTTGCGGTCTTCTGCTTCGTCCCACGGGTTTCCCTCCCACGGATACTCGAACGGCCGCGGAGGATTACCTTCAATCGGCAGTTGTACTACCGCCCATTCAATCAATTCGCTCCCCAGAAACGTTCGAGCGGAAAACCGCAGAGGCGTGCCGGTGTCGATCAATAACTCAAGTGTCGCGGCCGCGGAGCAGCAACACAACAGGTGAGTGCCACTCGCGAGCCGGACTTCAGCATTCGGTTCTATTGGATTGCCGTCGAGCGAGACTCTGACCCGCCCGGTAAGACTTCGGATTCGCACCGTGGCTGGCCCCGCGCAAGCCACCTGGGTGACGAAAAGCCCCAGGCCTTTGAAGGGCGCTCCGAGCCTGACAAGATAACCGCGGTGGGCATCGGCAAGTTCAAGCGCAGTGAATCGGACGGGGTACTTCAGATCGTTGGAGAGAGCGGCAAACAGGGTACCACAGTATTATTTCCATGATGCCGACTCAGCAGGTGGAGGGCTCCCTGACCCACCCTGTAGAGGCCCGCAGAGAGACAGGGATTGCCTGTCTCGTCCTAAGACTTTAGTAGCTGGCGGGCAATAGCGGGCAATGAGCGCCGGGAATCATGGTATTCCTGGCAATACCGGCAACTGAGAATCAATGACTTACAGATTCCTAAGAGATCTTAACATACCGAATCCCTGTCTTTCCGCCACCTTAGAATTTCCTGAAGTGCACCGGATTCTCCGGCCATTCAAGCGTTCACGTGCACGACTTGGGCGGGCGCGAAGCCGTTGAAGTGGGTTGCCGAGGCGTTGCTGTAGGCTCCGATGTCCTCGGAGTAAACCAGGTCGCCGATCTCCAGCCGGGGCAATTCCTCCGACTGCGCGATCGTGTCCATGCCGTCGCAGGTCTGCCCGAAGACCGTGGACATCTCCGTCTCGCCCGTCTTGAACGCTTTGACGCGGTACTGGCAGTGGTCGAAGACGATGCCGGAATAGGTGTGGTAGACGCTGTCGTCGACGTAGTAGCAGACTTTTCCGTCGCGGAACGCTTTGCCGATAATCCGCGAGACGGCCGTCGCGGCCGTGGCCACGAGGTACCGCCCGGGTTCGGCCAGAAACTCCATCTCCGGCGGGAACAGGCGGCCGATTTCGGCATTGACCTTCTTCGCCAGCGGGCGTAAGGGCTTGACGCGCGAATCGTAGGGCACGGGGAAGCCGCCGCCGATATCGAGGATCTTGATTTCGTGGCCGCCGCGGGAGAGGGCTTCACGCCGCACGGCCGCGGCGATACCGAGGGCCTGCACGAAGTTGTCGAAATTGGTGCACTGGCTTCCCACGTGAAAGCTGAGCCCCTCCACCACCAGGCCGATGCGGAAGGCTTCCAGGATCAGGTCCACGGCCTCGCCGGAGTCGCAGCCGAATTTCGACGACAGTTCCACCATCGACCCGGTATTGGGCACGCGCAGCCGCAGCACCAGCCCGGCATGGGGAGCGTAGCGTTTGATCTTACGCAGTTCTTCGATGTTGTCGTAGGTGAGGAGCGGCTTGTACTGGTCCAGGGCTTCCAGCGTCTCCTTGGGCTTGATCGGGTTGGCGTAGATGATCTTGTCCCAAATGAACGCCTGCCGCTCCCTGGCCGGCAAATGCTTGATGTTCTCGTGGACGAGGAGAAATTCGGGCAGGGACGCCACGTCGAAACTGGCGCCGGCCTGGTAGAGCGTGCGCACGATTTCCGGCGCCGGGTTGGCCTTCACGGCGTAATAGGCCTGCACCTTGGGAAGGTGCCGCTTGAAGTTCGCGTAGTTGGCGCGGATCGCCTCGTGGTCGATTACCACCACGGGCGTGCCGTGGTCCCGCACAATGGCGAGCAGCTCACGTTTCGTCATAGACTAGCCGATTACCGGATCGGAGCCGTCGATCATCTTCACGGGGTTGTGCGCGAAGTATTCGCTGGTCAGCGCCTTCATCATCTTGCCGCGCTGATCGTAGAGGCGCCGCAGCTTGCGCGGCTTGTGGCGCGCCAGTGCGTAGTGCGTAAGCAGGGGCATGGCGATGGTCGTATCGGTGTAGCAGACCACGGCGTCGGGCAGGCGGTCGGGGTCCACCTTTCCCCAACTCACGGCCTCGCTGGGGGTGGCGCCGCTCAGGCCGCCGGTATCGGGCCGCGCATCGGTCACCTGCAAGAAAAAGTCCTGGCCGAATTCCTTGATGCGCAGCACTTCCTGGATCTGCGGCTCCGTTTGCAGCATGAAGTTCTTGGGGCTGCCGCCGCCCCACAGCACCACACCGCTTCTTCCGCCGGAGCGTTTGGCGGCCAGCACGAAGGCGGTGGTCTCGTTGACGTCGATGGCCGGATTGAGGCGCAGCTTGTTGCCGCGCAATTCCGTGCCGGCCACGTTCATGCCGATGGTGGAATCGCCCGGAGAAGAGGTGTAGCAGGGCACGCCGGCGCGATAGGCGGCGGCCAGCACGGAGACATCCTGCAGGCCGGCTTTGCGTTCCC
>JBEKDV010000143.1:0-17219 GCA_050014175.1 Candidatus Solibacter sp. | reverse complement strand
GAATTCTCCATCGAGAATTCTCCCAGGTAGAATTATGCGGAGCGAAAAGCCTTCAGTTCCGGCGCCAATCCCGCGCTGGACGCCGCCGACTCCGCATAATAATGTGCTCCGCATACTATCGGTTATGTGGTGCACCACATAACGAGTAGTACGAACCGTCCGGCGCCAGGACCGATTCGACGCCGGCGGCCACCGCTTTGAACCAGGCGACGTACTCCTCGGGCGGGATCGGCTTGAACCCGCTGGTGGGGTCGTACTCGCGCTGCGTGGCATAGGGCGGCGACGTGATCGCCACGTTCGCCTGGTCACCCCGGAATAATTTGGAAATAATATTCCCGTCCCGGCAGTCCCCGCAGATCAGCCGGTGGGGCCCGATCAACCAAACGTCCCCGGGCAGCGTAACCGGCTGCGCGGGTGGTTCGGGAACCGCTTCCTCGTCGGCGGCGCCGGCAACCTCCGGTTCGGTGGCGGCCATGAGTGCGAGCAGCTCGTCGGTGGAGAAGCCAACCACAGCCAGGTCGAAGCCGTCCACCTCGAGCGCGGCCATCTCGGCACGCAACACCTCCGCGTCCCACCCGGCGTTCAACGCCAGCTTGTTGTCCGCGATCACCAGCGCGCGGCGTTGGGCCGGTGTCAGGTGCGCCAGTACGATCACCGGCACCTCGGTCATCTCCAGCTTCTTGGCGGCCAGCAGCCGGGCGTGGCCGGCGATGATCGTCCCCTCGGCGTCCACCAGGATCGGCGTCGTCCAGCCGAACTCCTTGATGCTGGCGGCCACCTGCGCCACCTGCTCGTCGGAGTGGGTGCGCGAGTTCCTGGCGTAGGGCAGGAGCCGGTACACTGGCCGGAGTTCAATCTGAAGATGGGAGAGGTCGATCATGCCAACCGAAAAGGTGGGCGGAGTGGAGGGATGCTTCCCTCGCCAGGCGCCGGCCACAGTTCGTTCGAAGCCTCACGCGTTTCGATGAAGGGACTGTACCGTCCCGGCGCCGCGCGGCACGCCATGTAATCCTCACGAACCGAGGCGAAGTCGGTGGTAGGCTCGGTGGCGAACGTCTGCATCGCCAACAGCCCCGCCACCTTCTCTTTCCACAGAAGCCGGAACTCGATCATCGTCCAGGCCCTCCTGGGTGGTAACTCCCACCCGGTAACCTGTATAAATCGAACTAACTAAAGAAATTGTGGGACCAATCCACCGCCGGCCGAAAGTCGCCAGCCAGGACCCAAAATTCAGCGGACGCCCAACGTTTTGGGCCGTGTTGGCGTCCCGTGGCGGCACGTGCGCCTGCCAGATCCAGCGTGGTCCTGCCCAGCCAACCTCCCCGGGCGGCGCAACAGGGGCGCCCCTCCCGGAGACTCGGGTCCGGAGTTTGATCCGATGCCGTTCGGTCGTCCCGAGTCGGCGGGAGGTGGCGCCACCGTTCGCGACCCAATTACGGCCCAACAGGGGCCCCCTGCCGCACAGCCAACAACGTGCGGAACTTTATCTGCCGACCGTTAGCGCGGCGCCCGCCGCCGGCTGGACTACTTCGCTTCGGGCACGCCGAAGCGGATGCCGACCGCCCGTTGCCTGCGAGGCCAGCATTGTGTGCGAGCAGGTCATCCTGCTGTTCAGCATTCACGAGAGGCTTGCCTCGATTGATCGATTCGTTGAAGACCAGGTAATGTCTGCGCCTGTTGGCGCCCGGCTACTGCCACTTGCGTCCAGCGGCGCCGTGTTGGCCGCTGGGCCCGCGCCGGAACCCGCGCGCGCCACGCCAGCATCACATCAGGGGCGCAGCGAACCTCGAATCGAAACGTCAGCTATGCGAATCTTTGCGGGGAAACCGTGCAATCGGTCCGGCATCAGAGCCCTTGCATCGCTAAGAATGTGTGTCTGGTGGCGCCCTTGCGTCGCCCGATTCCCAAGAGGCGAGCGGGCTGAATCATGGGAAGGTTGGCCAAGTCAGCAATCTGCGCCATGCCTTCGTGCGCGGCCCGGTCATACGACCAGCGCGTCTTGTCCACAGCCTTCTGCGCGGCGGCGTGCCCTTGGTGCGCTCCTAGAAATCGGATTGAACTTCCAGGCTGCACCCAGACCGCTCGGCCATGCGCGACAAATCGCTTGGCGCGATTCTTGGACGTGAATCCGCGGCCAGACACCGGGTTCTCGATCCGAATATCTTTGGGCATGGGTTTGGCTTAAAGCCTCGGTGGGAGTGCGGGTATTCCCGCAAAAGACCTGCTGTGGTGCGCCTGTAGTGATTCTCTCAGAAAGAGAATCGAAGATCAATAGTTTTCTTCACACATCTTCTTTATTTTCTGCTAGTTGAGAGTAGAACGGAGCGTCAAAACAGCGCGCGATGGCTACCATGCATACCATGGCTACCAGCCTCTTGTGACGGCGGCCGATGGTGGGGACGGTCCCCCTTATAAGGAAAGGGAATTTGTCTCCCCAACGGCGTACGAGGGCAAAATGGCTACCATGGCTACCTTGGGTACCAAGTGGTTCAGAAATCTGTGAGATAGGGAAAAGACAATGGCTACCACACGAGTTTGGTTCCACACGTGCTACGCGTGCGCGCGCGGTTGAAGACGCTTTTAAAATGCCGCCGTTGGGGAGACAAATGTGGGTTCCCTATAAGGGGAGATGCGTCCCCATCGATACCGTGGCTCACGCGGAAGGAAGTGATGCCAAGGCGTGTCAGCAGTCCGCGGCCTTCCACTGCCGACGAATTGAAGTTTTACGATGGGGAGATCCCCTGGCGTCCTGGCACCGGAAGGGATAGCCACATCCATAGCGCTAAGCACGCACGTCATGTCGTAAGGAGCATAAGCACTCCGTCCTCATTTATATTTCTTGACGCGCTAATCGCGTGGTGTCATAATCGATGTCGTAAGGAGATTAATCTGAATGGCAACGACACCAACTGCGGTAAACGGGGACGCCCTGCCGTTGTACTTAGCGTTTACGACATTTCGCTGGGCACTGCAAAGCCTGCGCACGCATGGCCTCCCGGAGAAGGTTGACCGTACGGCATGGGCCTCCCGCTCCGGAGGTGAGCAGAGCCAGCTCCTCAGCGGATTCAAATTCTTGGGTCTGATCGACTCAGGCACGAGCACTCAGCCGGTCCTGCGGCAACTGGTAGATGCGCCCGAAAACTCTCAACAGGAAAAGGAGATTCTGGGCACCGTGCTGCGTCAAGGCTACGCTAAAGTCTTCGAACTTGACCTTAAAACGGCAACTATCGGGCAAGTTCAAGAAAAAATTGGCGCTTACGGCCCGACGGGGGAAACTCGAAAGAGGGCGGCGCGCTTTTTCTTGAAAGCTGCGCAGTACTGTGGGTCTGACCTATCATCAAGGCTGACCGGCGGTCTTCGTTCCCGATCCGAGGAAAGTGCCGATAACGCGGAGGAAACCGGTGCCCCTCCCCCTGCGGCTCCCGCACGGCAACGCCGCCGGCGCCGTACCGCACCTCCCTTGGCACCGGTGGTACTCGAAGAAAAGCCATCAGGGGGCGCTGTTAAAACCGTTAGGCTGGGGGACACCGGTGGCACCTTGACGTTGAGTGGAACGTTCAATCCTTTGGAACTGGATGGGGCCGAGCGCAAGTTGGTCTATGACATCGTGGATTTGATGAAACAGTACGAGCAGAAAGAGAAGACGGCCGGCGAATGAAACCTTGCGAGTGTCAATTCGCTGACCGTTCGTGCCTCCCGGGGGGCGGAAGAGAGCAGTCGTCTCGCACCGGGTTCCCACCCCTCCACAACCGTTAACTTTCGTCCCACGGGTAGTTTGACGCTACCAGCAGGGCTTTAGCCTCGGGCGTGCGCCAAAGGTACGGGTGCTTACCCCGGTGCCATTTTGGTCCGATTCGCCCGAAAAAGGCAATGGTCACAGTGCAGCGGAACTTCGAGTGCAAGCCGGCAAGACTTATCGCGATTCCCACCGACGGGACAGTCCCGGCCGTCCGGCCGCAATTATCCGATGTGATCGTCACCAGCCAATTCCTGGTGGGCGCCCAGTGGCACGAAGATGGCCGGTACTATCGTCACGCGGTCGATCAACACTCGCAGGGACTGGCAGGTGAGAAATGACTCGCGCCAACCTGAGCCTCCTTCCGAAGGAATCGGAGACGCGGATCGAGTGGGTGAGAGCTCGGCACGAAGTGAAGATCCGGAGTGAGTTTTTGAACTGGCGCAGGGAAAAGACCGGTGCCCGACCGCCCTCGTTAACCGCGCAGCAGCAGTCGGAGTTGCAGGCGCTTCTAGTCGCGAGATCGGTCGAGTTGGTCGTGACGGAGGGTCGCGAACGCCTTTCCGCCATGCCAGGCCCTAGTCAGTTTGAAGCCGAGATCCACTTTCTGGTAGAAACCGTCGCCGACGAGGCGCGCGATCGCTGGAAGTCCTTGACCAGCGCATTTCACCTTGAAGCTTCGACCGAGGGTGTGTACGCCGACGCCGAACGCGGAATCTACAGCCGCGTGCGAGAATTGCTCGGGTCGCCTACAGATCGCCTGATTCTTCAGGCGTGGTCCGCCCATGAAAAACGTCTGCAGGCCGAATGCGGAGGCGACCTGGCCGATCTCCGCTCGACACCGGAAGTAGACACTGGCACCGGCCCTGCTGTTTCCGACTTGTGCGTACCCGGCGGCCGCGCCGAAACGCCCCGCGGCCGGCGGGCGAATCGGCTCAGGATTGACGAACGCTTGGCGATCGAGAAGCTCGCCGAGGTTGCCGACTCATTAGAGGCAGCATCACCGGCGAAATCAGAGGTAGGTGCGGAACGCCCAGCCTCCGAAGGCGACGCCCGGACCGAATCTGCAGTCGCCGCAAAGCGCCAAAGTGTTGTGATGCCGATCCTCACACAGAAGCGCTGGACTCGAGGGAAGTGGGTGACCGAATCAGGTGTCGGCAAAAACTGCGTTTATGAGTATCTGGACGGCAAGCGAAATCCGGGCTACGAGAACCGAAAAGCCATGGCTGACGCGCTCGAACTAAAGGTAGAAGAACTCCCCGACTAGGGTAGGAGTCTGCGAGGAAATGCAATGGGAGCCATGCGCACACCGGAGTTTATAGGATCCTCATTCAGTCGTTGCGGCTTCACTTATAGCCATTTAGATCAGGACGAATGGGCCGCAACTATGTTCAACCTCACGGTCGCCGCCTGCGAGTTCGACTTGCGGCCCCAACTCGATGCCTGGTCCTTAATGCTACCCGTTTGGCACGGCGATGTTGCTGAGCATCTCGGTCCGGAAAGAGAACTGCTTGGCGAAGCGCCTCTTCCATGGAAAGCCGCGCTCGCTTACGCGCGTTCGGTAATGGAAACGGTCGGTGACGTGGTGGTCGCACGGGCCGAATCAGCCGACGAACTGACATATTTCTCAGACCTGCTGGACCATCTCGAAGGGAATTTCGGGGCGCACTTCTTCCACAGTCACCTGAACAACTGGGCCAATCCGGAGGGACTTCAGACCGTATTCCATCGGTTCCTTCACGCCGAACTTCGAACCTTTCGGGAGAAACTGGTGCGCACTGCCTGGCAGAAGTACCACGCGAGGCTGAGCGGTGAATTGCAGTCCGGGCCCGGCCATTCGAACGCGTCGGACGCGAAGGCCGCGATTCGCTCGTCCATCGTCTCCCCGCTCCTTACCGCCAAGAAATGGACTCCGAACCGGTGGGCGACAGCGGCTGGGGTGAGCAAGAACTGCGCCTACGAATACCTGGCTGGCACCCGTGATCTTTCCGAAGAGAATCGGCGCGCGATGGCTGAGGAACTAGGTCTGGCAACCGAGCAATTGCCCAACGGCTAAATCTTTCCCGCGACTTCCCGAGACTTCCCGCGAGACGACAAAGGAACTCTGCCGCCGCAACAATAGCGGTAGATGATCAACCTTCGATCCAGCCGAGAATCCCTCGGCATCTCGCAAAGCAAGTTGGCTCGAATTTCGGGCGTCAGCAGGTTCAAGATCTGCACGTTCGAACTGGGCGGGGGCTCGCTCAGCCGAGAGGAATGCCAGCGAATCAGGGCAGCTCTTGAGACCGAGGCTGGGCGCATCCGCTCCATAGCCACCAATCTACATTTCGAACGCGGTGGGCAACAGGAGATGAGGTAGCCGATGCGGGCGCCCACGTCGGCGGATCTGCAATCCGGCCGCATCATTGTCTACGCCTCCCTCGCGAACCTGCTGACCTGCCGGCAGATCCCTGGATGCTCCTGGGACAGGGCACGCAAGGCGTGGTCGTACCCGGGCACCCACAGCACCGCGCGGATCATCCGCTCCAAGATCCGACCATTGCTGGCCAGCGAGCAGTTCGATGCGGCGTTTCCTGTTGGTGAGCCAGTTATCAAGATAGAACCTACTCCTACCGCCGCGCTGGTTGTGACAGAGCCTGCGCCGGTGGTGGAAACGGAGATCGCTCTGCCAGAGGGCATGCTCACTCGCCCATGGCGCCACCAGCAGGCCGCTTACCGATTTGTCCTCGATCACATTGCCGCCGGACTGCATGGCATCCTGCTGGCCATGGGTATGGGCACGGGCAAGAGCCTGGTGGCCTGCATGTTAGTCCTTGGCCTCGAGGCGCGCCGTGTCTTGATCGCGGCCCCTTTGCGCGTCGTCCCCGTTTGGATCAGCCAGTTCGAGCGGCACGTGGGGGCCCCTGTCGTGATCGCCGCGCTGGACGAGGACGCTGGCAGCGTCGCGCAAAAGCAAGAGTTGGCGGAAGACAAGATGCGACTGGCGGAGGCCCGCGGTGTCCCCTTCGTAGCGGTTATCAACTACGACAGCGCGTGGCGCGATCCTTTCGCGGCGTGGGCAGAGAAGCAAAACTGGGATCTGGTGATCGCCGACGAAGCTCATCGGATCAAAACGCCTGGCGGCAAGGCCAGCATGTTCTTCAAGCGGCTGCGCCTACGGGCCCACCACCGCATCGCGTTGACCGGCACGCCCATGCCGCATGGCCCGATGGATATTTACTCCGTCTTCCGGTTCCTGGACATCAGGATCTTTGGGCCGTCGTTCGCGGCGTTCCGCCAAACTTACGCGGTGATGGGGGGATTCCAGCGGAAGCAGATCACCGGCTTTCAGAGTCTCGATCAACTTGAGCGTCTGATGAGCCGGGCCACGTTCCGGGTCGGTAAAGAGGTCCTCGACCTCCCGCCCGAAACGGATGTCACCTATCACTGCGATCTGGGCAGTGAGGCGCGCCGCATATACCGCGATCTTGAGGAAGACTTCGTGGCCCAGGTGCGCGATGGTGTGGTTACGGCCGCCAACGCGATGGTAAAGGTCTTACGCCTTCAGCAGGTGGCCAACGGGATCGCGAAGACCGACGACGGTGTCGATCATCGCATCGACACCGCCAAACAGAAGCTCCTCGCGGACACGCTTGAGGACATCGGGGCCGGCGAGCCAGTCGTGGTTTTCTGTTGGTTCCATCTCGACCTGGATGCGGTCCACGCAAGCTGCCAGGCGCTGCAGGCTGGCCTCACGGATGAGGATAAAGCCACGGGCCGTTACCAAACCCTGGAACTCTCTGGGCGCCGCGACGAATTGAAGCAGTGGCAGGAGGGCACCGCGCAGGTGCTCGCCGTCCAGATCCAGGCCGGCGGCGAGGGCGTCGATTTCACGCGCGCCCGCTACAGCATTTTCTACTCGGTCGGGTATTCGCTGGGCAAGTACGTGCAGGCACGTTCGCGGACCCATCGCCCCGGCCAGACGAACCCCGTAGAACACATCCACCTGATCACGAGGAACACGGTGGATGTGAAGATCATGCGCGCCCTCGAAAAGCGCGCAGAGATCATCGAGTCGATCCTCGCTGAAATCACCAGCTAACAGCAGCCAAGGAGCACGAACGCAATGAACCAAGAGCAGTTGAAGGGATTCGTGTGTCTGGAGAAGCGGAAGCGCGATCTGGACGCCGAACTGAAGCAAGTAAAGCAGCAAATCGACGATCTGGAACAGGCGTTGATCCCGCAGTTCATCGAGTTGGGCGCCGACCCCAGCGTCCGCGTCGATGGCCTCACGATCTGGCTGGTGCAGGAGATTTACGCCAGCCCGGTCAACGACCGCGACGAGGTGGCCACCGCACTCAAGCTGTCCGAGTTGGGCCAGTACGTGGCCGAAAACTACAACAGCAATTCGCTCAGCGCCTACGTTCGCGAAGTGGCCCGCGAGGTCGCGGCGCGCTTCAAGAAAGAAGAACGCATGTACGACGCCGAGGACGTGCGTGCGGCGCTTCCCGATCCTCTCGGGAAGACGCTCAAGCTCTCGTTCGTTCACAAACTCAGCACCAGGAAGGCTTGAAAAAGGAGAAACCATGTCACAGGAACTTATGAAAGTCACGGCGCCCAAGGCGCTTTCCATTCCACAAGAAGAAGCGGCGGCGGTCCAGGAGGCGTTCGCCATAAACATCGCAGGCGGGGCAGTTTCGGAGTTTGACCTGCCGCGGATCAAAGTGGTGAGCGGAGCGGCTCTCTGGCTCATCCCCAGCCTGGAGGGCGACGAAACCACATCTAAGATCGACGGTGTTATCGTCTACTCGCGCGATGAGCGCGTCTACTACGCCTCCAAAGACGCTGGGAACGTGCCGCCGGACTGCTCGTCTGTAGACGCCGTCACCGGCATTGCGCGGCCGGGGATCAACGCGGGCGGCGCCTGCGCGCTCTGCCCGCTGGCCAAGTGGGAATCGGCGCAGGACGGCGCGGGGCAAGCCTGCAAGCAGGTGAAGCAGTTGTTTTTCCTGCGCGGCGATTCGATGTTCCCCGAGGTCGTCTCCCTGCCGCCCACCAGCGTGAAAGCGGCGCGCCAGTTCCTGGTGAAGCTCACCACGCAGGGCATCCCATACTACGGCGCCCTGGTGGCAATCGAATTGGAGAAGGTGCAGAACGCGGCAGGTAAACCGTATGGACGGGCCCTGATGAAGTTCCTGCGCCGCCTCACTCCAGATGAACAGCAGCGCGCGGTCGAGTTCCACCAGATGTGCGGACAGTTCGCGGGTCGCCTGCAGACGACCGCCGCCGATGCGGCCGCGGAATAGCGGCCGATGGAAATGAACACCACCGGGGCGGCATCAGTACGCCGCCTCGGTGATGAACCGGCAAAAGGAGTGGCGATATTGAGTGCAAAAGAGGTTTGCCATGGAGACTGACTTCAAAACGCGCCTGTTGCTCGCGTGCCTGGCGGTGCTGGTACGGCGCACGCGCACCGGCGTGGTCATCGAAGACACCGACGTGGAAGCCGCCCTCGACCACCACGAGGAAGTGTCCTGGGAGCGCGACCACCGCGGCAAGTGCGTGAGGCTCGTGGTCGCGGATTTCGGCAAATGAGGAAACAACCGGTGCTGGAGAAGCACGTCGTTGCACGCATCATGAAGACGCTCCGGCAACACCCGGGCGTCGTGGTCCGGAAGCGCCACGGCACGGCGATGGGCGTGGCCGGCGACCCGGACTTGTACGGCAGCATTCGCGGGCGCCACTTTGAGATCGAGGTCAAACGCCCGGACGATGCCGGGTCCGTCCCGACAGAACTCCAGGTACAGAGGTTGCAGGAGTGGCGCGATGCCGGCGCCCTGGTAGGAATCGCCCGCAGCGTGGAAGACGCGCTCGCGATCCTCGATGTCTCTTTTCCGGATTCAGAACAGGAGGTGCGGCCGTGAGCATGGGTGCCATGTACGGCAGCGACGCCTTGCGCCGACTGCGCGAGCAGCAGGAGGGCCACATTGCGGTGCCGGAATGCCAGCCGTCATCGCTGGACCAAATACTTCCGGACGCGCCGATGGACGACGCGGCCCTGACCGTCTGGAACGGGGAGCGGTTCGTAGCTTACGACTCGTGGCTGGCGACGGCGCCCATTCTGTGCGACGAGGAGCCCGCCAAACCCAAGTACCCCACCGAAACCGATTGCATCGTGGCCGAGTGCGGCAGCACTCGGATCCGGTTGCTGAAAGACGGCGAGCGGTGGCTGATGTCGACGCGCGCCGGTAAGGCTTGGCGCAGAAGAAAGGACTTCGCTTCACCGTTCCTGGATCATGCGGTCCGGACCGCGGAGCAATGGTACGGCGCGCCCGCCGCAGGCTGGCGATTGGCAGAGGCCGGCGACACAGCCGGAGGGGCCATTCAGTGAACCGGTACTTTCAGACTTACAACGGCAAGCACGTCCACCCGCTCTCGCCCAGCCAGGACGAGATCGTTATCGAGGACGTGGCGCACTCGCTTTCGCAGCAATGCCGTTTCCTGGGCCACACACACTCCCTGTACACGGTGGCACAGCACTGCGTCCTGGTGAGCGAGATGGTTCCGCCCGGAGACGCCCTGTGGGGCCTCCTACACGACGCGAGCGAGGCGTACTTGGGCGATCTACCCGCGCCCGTTAAACGCGACCCGCAGATGGAGTTCTACCGGATCGCGGAAGAACGCCTGCTCACCTGCATCGCTCGGAAGTTCGGGATGCCGCCCGAGATACCGCGGTCGGTCATGCAGGCCGACAAGATCCTGCTGGCCACTGAGTTCCGCGATGTGACCACGGTCGACGACCTGGACTGGATTATCGCGGAGTGCGGGTGCGAGCCGGCTAAGGGTCTCCGGATTATGCCCTGGCATCCCACCGTCGCGGAACGCAGCTTTCTCGTCCGTTTCCTGGAGTTAACAGCATGACGCCTCTCGACTTCCTCAATCTCCTCTGGCAGTTCAAGCCGGCGGAGCTTTACGTCCTGCTATGGACGTACCCCGAAAAGCGGTCCCGCTGGTACCGGGATATTGTCGCTGCGGCGGAGTTCGTTCTGAAGTCGCCCGGATTGGACGTCTACGTGGGCGTCGGACTTTCCATGGCGGACCACGGCCCAGCGCGGCGTTGCGTATCAGAGGAGATCGCCGGCATCAGCGGGTTCTGGGCCGACCTCGATCTCCGGTCGGACGCGCACAACAAAAAGGCGCTCCCCGCCACGATCGCGGACGCGCTCTCCATCATCCCGGCGTCCTTGCCGCCGACCATCGTGATTCTCACCGGCAACGGTGCGCACGCCTGGTGGCTGTTCAAAGAACCGTACATCTTTGACGGCGACGATGACCGCGAGGCCGTCGCTAGCCAGTCGGCCAGGTGGCACACGCTGTTGAGCCTGAATGCCTCGGCCCGCGGGTGGGCCTACGACCGCCTCTCCGACCTGGCCCGGATACTGAGGATTCCGGGGACCCAGAATCTCAAGGATCCCGCCAACCCGAAGGATGTTGTGGTCCACTCGTTTGGCGACCGGCGGTACAACCTCTCCGATTTCACACAGTACCTCGACGACGCCGCTATTCCCGACCCGCAGGCGCAGGACAGCGCCGCACGAGAGTGGGCCGAACGCTTCGCGGATAAGTCTCTGTTAATCAATACCAACGCGCGCATTCCTCAAGAGATGCTTGATGGCTGGATGGCTGCGGACATGCGATTCAAGAATACCTGGCTGCGGCAGCGCCACGACCTGAAGGACCAGAGCCAGTCGGGATACGACCTGGCGCTCGCGTGTTTTGGGACCGAGGCCGGCCTGAATGAGCAGCAGATCGTGGACCTGATCATTCACCACCGGAGCCAGTCCGGACAGAAGCATAGGACGCGCTTGGACTACTTTCAGCGGACCATCGCCACGGCGTCCCGGCGCAGTCCCGGCGTGAACGCGCCCGGAGTTCTTCCTGACGCACCAGCACCCGGCGCCACGACCGGCAACGCCGCGCCCCCGGGCGCGCAGGGCGCACCGCAGGAGGCAGATGCGAGGATTGCGGCCAGTCCGGATCCGGCGACCACAAGGGCGTTATTGTGCCAGCGTATCTCCGAAATTCTGGGCGTCCGGGTCTGCCGCATTGTGAAGTTCACCGGCAAGGAACCGACCTTCCACATGGAATTGGAGGAGGGAAAAATCGAGTTCCCCAACGTCGGCAAACTCATCTCGCAGGAATCCGTGCGGCTGGCCATTGCTGGATCCATCGGGAAGTTGATCCGAAAACTCAAGCCGAAGGTTTGGGAACAACTGGCGCAGGTCCTGTTGGATGCCTGCATCGTCGAGCAGGGCGGCGAAGAGATCGAGTGGGAGGGCGCGGCGCGGATGTACGTGGCGCACTACCTTGCGGAGACCGGCTTCATCGACACGCTGGAAGGGCAACAGGTTCAGAACCAGCGAAAACCGATCTTGCTGGACGGCAAAGTCGCCATCTGCACCAGCGACTTGCAGATGTACGTCAACAAGACCACCTTCCAGAACCTGTCCATCAAGGCGGTCGCGTCGATGCTTGGGGTACTTGGCGGTAAGAGCATCCGGGTCCGGGGCGCCAAGTTCAAGGAGCAGAGCCGGTGGATCCTGCCGGTGGATCAGTTTGATCCCGCCGAATACTCACCGCACAAGGAGGAAACCGATGCCCAATGAACAAGCGACCGGCACCCTTGAGGAGATCGGCCAGAGGGACCACAGCGTCACCTCGGAGTACCGCATCTTCGGCCCGCCGGGGACGGGCAAAACGACTAACCTCTCCCGCCAGATCAGGCACGCCGTCGAGGGGTATGGCCCGGGGTCGGTCCTGGTTACGTCCTTCTCCCGCACCGCCGCCGCGGAACTGACAGGACGTGATTTGCCCATCAACCCGGACAGGATCGGCACGCTGCACTCGCATTGCTACCACGCCCTCGGCGTGCCGGTGCTTGCGGAATCCTGCGTGGAAGAGTGGAACCGCGAAAACCCACGCCTGGCTCTGACGCCCGCCAAGAAGCAGGGCAAACTCGACGGCGAGGAGTCTGCCGCCGAAGACGGCACCGAACTGGCAAAGGACGGCGACGAGGTCCTACAACAGTTGAGCCGATACCGGGGCCTAATGATCCCGCAGAAAGGCTGGCCGCTGACGCTCCGCCAGTTCGACGAAAAATGGACTCTGTACAAGCAGAATCTGGGCCTCCTGGACTTCACCGATCTGATTGAGCGTTGCCTCCTCGATGTTGCCATCGCGCCCAAGGACCCTGCGGTGATCTTCGCGGACGAGGCGCAGGACCTCAACCGGATGCAGTTGACGCTGATCCGGAAATGGGGAGAGCGTGCCAACTACTTCATCCTCGGCGGCGACGACGATCAGACCATATTTTCATTCACTGGCGCCTCTCCAGATGCCATCCTCGACCCGGACATTCCGGAGGACCACAAGATCATATTGAAGCAGTCGTTTCGCGTGCCGCGCGCCGTCCATGAAGTCGCGGATAAACTGATCCGGCAGGTCACGAGACGCCAAGAGAAGATCTACCTGGCGCGGCCGGAGGATGGCGCGGTCCACCGGCTCTCGACCGGAACCTACAAGTCCCCCGAGTACGGCATCCTTATGAGCGCCGAGGAGCAATTGCGGCAGGGCAAGTCCGTGATGTTCCTGGCGGCGTGCTCGTACATGCTGCAGCCGGTGGTGGCGGCACTTCGGAAACGGGGCATCCCGTTCCACAACCCGTACCGGAAAACCAACGGCTTCTGGAACCCGCTCCGGATCGGCCAGAAGGGATCGAGTGCCAGCCGCATCCTGGCGTTGCTGGTGGCACACCCCGAGTTTGGCGAGGGCCACCGTCCGTGGACCCATGGTGATGTCGCACTTTGGGCGGACTGCGTGGCGGCGAAGGGGATCGTTAAGCACGGGATGAAGAAGAAGCTCCAGCAGCACGATCCGGATCAAACCGTGACGATGGCGCGGCTGGACGAGATCTTCGAGACGGGCGCGCTCACATCGCTCATGGATGCCTGGGATGGCGACTACCGCGCGCTGCTCAACTGGTGGTGCCGGCTGGTGACCGCCGACATTCGCGGCCGCGTCCAATTTCCGGCTGACGTTGCCGCCGCGCTCGGGCCCCGCGCGCTCGCGGACCCGCCCCAGGTAGTCGTCGGAACCATCCACTCCGTCAAAGGTGGCCAGGCAGACGTGGTCTACCTGTTCCCGGATCTCAGCCAGGCCGGCGACGCCCAATACAACCGGGGCGGCGCGGCGCGCGATTCCGTGATCCGGCTCTTCTACGTGGGGCTCACCAGAGCGCGGGAAACGCTCTACATCTGCCAGCGGGAAACCGGCAGGGCGGTGACGATATGAGCGGTCGAATTCCAGTCTCAGAAATCGCGACGCGGCTGTCCATCGGCCGCCTGACGGTCTACGCGATGCTGGAGCAGGGCATCATCCCAGGCATCCGGCTGGGGCATCGGTGGCTCGTCACGCGGCATGCCTTCGATGCCTGGGAGCGCACCTGCGGATCACCCCAAGGTGCGCCTGGACTTCCCCGGCAGTTTGAGCAATAGGTCTAACTGACTGTGCCCGTCTACAAACGCCAAAACGCATCCGGCAAGATCGTCTGGCGATATCAGTTTGCCTTGCCCGGTCGTGGGACGCGCAAAGACAGAACCTTGATCGAAGAGTCGGGCTTCGCCACCAAGGGTGCAGCGCAGGCCGCCGAGGAGGCGGCGCGCGACGAGGCGCGGAAGAAGGACGAGTTGCGGAAGGCCAGCGCGTCCGGTGTGGCCGCCGCGTTGCCGACATCGCTGGCGGGGCTGCTGGCAGAGTTCATGAAACAGTACGCACAGGAGAACCTGGCGGCGAAGACCGTGGAGCGATACCACGAGATGATCCCCTACCTCTCGGAGGAACTGCTGGCGATGGACATGGGCGCGATCACGCCCCTGCACTTGAGCCGGGAGTGGGCGCGGCTGCTGAAGTGCGGCGGCCACACCCGCAAGACCAAGGAGCCACGCGCGATGGCGCCGAAGACGGTCCGCAACATCGCCGGCCTGGTTTCGTCCGCATACCTGCGCGCCATCAAGTGGGGGCTGGTCACCACCAACCCGGTCACGCACTCCGATCTTCCCAAGGTGCAGAAGCACATTGGCCTGGCGTTGGCGCGACAGGAGCAGGACGTCCTGGCCGGCGCCCAGATCGGACCGTGGTGCCTCCGGGTGTTTCTGGAGATGGCCGACGCCACCGGCGCGCGACGCGGCGAGGTGCTGGCCGCGCGGTGGTGCGACATCAAAGGATCGGCGTTTCATCTGACGCGGTCGCTGTCGCAAACCAGGGAGGGCCTAGAGTTCAAGAACACCAAGACGGAGAAGCCCCGCGTCATCGAATTGCCGCCATCGATGTTGGCACGCCTGGAGGCGCACCGCATCCGCCAGAATGAATTCCGCCGGCAATTCGGCCCTGCCTACCGCAGGGATCTGGACCTGATCTTCTGCAACACTGACGGGACGCCACTGAAGCCGGATTCGATCTCGGGCACGGTGTCGCGGATGTGCCGGGACCTGGGGTTGCCCAAGGGCGCAAGCCTCCACACGGTCCGCCACAGCCACGCGAGCCTCCTGCTGGAGAAAGGCGTGGACCTGGCGACCGTCAGCGAACGCCTCGGCCACTCGTCCATCGCCACCACCGCGAAGATCTACGCGCACGCCCTCCGCGGTAAGGACTTCGCAGCCGCCCAGATTTGGGACGACATCAAGGAGCAGGCGCGCGCGGAGAAACCCGGGGCCGTGAACTGAAGAGCGAGTTTACATGGCCAAGAAAAGGGAACCGAAGAGCGCCCGTACACCTGATACCTGTAGTTGTGATTCCCCAGCTTTCAATCAGATTTCCTAAGAGCGAAGTGCTTCACTGGGCGAAGCGTTATTCCTATGCCGATGACGCTGAGGTGCTACAGATCGGCGAGCGCAGCAGGGCGGTAGGGTTCTACACACAAAAGGACTTCTTGATCGTCTGCAAGTGGAAGACACGCGGGAGACCCCGACGCCACTACGAACGCAACTCTGAAGAGGACGTTCTCCGCCAAACTGCAATTGCTTTGACCAGCCCGGACGAGGAAACGCGCATATTGTCGCTGGTCGCCCCCTCCCTTCTTGGTGTAGGTTTGCCAACGGCATCGGCGCTGTTGCATCTCGCTTGCGGCGATCCCTGTTGTCCTCTAACGACTGAACAGATCATACCCGATTCTCGATTTTCGTGCGTTGTGGTCGCTGAACTGTGAAAAGCGCCGCGACACGTTCAAATTCTGGTGGAGCTACGTCCAATGCTGTCGCGCCCTAGCCGCTGAGTGTGGTGTCTCAATGCGCGACCTTGATCGCGCTTTGTGGGAATATTCAATCGACCAGCAACGAAAGAACTGCAACGGAACGTCTCGAAAAGGGTAAGATCTGACCCACTCTCGGAACACACGCCAAATCGCGGGCTTGACGTGTGTCAAATGTGGGGGTCAAAATGGACGGGATGAAATACGGTTACGCCCGCACCAGCACCGACGACCAGACGACCGGTACCGTTATGATCCCGGCTGAACGGCGATTGTCACGGCATTCGCGGTCGCGCCGCCGATTGAGACGATCAACGGTACGGTGTCGCCAAAAGGCACACCCGCAGGCACTTGCACGTTGATTTGATAGAGCCCGACAAATGTGGGTGCGAGACCTGAGAAGAGGACACTCGCGGGCACCGCGCCGATCATTACCGTGGGCGGCATTTTCGTTTCTGAGAACACGCTCGCCAATGCGGCGGCGCCAGTCGTTGGCTGGTTCGTGACAGGGCCGAGCCCGGTGCAGTAAATAGAAATGTAGGTGGCACCGGCTTTTGCAGGGTTTATTGGAGAGATGAGTTGGCCCGATAGGGAATCCACGACAGCTCCCTGCCCCTGAGCGTTCATCGTAAAGACGCCCGGGGCAACGCTCGCCAGATTTACTTTCTGAGCCGTACTTGCCTGGCCGCCAATGGTCGCGGTTACGGAAGCTTGCGTTTGCCCTGCAAGCTCCCAAGGAACCTGCACATTCGCCTGAGTCCCCGAGGCGTAGAAAAGCGGAGCCTGAACGCCGTTGAATTGCATTGAAAGGCCAGACAAAGTGGTCGGCAACGGTACCACACCCGCCTGGGCAGCAACGTTTACAGGGAAAACGCCGAAAACGGACACCAGACTTCCGGGCGCGACCGGTGCGTTTGCTGCGTAACTCGCGCTATTCACGATGCCACCCGAGTTGATCGAGGCGGGGACTAACGGGCCACCGATGAAGTTTCCCATGAAGCCGTTGACATTTCCCCCCACCCTCACTGTTGCTGTTACGGTGTTGGTACCTGCATCGATTACCGAGACGGAGTTGCCGCCCAAGAGCGCCACGTAAACACTGGTGCCAGCTGGGTTGACTGCGACTCCATAGGGATGGGCGAAAACGTTATCGGACGGCACGTTCACCGTAGCAGATACGATGTTGGTGGCTGCGTTGAT
>JBEKDV010000142.1:0-17300 GCA_050014175.1 Candidatus Solibacter sp. | reverse complement strand
TCCAATTTCACGGGGGACCAGGATTTCGTGCAAAACGCCTGGAACCCCAGTCAAATGCGGGGCGTGTCGGCCTATGACACCACCCACCAGATCAACGGCTTCATGGTGTACCAGCTTCCTGTCGGCCGCGGGAGGAAATTCGGCAGCCAGATGGGCAAGACGCTCGACGCCGTGATTGGCGGATGGCAGGTCAGCGCCGCGTACCGGCAGACCTCCGGTTTTCCGACCAGCACCATCAATGGCCAGCGCTGGCCGACGGATTGGGAAGTCGATGCCCTGGCTACTCCCAACGGCCAGCCGCGTCAAGCCGTCACCAACAATGCGAATGCGCCGGGTCCCCAGACGGGCGTGGCCGCCGGACCCAATCTGTGGTCCAATCCCGCGGCCGCCTTCGCATCCTACGGCGAAACAATGGCCGGCGAGACCGGAAGCCGCAACACCATCCGCGGCTCCGGTATTTTCAATATCGATAGCGGCGTCAGCAAGGCTTTCACCATGCCCTGGTCGGAACACCAGAAGTTCCAGATTCGCTGGGAAACGTTCAATCTGACCAACAGCGTCCGCTTCGATCCGAATACGGCAAACATCTCGATGACATCGCCATCGGTCTTCGGTCAATTGAGCGGGCAGTTCGGCTCGCCGCGCCAGATGCAGTTCGCCGGCCGCTTTACCTGGTAGCCCTTGGTTGGCCGTGCAGCAGGCCATCTTTCCTGCGCGCGGCCGGCGAAGGCCCGGACACTTTCCCGGCGGATTTTGGACCAGCCCCTACTGAAGGCATGCGACCATAGCGGGTGATGAGACGCCTGTCGCTGGCGATTGCCGTTGCCCTGGCCTGCGCCGCTCCGCCGCCGCGCGCCGAAGGCTGGCGCATCATCGGACCGGGCGGCGGTGGCTCGCTGTTCCACCCCACGATCAACCCGCACGATAGCCGCACGGCGCTGGTAGCCTGCGATATGACCGGCAGCTACCTCACGCGCGACGGCGGCGCCACTTGGCGCATTTTCAACCTCGGCGAGACCGTGCGCTTTTTCCTCTTCGACCCCATCGACGCGCGCGTGATGTACGCCACGGGCATGGGCGTTTTCCGCAGCGACGATGCCGGCGATACCTGGAAGCGCTTCTTCCCGCGCGATGCCCGCATCTCCACGGGGGACGACCACGCATCGGGAAGCCTGCTCGCCGACAGCCGGCCCGTCGCGGAAGTCACCGCTCTGGCGATCGACCCCGCCGACTCGCGCTCGCTCTACCTCGCGCAGGGGAACGCGCTGTGGACTTCCTACGACGCCGGCGCCACGTGGCAGAAGTCCGCCGACCTGGCCGGTCCGGTGCGCCGGATCTGGATCGACGAGCATTCGCTGCCCGGCGACCGCACGCTCTACGCCGCCGGGCCGGACGCGCTTTACATCCGCCGGGAGGGACGCTGGCGCACCGCGCCGCTTCCCGGGACCGCTACCGAGATCGCGGGCGCGCCAGCGGTGTTCTATGCCACCGTCAGGGGGAACATCTCTGTCTCCACCGATGGCGGCGTGACGTGGCGCGACTCGGCCCTGCCGGGCTTTCAGGGACAGGCCGGCGCCATCGCCGCCTGCTCCGGGCATCCCGAGACTGCCTACGTCTCTTACAGCGGACTGCGCGCGCCGGTGCGCCCCACCTGGGGCGTGGCCAAAACCACCGATTCCGGCCGCCACTGGGAACCGGTCTACGACCACGTGAACGACGCCTGGCTGAGCGAACGCTTAGGCGCCGGATGGGCGGGGCCCCCGATCGACCTGGGCGTGGCGCCGCTCGACGCCGGCATTGTCTACGCCACCGATTCGGGCCGCGTCCTGCGCACCACCGATGGCGGCAAGATTTGGAACCAAGCCTACTCCTACCCCACGCTGGACGGCAACTGGACCAGCGCCGGGATCGACGTCACCACCTGCTACGGCGTCCACTTCGACCCGTTCGACGCGCGCCATATGTTCATCGGCTACACCGATATCGGCCTGTGGGCCAGCGATACGGCGGGCGCAAGCTGGTACAGCGCCACGCGCGCCGGCGTGCCCAACCGCTGGGTCAACACCACCTACTGGATGGAGTTCGACCCCGCGGTGCGCGGCCGTATGTGGGCCGCCATGAGCGGCACGCACGACCTGCCGCGCGCCAAGATGTGGCGCCGCGCCTCACCGGATTCCTACACCGGCGGGGTGGTGCGCAGTGACGATGGCGGGCGCACGTGGCGGGTGCAGAATAACGGCATGCCGCAGACCGCCGCCACCCACATTCTGCGCGACGCGGCGGGCGCGCTCTACGTCACCGGCTTCGGCCGCGGCGTTTTCAAATCGACTGACGGCGGCGAGCACTGGTCGTTGAAGAATGCGGGGATCGCGGGCGAGCAGCCTTTCGCCTGGCGCACGGTGCGCGATTCCCGGGGCGCGCTCTACCTGATTGTGGCGCGGCGCAGCGACGACGGCACGTTCGGCAATGCGGGCGATGGGGCGCTGTACCGCTCCAGCGATGGCGCGGAACATTGGTCGCGCGTGCCGCTTCCCGCCGGCGTGAACGGGCCGAACGGGCTGGCCATCGACCCGCGCGACGCGGCGCGCCTTTACCTGGCCGCGTGGGGCCGCAGCACGCGCGAAGGCGCGGCCGATGGCGGCATCTACCTTTCCACCAATGGCGGCACAAGCTGGCGGCGCGTGCTCGATCAGGATCAGCACATCTACGACGTCACCATCGATGCGAAAGACGCGCGCGTGCTCTACGCCACGGGCTTCGAATCCACCGCATGGCGCAGCGCCGATCGCGGCCTGAGTTGGAAGCGCATCGCGGGCTACGATTTCAAATGGGGCCACCGCGTGACGGTGGACCCGCAGGATCGCGGCATGATCTACATCACCACTTTCGGCGGCAGCGTGTGGCACGGGAGGGCGGACGGCGCGGTCGCGCGGTAGGTGGCGGGCTGGCGGAGGCGCTGCTTATCCTCCCAATTTCACTCTTTAGAGCAATGGGACAACAAAACGGGACGACGTGAGCCCAGTTTAGCTGGGTTCGGTTCGCGTCCCGAAACCTTACCGTTTGCGGGACAACGCCAGCGCGGGGGATTCCTCTTGCTTGTGTCCGATTGAATCTGTTAACAGACGAAACGCCAACCTTCTTTGCCCGGCCCGGCTCTTACTCGGGCGCAGCGAATAGCGTCATCAAGCGGCGACGTCGACCGGATGCACGACCTCGATGCCGGGGTAGCGAGAAAACCCGCCCTTGTCGAACGTGAGAATGGACGTGAGGCCATGCGCTTGCATGGCGGCCACCAGCCGCGCGTCGTGCGCCGGTTTGCCGCATACCTGGCGCTCAATGACCAGGCTTTCCCGGATCGGATAGATCGCGGGCGTCTCCGGCAGAAATTCGAACATGTTCTTGATGCGCGCCAACTCGCCGGCGGCAGCGGCCGGCGTCATGCCGAGGCCGTTCTGTTCGAGAGGCCGGGTCGCAACAACCCACAGCTCAATGAGGTTCTGAGAAACGATATGCAGTTCCCGGCCCTGCGCCAAAAGGCACTCGATGGCCCGGTCAGTCAGCGCATAAAGCGAATGATGAGGCTGCAAGGTACGGGCAAGAACGCTGGTATCGACTAGCACGAGTGCGCCTAATCGCGATCCGGGTAAATGCTCTCGCGGCTGACGGCTTCATCGGAGAGCAAGGGCGTCGTGCGATCATGGCTCTCGGCCCAGGCGCGGAATTGCCGCATCCACTCTTTCGGATTCGCTTTCTGTAGGTGCGCGATGGACGTAGGCGGCGCGAGCTGGTCGGCGAGGTGCAGCAGCCACTCCTCGACGCTCATGCCGCGGGCCCGGGCCTGCGCCTGAAGCGCGGCTTCCCGTTCCGGCGAAAGTTCAAGCGTGAGGGTCATGCGTTTTCCTTCCTCCTTCCAGCCTAAAGCAAATAACGCCGCTACGCTACCCTGAAGTATGGAGTGGTTTGAGGACGAGTCTCTGTGGCGCGAACTGTATCCTTATGTCTTCCCGTTGGAGCGGGTGGCGGCGGCCGAGGGCCAGGTGAGCGGGATCCTGGCGCTGACCGGCGTCACCGGGGGCGCGGTGCTGGATCTGTGCTGCGGTCCGGGACGTCATGCGGTGGAGTTCGCGCGCCGCGGCTTTGCGGTGACGGGTGTGGACCGCTCCGGCTTCCTGCTGGAGCGCGCGCGGGAAAGGGCGGACGCGGCGGCGGTGGCGGTGGAGTGGGTGCTGGACGACATGCGCGAGTTCGCCCGGCCGGCGACGTTCGACCTGGCATGCAATCTGTTCACCTCGTTCGGCTATTTCCAGCGGGAAGAGGACAACCTGCGCGTCCTGCGCAATGTCCGGGAGAGCCTGCGCGACGGCGGAACGCTGGTCATGGACATGGTGGGCAGAGAGCGCATGGAGCGGCAGGGGATGGAGCCTCGCCATACCCATTTCGCCGATGGCGCGGTGCTCATCCAGCAGCCCCACGTGAACCAGGACTGGACCCGGCTGGATAACGACTGGACGCTGGTCAAAGCCGGCCAATCGCGCGGCTACCGGTTCGAGCATTACCTTTACTCGGGACCAGGACTGGAGGAGCGTTTGCTGAGTTGCGGCTTCGCCGGCGTCCGGCTGTATGGGGATCTCGATGGCTCTCCGTATGGTCCGGAAGCGTTGCGGCTGGTGGCGGTGGCGCGCAAGACGTAGCGCGGTTGGCAGGCGGACCCAGAGGGTACCCCGCCTGCCCTACAGCGTTGCGGCTGGTGGCGGTAGCGCGCAAGGCGTAGCGCGGTTGGCAGGCGGAAGCGCCTGTCCTACAGCGTTGCGGCTGGTGGCGGTAGCGCGCAAGACGTAGCGCGGTTGGCAGGCGGAAGCGCGTGCCCTACAGCGTTGCGGCTGGTGGCGGTTGCGCGCAAGAGGTAGCGCGGTTGGCAGGCGGACCCAGAGGGTACCTCGCCTGCCCCACCCAAGCGGCGATCGCACCGGCTGGTACACTGGCAGGGAGCATGGCTGCCAATACGGCCTTACCGGGGACCCTCCTGAGCGAACTCGCCGGCCACGCGGGAGTCCGCGAATGCCTGCAATTCTTCACGCGCGAGAAGCAGTGGATCAACGAGATCCACCTGCAAGCTTGCCGCGTGCCCGCGCCCACGTTCCTGGAGCAGGAACGCGCGGCGTGGTTTCTGGAGCAGTTCCGGTCCTATGGGTGCGATGCCTCCATCGATCGCGCCGGAAATGTAGTGGCGGCGCTGGGCCCGCCGCCCTACGTGGCGCTGACCGGGCACCTGGATACGGTGCTGGCGCCGCGCCATAAAGAGGAGATCACGGTCGATGCCGAGGGGCGCTTCCGCGGTCCCGGGGTTTCCGACAACGGCGCCGGACTGGCCGCCCTGCTGGCCATCGCGCGGGCATGGAAGAGTTCCGCGAGGCTGCCGGAATTCGCTTCCGGGCTGCTGGTGGTGGCCAACGTGGGCGAAGAAGGCGAGGGCAACCTGCTGGGGATGCGCCACCTGTGCGGACCCTCCCCGCTGGCCAAGCAGATTGCATGCTACGTGATCGTGGACGGCGCCAACACCGACCACATCACCACGCGCGCGCTGGGCAGCCGGCGCTTCGAGGTGACGTTCAGCGGCCCGGGCGGCCATAGCTGGAGCGATTATGGGGTGGGCAATCCCATCCACGCGCTCTGCCGGGCGGTAGCCCTGTTCGCCGAAACCCGTGTGGATGCGGGACCGAAATCGTCGGTCAACGTGGGGTTGATCGAAGGCGGTAGCGGGGTCAATGCCATCGCCCAGGCGGCGCGCTGCAAGGTGGACATCCGCTCGGAGAGCAACGCCCGGATGGACCAGTTGGTCGAACTGCTGAACAGTGCCGTGGAACGGGCGCGCGACCTGGAAAACCAGCGGCAGAGCGGCGGCCGGGTGACGGTGAAGACGCGCGAGATCGGCTCGCGTCCGGCGGCCGTGCTGCCGGAGCAGGCGCCGATTCTGCAATACGCCCGCGCGGTGGACGCGCACCTGGGGATCCGGTCGTACCTGGACTGCTCGTCCACGGACGCCAACCTGCCGCTCTCGCTGGGCATTCCGGCCATCGCCATCGGCGCCGGCGGGGCGGGCGGCGGCGCGCACACCTCCGGGGAATGGTTCAATCCGGACGGACGGGATCTGGGGCTGAAACGCATTCTGCTCACCCTGCTGATGCTCATGCGCATGACGCCGGGGAGCGGGCGCGAGTGAGCCGCGGGAAGGCGGAGGCGGCGCTGCTCTTCAACGTCGTCGTCTGGGGCGCCACCTTCGTGCTGATCAAGAGCGCGCTGCGTGAAATCTCGCCGGTGCTGTTTCTGGCGATGCGGTTTTCGCTGGCGGCCGTGGCGCTGGTTGTGCTGTTCGGGCGGAAGTTCCAAGGCGCCAAGGCGCCGCGAATTTGGCAGGCGGACCCAGAGGGTACCCCGCCTGCCCCACCAACCGGCAAGATGCTGGCCGCCGGGGGAATGATCGGCGTCTTCCTGTTCGCGGGATTTCTGCTTCAGACCATGGGGTTAAGGCTTACCACGGCGCCGAAATCGGCATTTTTGACCGGTCTGGCGACGGTCATGGTACCTTTGCTCGGGGCGCTCGTCTATAAGATCAAGCCGCGGGTTTCGGAAGTGGCCGGGGTGCTGGCCGCTACCGCGGGGATGGGCCTCATGACGCTGGATGGCCCCCTCGGTTCCATCGGCCGCGGCGACCTGCTGACGTTTGGCGGGGCAATCGCGTTTTCGGCTCACATCGTGGCAACCGGTCATTTCGCCGAGCGGATCGGCTATGAAGTTTTGAGTGTTGCGCAGGTTGGCGCGGCCGCTTTGTCGGCTCTATCCCTGGTCTGGTGGGTGGAGACCCCGCGCGTCCATTGGCAGCCGCTGGTGGTCTGGGCGATACTGATAACAGGGTTGCTGTGTACCGCCCTGGCGTTTACCATTCAGGCGTGGGCCCAGCATTACACCACCTCGACGCGCACGGCGTTAATCTATGCGCTGGAGCCGGTGGTGGCGTGGATTACGTCGTTTTGCCTGGCCGGCGAAGGCCTGTCGGGGCAAGCCGCGGCGGGGGCGGCTCTCATCTTGAGCGGAGTGCTTTTGGTGGAGTTGAAACCGTTCCATGCGCGGCAACATCTATAAGGATAGTAGTTTCAGCCCGGCGGCAGAGGCCGGCTGCGACACACACAGGAGCAAGAACTTTCCATGAGTTTATTTGACAGATTACGCGCACAGAAGGTGCTTTCGTTCACCTTGATTCTGTTCACGCTGAGTGTTGGCATTGTCATCGGAACGCTGGTGAACCAGGGCGTCAAGGCAGCCAAGAGTGAAGGTCAGGCGGCGCCGGGGGCGACCCCGCTGGTGATTCCCAACCCGGTGGAACTGTCGAATACGTTTAGCCAGATCGCCAAGCAGGTGGAACCCTCGGTAGTCAAGATCTCCACCGAATATTTGCCCAAACCGCAGACCCGCACCCGTGGCAACGGGCGGCGGCAGATCGTTCCTTCGCCCGACGAGGATCAGCAGGATGGCGGCAGCATGGAAGACCTATTCAACCGCTTCTTCGGCGGCGGTGGTGGCGGCGGTTTCGATATGCCGCAGCGCGGGGGGCAGGCGCTCGGTTCGGGCGTGGTGGTGGACCGCGCCGGTTACATTCTGACCAACAACCACGTGGTGGACAAGGCGGACCGCATCCGCGTGAAGTTCACCCACGATCCGGTGGAATATGACGCCACCGTCGTGGGCGTGGACGCGGCGACCGACTTGGCGGTGATCCGGGTGGAAGGCAAGAAGGAGCTGACTGTCGCGAAAATCGGCAATTCCGACGCCGTGCAAGTGGGCGATTGGGCGATTGCCATCGGTTCGCCGTTCGGCTATCAGGCCACCGTGACCGCGGGCGTCATCAGCGCCAAAGAGCGCGATGTGGACCCCTCCATGCAGTTCCAGCATTTCCTGCAAACCGACGCGGCCATCAACCCGGGCAATAGCGGTGGGCCGCTGTTGAACATCCGCGGCGAGGTGATCGGCATCAATACGGCCATCGCCACCCGCAACGGCGGATACCAGGGCATCGGCTTCGCCCTGCCGGTGAACACGGCGGCGCAGGTGTACAACGACATCATCAAGAACGGCAAGGTGACGCGCGGCTCCATCGGCATACGGTTCACGCCCAGCGACACCGACAAAGCGCGCACCAACTTGAAGGTGGCGGGCGTGAAGGAAGGCGTGTTCGTGGAGCAGGTGACCTCGGGTGGCCCCAGCGAGAAGGCGGGCATGAAAGAAGGCGACGTGATCGTCGCCATCAACGGCAAGCCGATCGCCGACGGCAACCAACTGATCGGCACGGTCACCTCGACGCCGCTGGGCGCCTCGCTCAACATCACGGTGGACCGCGAAGGCAAGCGTCACGACCTGAAGGTGGTGGTGGCCGACCTGGCGCAGGTCTTCCCCGAGCAGTACGGCAACGGCCGCGAGGATTCGGCGAAGAGCGAGCCGACCACGGTGAAATTCGGCATGCAAATCCAGGGCCTGACCGAACAGCAGGCCGATCGCCTGGGGATCAAGCAGAAGGGCGGCGTGCAGGTGAAGGCGGTGGAACCCGGTTCCTTCGCCGAGGACATCGGATTGCAGCCGGGCGACGTGATCGTGGCCATCAACCGGCAGGCCGTGAACTCGACCGACGACATCGCCAAGTTCAGCGGCACGCTGAAGCCGGGCGACGCGGTGCAGTTCCGGGTGCTGAGCAAGGGACCGAATAACGATTGGTCTCCGCGCTACGCAGCCGGCACGCTGCCCAACAGCGGGCGGTAGTGGGGTGGGGCAGGCGCTTGCGCCTGCCAAGACTGGGCGGCCCGATTCTCTCCGGCCGCCCTTTTTTTGTGCCGGCTAATTGTTACACTAACCATTGAATCCATGACGAAGATCTTGAGCTGCGCCGCCATGGCGGCGACGATCGTGCTTGCCTGGGGTGCGGACAGTGTGACCGCGATCCAGAATAAGGCGCCGGCCAAGAAGACGGCTGCCAGGAAGACGGTTGCCAAGAAAAAGGCTTCGCCCGCCAAAAAATCCGGTGTTGCCTCGTCGACCAAGCAGGGCGTAAGCACGGCCAAAGTGGGGGCCGGCGCGGCGTCCGCACGCAAGCCGGCGACTACCTCCAAGACGGCTTCCTCGCGCGGCAAGAAGACGCCGGCCAAGCGCGGCGTCACCTGGCGCAACCGGCAAACGGCTCCGTCGCCGGACCGTTACCGCGAGATTCAGGGCGCGCTGGCAGCCAAGGGTTATCTGAAACCGGAAGACGCCACGGGGACGTGGAATCAGAACTCGTCGGACGCTTTGAAGAAGTTTCAGACGGAGCAGAATCTGGAATCCAGCGGCAAGATCAACTCGCTCTCCCTGATCGCTCTGGGCCTGGGCCCGCACCGCGATGCAGGGCCTCCCAAGGCTACGCCGCCGCCCCCTGGCCAGTAAGCGTGCCATGCTGGTCCGCCTCAGGGCACGATCAGCAGCGTGAGGAAGATGAACGGGGCAGCGCCGCCGAGGCTGCACGTGAATTTCTGGTAGCCGGCCGTGGGACCGATGCGCATGTCGATCTGGTAGACGCGCTCGATGGCTCCGGGAGCGAGACCGGCGTAGAGGATATCGGCGTTGGAGCAAGTGAGCGGGTTGGTGGTGCGCGCCAGCGGTTCTGCCGAGGGTGCGGCGGCGCCGTCGGGGACTTCGGGCGACACGGGGCCGAAGCCGATGGCGTAAACGTGGATGATCTCACCGGTGTTGATGGGCCCCACATAGGTCGGCGTCCAGTCCTGACGGAGGATGGCGCCGGCGCGGGGAGCCGTGTCGGGGCAGATGGCTTCAGCCTCGGGGAAATAGAACGGCGTGTGATCGCCGGGAGCTTCGGCCAACATACGGATGGATCCGCCGTCCGCCTGGATGTCCCAAGGGACGATGAAGCTCACGCTATTGGGTGTGAGCTGTGTCATGGGGACTTTGCGCTCGCCGATCCACATGGTGACGTTGCCGAGCCAGTCGTTGAGCGGCGGCGTGCCGTTGAAGACGGAGTCCGACAGGCCGCTGCCGCTGAGCGTAGTCGTAAAGCCCGGGGTCACATACCCGTTGAAGGGATTGAGATACGGTGTGTGTCCGATGAGTTCGATCTGCGAGCCGCCGTCCACGTTGATTTTGAGGAGGCGGCCAAGGCCGGTGACGGCGTAGGCGACTTTGCCATCGGAGGACATGGCGGCGGCGGTAATGTTCGCCGGGTCGGCGGTCAGGGCACGGTCGGCGAAGGTAGTGGTATCGAGCACGTGCGCCTGTCCACCTTGGAGGAAGAGAAGGCGGCGGGCGTCGTCGCTCATCGTGAGGCCGGAAACGGACACATCCGCCGGGATCAGGAGAGTGGATGCGAGCGTGCCCAGATCGATCAGGTTCACGCTGCCCTGACTTTGGTAGAGGACCTTCGATCCGCTGGCGTCAATGACCAGCGGCAGGCCGCCCGCGACGGGAAAAGGCTGCGGGTCGGCGCCGGGCCTTAAGAGATAGCCGCGGTTGCTGGCGATTCCGTCGGTAATGGCGAGAAGGGCGGTGCCATCGTTGGCGATCACGCGCCCCCCGTTGTAAGAGAGTTGGAAATATTCCGGAAACGTTGGCGCGGTGGTCTTGACGGGAGTCTGCACGCCGGTCTGAAGATCGAGGAAAGAGATGCTCACGGGATCCCACGGGCGCGCGGTGGCGGCGAGGAAGACAATGGCGTAGCGGCCACCCGTGCTGAGGCGCGCGATGCCGGGCAAATTGGCGTCTCCCGAAGCCGTCACGATCTCGGTCATATAGGTGTTGACCGGGTACGAGCAGCCGCCGGCCGTTTGGGCGCGGTAGGTGAGCGCGACGATGCCCGCGGAAGATGTCTCCGCGCCGAGGTAGTCGGCGAAGCCGCCGGCCGCGCAGATCGGGGCGTTCGCGGGCGGGGCGGAGGGATCGCGCGCGCGCAAGAGACTTACGCCGTCTGCCGTGGCCGCATAGATCTTGCCATTGAGGGGCTGGCCCAAACTCTTCAGGCGAAGCGTGGAGGCGAAGTAGAGCGACGCGCCGTCGGCCGAAGAGGAAAGCCCGGAAAACTGTGCGGAAAGGCCCGATGCGAGTACGGCCGCGAGAAGTGCGATGCGAACGGCCACCTGATGTCAGTCTATCAAAGCGACTCGTCAGAAGAAATCGTGGGTAGATTCCGGCTCGGGCAGTTTGCCAAGTGAATGATAGAGGGCGAGTTCGAGCACGCGGAAGGTGCGGAAGCCGTAGGATTTTCTCATGGTGACTTTGGCTTTGTTGTTCAGGCCCTCAACGACACCGCTGGAAAGGAGCTTTTGGGCGCGGAAATAGTTGAGGATCAGTTCGCGGTGCTTACGCAGCGACCGGGCGATCTTTTTCATGGGTTCGATGCGGGAACGCATCGTTTGCCGGCACCACTCATCGAGGAACTTCGCTGCCCAGGAGCCAGCGCGACTTCTTCAGTAGCGGTGCCCGGCCTTCACTCGCCATGCGGCGCGATTCTCCGGCGCGGACTTCATCGAGAGCCTTGTTCATTTTCACCACGATATGGAAACGGTCGAGAATATGCAGGGCCTCGGAGCATCTCTCCCGAATGACCTTCAGATAGGGCTCCCACATGTCCGAGCAGACGAACACGATCTTTGAGGTAATTTCTTCGCCTATCGTGGTGAAGAATCCCTGGAAGGACTCGACCGTTCTCTCCTTCCCGACCCAAAGCAAACGGGTGGTTAAATGTTCCAAAACCGGTAAGTTTCGGGACAAACGCAGGATGCCTTGAAATCAACGCCTTCAGCGTCTCAAAAGTCAATCCCAAAATCGCGACCAAATGGCGGCCGTCGCAGTGCTCGGGTTGATGACGGCGTCGTCCCGAAATTCTGTCCCAACGCCAGGCACCATTTTCGCAAGCCGGCCCACCGGGCTGTTTCCGAATGCTCCGTCAACCGCCCCAAGTCCACCAGGGAGCGCACGCAACCGAGCCGTTTCTCCTGCGATCGGATCAAGGAGATATCATTTCAGATAAGGAGGCCGGCAATGGGGATTGTTGCCCGAGGCGCCTGGCTTGCAGCCGCGGCTGCTCTGTTCGTTCAACCCGCCCGATCCCAGACTCCTTTAAAAGGCGCCATCGTCGAAGGAAACGTCGTCGATGCATCCACGGGGCGGGGGATATCCGGCGCGCGCGTGCGTATCCAGTCCGGCCAGGACGAACCGCTGTTCACCGCAACCGATGAGCAGGGGCACTTCCGATTCGCCGGGTTGGAGTACAGATCCTACCAGGTGGACGCGCGCTATCCGGGATTCATCACCTCCCAGGAAGCCGCCGGGGAATACGGGGGTGTGAGGGTCGATCCCATACGCAACCAGCCGAACGAGCAAGTTCGGCTGAACATGCAGCGCTACGGCGCCATCGTGGGGAAGGTGGTCGACCCATTGGGCGTTCCCGTCGAAGGGGCGGCGGTCAACGCGCTCCAGCGCAATCCCATCGGCGAACGGAACAGGTTCGTTTACTACTACGATGGCGGTTATCAATACGCCGGCCCCCTGCAAACGCGCACCGACGATTTGGGCGAATACCGCATCGCGCCGTTGGCTGCCGGATCGTATTACGTCTTTGTCCAGCCCGGATCGAATTACTTCCCTAGCCAACCCGCGATGCGGCTGCTGTCCGATGCGAGGGAACGCCCCACGTTTTATCCGCATGCCCTCAAGCCCTCCGAAACCAAGCCGGTGGAATTGGCCGAAGGCAAGGAACTGCGCGTCGATGTCCGGATCATTCGCCAGGGTGGGGTGAAGGTCAGCGGCCGGATTCTCGGGGTGACGCCGGAAGACGCCCCGGCGGCCTCGGGCCTGCATGTATCGGTATTCGTTTCGCCCTTATCGCCGGGCGCATCATCGGGGTCGTTTGGGAGCGTTGCCGGCGATCGCTTCGCGGCGGTGGATCTTCTGCCGGGCAAGTACCTCATCGAGGCCGGCCAGTATGCCGCCGGCGATACGAGTTCGGAGAACCCAGTGGCTGCGGCATGGCGAACGGTCGAGGTTGCGACGGAAGACCTCGAGGGAATCGATCTGACCCTGTCGCCCACTTCGACGGTGGAAGGCGCGGTGGTTTTCGAAAATGGCTGCGCCGCCACGCCGGTGTGGATCCAACTGCAAGGTGATCGGCCACTGGGCCGTCTTCGGCGGAATCTGCATGCCGGCGCCGATGGCCGGTTCGTGTTGCAGCATCTTTTTCCCGGCAAGTACAAAGCGTATGTGCGGCCAGAAGGCCCTACTCCTGTGTACGCGACATCCGCGAAACTGGGCGATGCCGAAGTCTTGGCGGACGGCTTCGAGTTAACCGCGGAAACCAAGGGGCCGCTGCGCATCACTATGAGCTGCGCCAGGAGGTGACGACATGGGGAGACAACTGCTCCTGTTTCTGCTGTTTTCCGCCGCCGCCCTGGCGCAGGTCACGCTCGAAGGCTACGCAGTGCGCAAAACGACGGGCGAGCCGCTCCCCGGCGTGCGGGTGGCCGCCCAATGCGATCAAACATTCTGGGCGGCGACGGATGCGGCCGGGCATTTCCGTTTCACCGGCTTGCCGGCGGCGTCTTGCGGGCTGTCGCTCGACGGCCCTGGCTTGCTGCCGCGGATGCAGCGGGTCACGATCAACCCGCAAGATACGCATATCACCCTCAGTGTGGCTATGACGCCGCAAGCCGCCATCGCGGGCAAGGTGGTGGACGAGAACGGCTGGCCGGTCGCCCGGCCGTTTGTCACCGCCGCGCAGTACCGGACTGACAATGGCGTACGCCAGTTGCAGCGGGTGCGAACGGTGCAGGCCAACGATCTCGGCGAGTATCGCATCGGAAAGCTGCCGCCGGGCCGGTATTACATTCGCGTTCGGCCGCTGGGTGGGGTGCCCTGGGGCGATTACCTGCCCGCCTGGTATCCGTCCGCCGCCGACACAGCGGACGCGCGCCCCATCGACCTGCCTGAAGGTCGGGAAGCTGCCGGCATCGACATCCATCTCGCGCCGGGCGGGGGCGTCGAGGTGCGCGGCCGGGTGATCCTGCCCGCCGGATTCCAGCCGGGACGAGGATATCTGAACGTAGCCTGGGAGGAACTCCGGTCGACTTCCACAGGGTCTCCCGACCCGATCGCGCCCGACGGAACCTTCACACTGCGCCACGTTGCGCCCGGCAAATATACGCTCACGGCCACAACCAGCAATATCATGGACGAGTCCGCCCCGCCGAGGTACTCGGCCGTGCGGACGATCGAGGTCTCCCGCGACAATATCGATGGCATCACGCTGAACGTGGCCCAGACAGTGATCCGGGATCTCAAGGGAACCATCGTATGCAAAGGCGCGGTCAAGCCGGATCAGGTGCACATCAACTTACAGCGCTCAAACTTCAGCCTGACAGCCAAGGTGGAACCCGATGGCAGCTTTGTCATTCCCGGCGTGTGGCCGGGCCGGTACATCGGGAACGCGTCGGCGGCCGGCGGCGAGGTCGAGTCGTTCCGCTTCGGCGGCCAGGAGATTCTGCGCCGCGAATTCGATTTCGACGGCATGGAGGCGCCGCTGCGCGTGACCGTCTCGGAGAGAGGCGCGCCCGTTCGCATTTCGGGTACCGTAGCGGACGCCACAAACCGCCCCGTCGCCGGCGGCAGCGTGATCTGTGTGCCCACCGGCGCCGCGTACGTGCCCGCGCGCCCCGGAATTCCGGCGCCCGCGAGCACGGATCAGAACGGCGCGTTTACTTGGTGGGTGCCTGGCGGCGTCTACCGCGTATACGTGGTCGAGGACCCGGCGGAGATCGAGCAGGCCATGGGCGACCCCGATTTCCTCAAATTGCAGGAACAGGCCTTTCCGCCGGTGACAGTGTCGGCGGGCGAAAATCCACCGCTGAAGTTAGTATTGCCTTCGAAGTAGCGATTGGCTTTCACGCTTCTGCTCCTGAACACGAGCCTTCCCGATGACTTGGGGCTCAGCGAAGTGATCCTGGTAGGCCGAATAGCGAGACGACCACTCCTCGCCGGACGATGATTGGACGGCCTGGCGGCGCAGTGCCGACGTTCGCGCAGTGGGAAGTCGGGCACTCGGAAAGTGTCGCCGGAACGGCCTCCGGTCGCGGCAATCGGCTTTGTAGAGGGCGTTAATGGGCATTATCGGTAGCTGTGTGGACATTACCTCTGGGCGGTGGGGACATCAAGGCAGAAGAGGCGTCAGAAATGTCGCCGGGTGCTTGAAAGAGGGGGGAGATGAAGAATCTACATGCCGGATTACAGCAAGATTCCGAAATCGCTCTCGCCCCACTGAACCAGCGTTCCGATTGGGGTTCTGATTACCCTGGCTGAATGCCGTTGCCAGCTACCGTCGTGATGATCCCGCCCGAAGACGCGGCATAATGAACCAAGGAGGTCGCGGAACACATTGAAATGGCTACTGATTCTATCGGCGTCTGCGGCTCTGGTTTCCCAGGGTAGGGCGGCAACCCAGGCGCAATGCAGCGAGTTGTTGCGGCGTGGGCTGGAGGACAAGAATCCTGAAACGAGGAAACAGGCGGTGGTCGCCTTGAGCCTGGCCGGTCAGCGCGGACCTTTGTTTGCACGTCTGGAAGTGATGTTGGGAGACAAAGACGTCGAGGTGCGGCAAGCTGTCGTGGTGAGCCTGGCAGAGGTGAAGAATAAGAGCGCCACGGCGGCGCTGCACAAGGCGTTGGAGGACGAGGTTCCGGAGGTGAGTTTTACCACAGCGAAGGCACTGTGGGCCCGGAACGACCCCGCCGGCAAGCAGGCGCTGCTGGCCATCCTCGCAGGGGAAAGTAAGACCTCATCGAGTTTCTTCTCCAAGCAGAAACGCGAAGCCTTGCGAATGATGCATACGCCGCGGACCACGTTCCTGTTTGCCGTGCGACAGGGGGCACGGTTCGCTCCGGTTCCGGGCTTGGGCGAAGGCGTCGCATCGATGCAGTCGATCCTTACGGACTCTGGAGTCCCCGGCCGCGCATCGGCGGCTTTGCTGCTCGGCAATGACAAGGACCCCGCCGTGCTCGACGCGCTAAAGGACGCGCTCTCTGACAAGGATTGGTCGGTACGGGCTGCTGCCGTACATTCCCTGAGCCTGCGAAACGATCCGGCTTTGAAGAAAGAACTGGAACCACTGCTGCAAGACGACAAGGAGGCCGTGCGCATGCGGGCCGCTGCGGGATACCTGCGGTTGTCCGCGATTCAGGCCGGGCTCGGGACTCGGAAACGCACCGCTACCGCGTCCCCTCAACCCGGCGCGGAACAGCAGAAGAAGTAAGCCGGATGAACCGCTATTGGAGGATGGCCATCGCCGGCCGTTCGCCTCTTCCAGATTCATCGATCACCGGGAGGTCGTTAAGGAACGAACCCCCCACGCTGGCACCGATAGCGTGATCACGCGTTGCTCAGCACGCCGCAAAAAGCCGCCGCCCGCAAGGGTGGTGGCTTTTTTGACGGCTTGGCCATTCGCCTTTTCATCGGCGGTTCCGTGGAGGGCACGATGGGGAGTGGAAAGCGTGGCGCCTCGCCAGACTGCTGGCGCAGCCTCATCAGCCAACTATTGACCTTCGGGCCGGGCTGGGCGCTTCCGATTTCGGCGGTTTACCAGGACCGATCCATTGCCATTAGAGCCCTCATGCGAATCGGCGTATCTTCCGAGTGGCGGCGATGCGCCCCGGGCCAATGGCTTGGGCCGCCGGAGAGATGGCTCAGGGTTGGATCGGAATCACTACCGGACCTGGCGGCGAGGAATTGATACTCGCCGGCGACGGAATCCCGTTGATGGAAATCGAGATGGGGTACAAGCCACCCGGCAGCGAGGCAAAACTCTGCGGCACGGTGAAGTCGATCTGGAATTCTCCCACCGCCACCAGCGCGGCGGCGCTCGCCGGAATCGTGATGGCGCCAATCGTCACCGTCACGCCGCTCAAAAACGTCGTCGAGATCAATGTGCCCGCGGGCGATGCAGCTAAGCCGGTGGCGTAGAGTTGCACCGCATCGCCGGGAACGGCGTTGCGGAACGCAGGGCCGTTCGACGGGTCCGCGGCGATCTTGCCATCCGAATTGAAGACCGCGGCCGCGTAGTTCGTGCCACCCAGGATCACCGGGAAAATGCCGGGCGAGCTGGTTGCGGCCGCGGCAGTGACGGAATTGCTCACCTGGCCGTTGGCGATTACCTGTACCGAGGCCGTGCCCGTGATTCCCGCCGGTACCTGGAAACTTACCTGCGTGGGGCTGATGTAATACACGGC
>JBEKDV010000141.1:0-17315 GCA_050014175.1 Candidatus Solibacter sp. | reverse complement strand
CTGCGAAAGCCGCTGACGAGGGTTTTCAGGAGAGCCGGATGCGGGAAATCTGCACGTCCGGTTCGACGAGGGGACAGTGGGTCGCGAGGACCGTCGCTCACTGTCCTACTCTACCGGCCCAAAATGTTTTTCTCACGTTCTTAGCCGCCGCTCACCCGCTGCTACCATATCCTGATGCCCCTGCGTCTCACCCTGGAGCGCTACTTCGAATTCCAGGCGCTTGCCGCCGATTGGAAGACCGAAGTCCTGGCCGGCTTCACCACCTTCATGACGATGGCATACATCGTCTTCGTCAACCCCGCCATCCTGCACGAGACGGGCATGCCGCTAGCCGCCGTCACCGCCGCCACCTGCCTCTCCGCCGCGGCGGGCAGTTTCCTCATGGGCGGCTTCGCCCGCTATCCCATCGCGCTGGCGCCCGGCATGGGCCTCAACGCCTACTTCACCTACGCCGTGGTCAAAGGCATGGGAGTGCCGTGGCAGGCCGCCCTCGGCGCCGTCTTCCTTTCCGGCGTCGCCTTCCTTCTGCTCACCCTCCTCGGCGTGCGCCAGTTGATCCTCTCCGCCATCCCGCACGAGCTCTACGCCGCCGTGGCCGCCGGTGTGGGACTCTTCATCGCCTTCATCGGCTTCCGCAACTCGGGCATCGTCGTGCCCAATGCCGCCACCACCGTCACCCTCGGCAACCTCACCGATAAAAGCACCGCGCTCGCCCTCTTCGGACTCCTGCTGATCGCCGCCCTGCTGGCCTGGCGGGTGCGCGCCGCCATGCTGATCGGCATCCTCGCTACCACCGCCATCGGCCTGCTCACCGGGGTCGCCAAATGGGCGCCGCAAACCTACCGCCTGGGCGATCTGGCCGCCACCGCCGGCAAACTCGATATCGCCGCCGCCCTGCGCATCGGCTTCCTGGAGATCGTCTTCGTCTTCCTCTTCATCGATCTCTTCGATAACATCGGCACCCTGGTAGCCGTCGGCAAAAAGGCCAACCTTTTCGACCAGGTAGGGCAAATCCCGCGCCTCAACCGCATCCTGCTCTCCGACGCCACCGCTACCATCGTGGGCGCCTGCTCCGGCACCTCCACCGTGGTCAGCTATATCGAAAGCGCGGCCGGCGTGGCGGCGGGCGGACGCACCGGCGTCACCGCCATCGTCACCGGATTGCTCTTCGTCCTGGCGCTCTTCATCGCTCCCGTGGTGGGCGCCATCCCCGCCGCCGCCACCGCCCCCGCGCTCATCATTGTGGGCAGCATGATGGTCTCCGTGGTGAGCGAAATCGCCTGGAACGATCCCGAAGTGGCCATCCCCGCCTTCCTCACCATGATGACCATCCCGCTCTCCTTCAGCATCGCCAACGGCCTGGCCTTCGGTTTCACCGCCTACAGCCTGCTGAAGGTCCTGCGCGGCAAATTCCGCGAAGTCAACTGGTTCGTCTACCTGCTCACCGCCCTCTTCATCCTCCGCTTCCTCTACATCGCCCGCGGGTAGCGCCGCTCACGCGGCCCCCATTTCTTGCGGGAATTTAATGAAACCTGCCAGAGAGTTTTAACACTCGAAACGTTTAGATAGGTAGGAGCAATGTGATGCGCAAATCGGAATTGCTGGCAGTTGCGTTGGCGATGGCGGCCGTTTCCGCCTTCGGTCAGGATCAGGCACAGGGCCAGGTACAGGACGACCCGCCTTCGCGCGTGGTCCGTCTGAACTACATGAGCGGAACCGTGTCCTTCCGCCCGGGCACCATCGAGGATTGGACCGCCGCTACCCTCAACTATCCCCTCTATAACGGCGACCACCTGTGGGCCGACCGCGATGCCCGCACCGAACTCCATATCGGTTCCACCGCCCTGCGCATGGGCTCGGAAACCGCCCTCGCTATCCTCAACCTCGACGACCGCATGGTGCAACTCTCGCTCACCGGCGGCACCCTGCAGGTCCGCCTGCGCGCTCTCGGCGATGGCGAGAGCTTTGAGGTCGATACGCCCAACGCAGCCGTCACCCTGCTGCGTCCCGGCGATTACCGCTTCTTCGCCGATGCCGAACGCAACCTGACCACCGTCACCGTGCGCGGCGGCGATGCCCAAGTCACCGGCGGCGGGAGCGCCTTCACCCTGCACGCCCGCGACAGCGCCCTGCTCTCCGGCGCCGGCGCCGACTCCGGCAGCCAGCTCAACCCCGCCGCGCCCCCCGACGATTTCGATTTCTGGTGCCAGGAGCGCGACCGCCGCGAAGAGCAGTCGCAATCCGTGCGCCACGTCTCCCGCGAAACCATCGGCTACGAGGATCTGGATTCCAACGGCGTGTGGAGCGAAGTCCCCGGCTACGGTTGGGTGTGGGCGCCGCGCGTCTATGCCGGTTGGGCGCCCTACCGCGACGGGCACTGGGTGTGGGTCGAACCGTGGGGCTGGACCTGGGTGGACGACGCTCCCTGGGGCTTCGCGCCCTTCCACTATGGCCGTTGGGCCAACTATCAGGGCGCCTGGATCTGGGTGCCCGGCACCATAGTGGCGCGCCCGGTTTACGCTCCCGCGCTGGTGGCCTTCGTGGGCGGACCGCGCGCCGGTCTGTCGATCGCTATCGGCGGCGGCGGTGTGGGCGTCGGCGTGGCCTGGTTCCCGCTGGGACCGCATGAAGTGTATCGCCCCGCCTATCCGGTGAGCGCAGTCTACGTGCAACAGGTCAATATTTCGCATGTCACGGTAACCAACATCAATGTGACCAACGTGCGCTACGTCAACCAGAACGCGGGTGCGGTGACCGTGGTGTCGCGCGATGCCTTCGTAGGCGCGCGGCCGGTGCGCGCGTCGCAGGTGTCCGTCTCGGCCGAGGCGATTTCGCAAGGCCGCGTCATCGGCGCCACCGCCAACATAGCCCCGGAACGCGTCAGCGTGATGGGCCGGGCGCAGGTGACCGCCGCCGCGCCCCCGGCGCGTTTCGCCGCCCGCGCCGTAGTGGTGCGCAACGCGCCTCCTCCTCCTCCGGTCTCTTTCGCGGCCCGCCGCGAGGCCCTGCAAGCCAACCCCGGCCGCCCGCTCGCTCCGGCCGCCGCCGAGGCGTTGCGCTCCACGCAGCCGGTCCGCGCCCCGCAGGTTCGCCAGGCGCAGCCTGCCACGCCCGCCGTGACGCGCGACGCCGCTCCGGTGCGCAACGACCGCCCACGCGCGCAGGAATCGCAGGCCGCCGCGCGTCCGCAGCCGCAGACCGCCGTACAATCGCGCAGCGAGCCGCGCAGTGAAGCCGGCCAGCCGCCCAAGACCGAGCCCAAACAGGCGAAGAAAAAGGCCGAGGCGAAAAAAGAGGACAAAAAGGAAGAGCGCAAACAGTAAGCAGACTCAAAGCAATGGTGGGGCGGACCCCTGGTCCGCGCGGCTCCCCCCGGACCCGCACGGGGACCCTCGAAAACGCCGGGCTCCGGAGGCGCGCACGGCGTCTAACTACCGCATCCGCCCGGAGTTGAAAATATTAAATGTCGGTGTAACTGAACCCGAGCCTCAGACCCACCAGGCCGCGCCCGGCTGCTCCCGGATCACGATTCCGTTGAGGAACGTGGCCGCCTTCGAGAGGCCTTCCTCGGGCGACATCAGGCTGTCCTCGTGTTCGATGGAGAGCACGTAATCGTAGCCGAACATGCGCAGCGTGCTGATGAACTCCTTCCACCATTGCGCGTCGTGGCCGTAGCCGCAGGTGCGGAAGATCCAGGCGCGATTGCGCTCGTCGGTGTAGCTCTTGGTGTCCAGCACGCCGGTCAGCGGCAGGTTGCGGTCGTAAATCTGCGTGTCCTTGGCGTGCACGTGGAAGATGCAATCGCCCAGCACGCGGATGGCGGCGATGGGGTCGATACCCTGCCAGAACATGTGGCTGGGGTCGTAGTTGCAGCCGATGGTCTTGCCCGCGATGGCGCGCAGTTTGAGCATCGTCTCCGGGCTATAGGCGACGAAGCCGGGGTGCATCTCTATGGCGACCTTGACGCCGTGATCTTCGGCGAACTTGGCGTGCTTGATCCAGTAAGGCGCGACCACTTTGTCCCACTGCCAGGCGAGCACTTCCAGATAGTCCGGCGGCCACGGGCAGGTGACCCAGTTGGGATATTTCGCGGTGGGCGAATCGCCGGGACAACCGCTGAAATCCACCACGTACGGCACGCCCAGCTTCTCGGCCAGGCGGATGGTCTTCTTGCTCACCTCCTGATCGTTCTTCGCCCTGTCCTTATCCGGATGCAGCGGGTTGCCGTGGCTGCTCAGGGCGCTGATGGAGATTCCGTTGTCGTCCAGGAGGCTCTTGAAATCCTTGAGCTCACTCTTGTTCTCCAGCATGGAGAGCTTGCAGTGGGCGCCGCCGGGATAGTTTCCGGTACCGAGTTCCACGGTATCGATGTGGTAGCCTTTCACCTTCTTGAAAACGTCCTCAGCGGACAGTTGCGACAATAGCGGAGTGAATACGCCGACTCTCATTGGAGATTCTCCTTTATGTATGGGTGCTGAACCAACAACAGAATATCACGCGGTATTGCAATGCGAGGGGCGGTTCGGTATATACTAAACCGGACTCTGGAGTCCAAAATTACATTCCGGGTATCCTGTCGCGCGACCAGGCACAGATCCCGAAGGCATCGGCTGTGAGCCGCAGGCTGGAGAGCCAGAACGGGGACATTATGAATTTCATGAACTTGCCAGAATCCAGGCGTTGGCGCGGAGTGTTTCTTGCATTGTTAATCGCGGTTGCCATGGCCGGCACTGCCCAGGGCAGTGTCCGTATCGGCGGCTTTTCTTTATCGGCAAACGGTCAGCTTGCCCAGGGTTTTCAATATACCGGTTCCTGCCCGGTGAATCTCAAGTTTGACTTTGGGGTAATCGGCACGGAGCCCACGGCGATCACGTACTCGTTTACCCGGAATGACGGCGGCTCCGGCGGTGCTCGTACGACGAACCTCCCGCGTGCCAACCAATCCGTGCCGGTTTTCGACAACTGGCGCCTGGGAGCGAATACTCCGCAATTCTCCAACTATCGAGGCTGGGTGGAAATCAACATCACCTCTCCCAATCCGGTCTCGCGCAAGATCAACTTCACCCTTCATTGCAGGTAGAGCGCGCAGGGCGGGATCGAAAAACCACCCCACGAATCGCTGTTCCGGTGGCGCCGCTGGTGGGGCAGGCGCTTTCGCCTGCCAACCCGGGGGCTCGATTGGTGGTTGGCAGGCGGACCCAGAGGGTACCCCGCCTGCCCCACCTTGCGTGCCCGCTCAGTTTTTCATGAAATTTCGCGGAACGAAGGTCCATACCAACAGACCACGAAAGGCGATGGTCTGTCCTACGACGCCAGGGGCGGTTCGAAATAGGTCTGCGCCAATTCGGGTTTTTCGCGGATGGCGCGGCGCCAGAAACTGCGCGCGTCGTCTTCCTGGCCGAGCGACATCATGGCGTGCCCGAGATTGAGCAGGGCTTCGGCGAATTGCGGGTCTTCGTTGAGCGCCTGTTGGTAGAACGCCACCGCGTCCTCGGTCTGGCCGCGCTTCTGGCAGATCAGTCCGGCGTTGTAGAAGAGTTCGGGGGCGTGCTCGCCCAGTTCGATGAGACGGCGGTGCTGCTGGTAGGCATCGTCGAAATCTCCCTGCTCCAGGGCGATGGCGGCCAGGCCGCGGACGGCGTCGGAAGAATCGGGGCGCAGTATGAGGGCGTCCTGGAAGCTCCTGCGGGCGGCCGCGGCATTGCCGCCGCGGGCGTAGGCGATGCCGGCGTTGAGATGCGCTTCCGGCCAGTCGGTGCGCTGCATCAGGCAGGCTTGGAAAGCCTCGGCGCTACTGGCGTAGTCGCCGCGCAACAGGCGCAGATAGCCCAGGCGGAAGGTGGCGTCGCACCATTCGGGCGCGTCCTCATTGATGCGCGCGTACAGCTTTTCGGCCCACTGGCGTTCGCCCTGCTGCTCCAGCACCAGCGCCAGATTCCACAGCGCGCTGGGCAGGCCCGGGTCGATGCCCAGGGCGGTTTCATAGCTGGCGCGGGCGCCCGTGAGGTCATTGAGTTCCTGTTGCGCCACGCCCAGATTGAGGTGGGATTGCGCGCTGCGGGGTTGCAGACCGGCGGCCTGCCGGTATGCCTGGGCGGCTTTTTCGAAACTGCCCATCCTGTGACACGCCACGCCCAGGTTAAACCAGTGTTCGAAGCGGTCGGGCGCGGCCTCGGCCAGGGCGCGGCAGTGCTTGGCGGCGGCGGGGTAGTCGCCGTCCTGAAAGGCCAGGGCGGCGAGGGCCTCGGCGGCCGTCGGCGAATCGGGCTGGATTTCGTTCAGCATGGCGGCGTAGCGGCGAACGCTGGCGTGATCGCGCTTGTCCAGGAACATGGCGACCAGGTTGGAGAGCACCTCTTCGCAGCGGGGATTGCGCGCCAGCACCTTGCGATACTGTTCGACGGCTTCGGCGTGCTTGCCGGTCTGCTGCAGCGCCACCGCTTGGCCGAAGAGCGCCTGTTCATGGTCGGGGTAGAGACTGAGATATTTTTCCAGCGGCATGAGGGCTTCGGCCGGCTGGCCGGCATGGATCAGCGCCAGGCCCAGGCCGAGCATGGTCTCCGGGCGCGCGCCGCCGGCGTCACTGGCGGCGCGGAACGCCGCGGCAGCCTCGCCCCATTGCTTGAGGTTGCCGTGGCAAACCCCCAGATTGAAACTGGCCGTGCGATGCTTCGGGTCGATCTCCGCAAGCGCCGCGTAGGTGCGCGCGGCGGCTTCGAAATCGAGCATCTCATATTGGATGTGGCCCAGGGCCGTATACAGCCCCGTATCTCTTTCGCCTTCTTCGATGGCCTTGGAGAGGAGCCGCGCCGCGGCTTCGAGTTTGCCCTCCAGGTGCAGGGACACCGCCTTGGACAGCGTCTTGGAGGCGCGCTTCTGGGCTTTGATGTCGGTGATGGCCGTCACGCCGGGCGGCATGGGCATTCCGTTAGTCTGGCTTCCGCTTATGTATTCCATGATTGACTTCTCCAGGTCCCCAAAAATCTTGCCTTCCGGGCGCCACCGAGGTATGGCAGTCCGAGCCATACCGCCGCCAGCGTTCTTCCGTCGCCATCCGCGGGTAATCCGGGTGCGGGCGCGCCGCCGGGAAATTCCGGTCTGCGCATCCCGGCCGAGATTTCCACGCCGGCCACGTCGGCGAGCAGGGTGCAGACGTGGCCAAGAAAGTCGTCATTGCGCGAAACTCTCATCCAGTAGAGCCGGGCGCGTTCACCGGCTTCGCTGAAGAAGCCCACGCCTCCGGCCAGCAGCGTGTCGTCGAGGAAAGAATCCACTTCCTCGCCGTCGATTGAAGTGACCAGGCGGTTGCCGCGGACATCCACGGCCAATTGCATGGGCTGGTTATTATGCACCATGACATTGAGCGGCGTGCGCGTTGGGCGTCCGGATTTGCCGTCTACTACGTCGTAATGCACCAGGGCGACGAACGGGCGGATGCCGGCTTCCGCCACGGTGAGCTTCATGGCGTGGTAGTTCCTGGCATCGGTGGCGCGCACCGTCCAGCCGATGCTCTTGCTCTCGATCTGGCCGAAAAACTCCAGGCGGTAGTTGGTGAACTTCAGGGTGGGACGGAAGAGAGCCAGCGCGCCGGTGCTCATGTAGCCATCGGGATGCCGCGACCAGCCGGCGGCATCGCCTTGCGGGCCGCGGTCCCAATTTTCCATGCCGTGGAAGTTTTCGGCGATTCTAAGGGCGGCGCGGTTGGCAATGGCTTGCCGGACCCACGCGACGGGTCCGGGGCGCGCGGGTTGGGCCGGTGCGCCGCCGTTGGACACGTTCACGGAACTGGCGTTATCGGCAGTGGAAACGGCAGCGTCGCTGGAGAAGATTCCTTCCCGGGTGGCCAGGTGCCGGTTCCCGCTGAAGTTGGCCACTCCGACACCCAGTGAGGCCGCCAGCAGGAATCCGGCCGCGGCCCTGCCCGCGACCATCAGCACGGTGGCCGGCCGCCGGACCGTGGGCCTCTTCAGGATTTCGATGCAGTCCGGTTCGTGACGCGCGTTTTTTGGCTGCGGGGCGGGTTCTTCCAGTTTTTCCAGGATGGGACGCAACGCGAATTTGGGCGGCTGGAGCGCGAGGCGCGGCGAAAGTCTCTTGGGGCGGGCGGCGGGAACGCCGGTCGGGCGATGGGTGTGGAATTCGATGGGCAGCGGACCGGGGTGGGGCAGGCCCGACTCCAGCATCGGCCATGCATGGGCCGGCGCCGCGATTGCCAAGGTGGCGAGCGGCCGCGGCGCCACCCGCCCGGGTGCGGCCGCAACCGGCTTGCGCGCCCGCGGCGCCAGCCGCCGTGCATCGAGCGGCGCGGTGGCGCGTTTCTGGTTGGCCGCCAGCGCGAAGGGCGGCATACGCAACGCGACCGCCAGCGAGAAGGGGGCGGCCAGCGATGCCACCAGAGGAGATTCCAGCGCCGCCGGGGCAGGACCGGCAAGGGGTTCGCCGACGGCCGGCACGGGTTGGAAAATGGCCGGGGGCGTGGCGAATTCCCCGCGGGCCACTGGCGCGTGTTCGATCCATACCGGCCGGGCGGCCCGCGCGGCGACCGGTAACGATTCCATGGCCTGCGGTGCGGGAGGGGAAGCCGGCTCCGCCGGTTGGAACTGCCGCCCGGCTGCCGGCGGCAGGGCGGGAAGCGCCATCTCCGTTTCCTGGTGGAAGGGAATTGCGGGCGCGTTCGCCGTAGCAGGCCGGACGGCAGCCGTGACCGGTTCGGCGTACGCCATGGAAAGCGGCTGGGCAATCCCCGCCACGCGCCGGGCGGCGGCGGGCAAGGCGACAGCGGGCAGTTTCAGCGCTACCGGCACGGCAACAGCGGGCGCGGTGGAGGTCCGCAGGTAGCTAAAGACCGCGTCTGGCGGCGGGGTGGGCATCCACTGCCGGCACATCGGCGGCGTTGCGAAGGGACGATCGGGCGCGGCGAGGGGTTCCGGTTCCGCCGTGAATTGCAGCACGGTGTGCTGTGGCTCGGCGGCGGGCTCGGCCGCGGGCGCCGGCATCCAGCGCTGGCACACGGGGGGCGTGTCGAGCACCCCATCCAAGACCGGAGCGAACTTTATGGCGGCGGCGAAGCGGGGCGCACGCGGCGTGTCGGTGGGGGCCAGGGCGGCGGAGGCATGCAGCCACGCGGCGACGGGCTCGGGCGGGGGCGCGGGCAACCACCGTTGGCACAGGGGAGGCGCGCCGGGAGCGCGATCCGGGAGAGAGGTGAAGTTTATGGCGGCGGCGAAGCGGGGCGCACGCGGCGTGTCGGCGGGGGCCAGGGCGGCGGAGGCATGCAGCCACGCGGCGACGGGCTCGGGCGGGGGCGCGGGCAACCACCGTTGGCACAGGGGAGGCGCGCCTGGCACGCGATCCGGGAGAGGGGTGAAGTTTATGGCGGCGGCGAAGCGAGGCGCACGCGGCGTGTCGGCGGGGGCCAGGGCGGCGGAGGCATGCAGCCACGCGGCGACGGGCTCGAGCGGGGGCGCGGGCAACCACCGTTGGCACAGGGGAGGCGCGCCGGGCGCGCGATCCGGGAGAGGGGTGAAGTTTATGGCGGCGGCGAAGCGGGGCGCACGCGGCGTGCCGGCGGGGGCCAGGGCGGCGGAGAAATGCAGCCACGCGGCGACGGGTTCGACCGCGGGCGCGGGCAACCACTGTTGGCACAGGGGAGGCGCGCCGGGCGCGCGATCCAGGAGCGGGGTGAAGTTTATGGCGGCGGCGAAGCGGGGCGCACGCGGCGTGCCGGCGGGGGCTAGGGCGGCGGAGGCATGCAGCCACGCGGCGACGGGCTCGGGCGGGGGCGCGGACATGCAGCGCTCGCTCCGCGGCGGACATCCGACCGGCGCGGAATCGGCAACCGGGGCGGGTTCGCCGGGGGCGTCGCTCAGGGTGTCGCTAAGGACGTCGCTAAGATCGGCGGTGAGCGGCCATCCGCAGGCCCGGAAGCGGCTCCGGCTGCTGGCCGTTTGCAGGGTCAGGGTGCTGGCGTGTTTGCCCGGCTGTAAGGGCATCCGGATGAGGAAGCCCGCAACGCCCGCGGGCGCCGGTGCGGGGGCGGCGATTTCATGCAGCGCCTTGCCTAATCGCTCTCCGTATTTCTTACGGTGCAGGGTGCAGCAGAACTCGCTGTCGCGCAGCATGCGCAATGCTCCGATTTCTTTGCCGCAATACGAACAGCACACGATACGGTACCTTGCGTACTATTAACTATAACGGAAAATAGGCGAAAAACATGCGGAAATTATCAAGTAATATTCTTTTTAAAGGCCCATAAACATTGGAGTATCGACTCGTGATATCCAGAGTAAATGCCGGAGTATTTACTTTAGATTACAGAAGGTCGTGGCGGTTGCGCTGTTCCAGGGCCTTGACGATATCGCCGACCTGTTGAGCGCGATCGCGGGCGGCCACGAGCAGCGCATCCGGGGTATCCACGACGATCAAATCCCTGACGCCGACGAGAGCGACCAGCTTGCCGCGGGCGTCCACGAAATTGTTGTGGGAATCGAGCGCGATGGATTCCAAGGCGATGGAATTCCCCTGTAGGTCGCGTTCCAGGAGCTGGTAGACGGCATTCCAGCTTCCCACGTCGTTCCAGCCGAAATCCGCGGCCGCAATGCCGTGAACCCCTTCGGCCTTTTCCAGTACCGCGTAGTCGATGGAGATGTTGTCGCAGAGCGGAAATGCCTGCTTGAGGCCGGCGGCGAAGCCGCGCGAGCCGAAGCGGGGCAGGGAAGCAAGCACGGTGGCGGTGCGCGGCAGGTGCTGCCGCAATTGATCCAGCAGGACGTCGGCGCGCCAGAAAAACATGCCGGAATTCCAAAAGAAATTGCCGGCTTTGAGATAGCGTCTGGCTTTGGGCAGTGCGGGCTTTTCGTGGAAACGCCGCACCGCCAGGGCTTCGGAGCCTCCGGCCGGGCAGCCGCGCGGGAATTCGATATAGCCGTAGCCCGTTTCGGGCCAGCGGGGTTGGATGCCGACCACTACCAGGCGGCGGCCGGCGGCAGCTTTGAAAGCGGCCTTCACGACGGCGCGGTACTGGGGGATCTTGCCGATCACGTGGTCGGAGGGGAAGACGCCCATCACCGCGTCGGGGTCCAGGGAGTGGAGGATCTGCGCCGCCAGGCCGATGGCGGGCGCGGTGTTGCGCTGCAAAGGCTCGGAAAGGATCTGACTCCTGGGGACCTCGGGGAGTTGCTTGATGATGATATCGCGGAGGTGGTCGTTGGTCAGCACCCAAAGGCGCTCGGGGGCGATGAGCGGCGTCAGGCGGTCCACGGTGGACTGAATCAGGCTGCGTTCGCCCACTACATTGAGCACCTGTTTGGCGGAGCGCCGGCGGCTGCGCGGCCAGAAGCGCGTACCGCGTCCTCCGGCGAGAATCAGGCCGTAATAATGTCGGTTCATATTATTTCAAGGGGTAGCCGCGGATCAGGCGGAAAGTCCGGCGCCAGCGGGTCTTGGTAGGAAAATGTTGCACCAGGTCGAGCAGATGATCCACCGAAATCATGGGTTTGGAAAGGGCTTCCGTGGATGCATCGTAGGACCAGTAGATGACGAGCGGTTTGCCGACGATGTTGCCACCCGGCACGAAGCCCCAGTAGCGGCTGTCGAGGGAGGAATCGCGGTTGTCGCCCATGGCGAAATAGAAGCCTGGCGGCACCACCACCTCGCCCGAGACCACGTGGTTATTGAGCATGTCGCTGGCGGCATCGGCCACGTGCACGTTGGGCTCGCTGGGGAAATTGTCGCGATAGGAATCGATGTATTCGGTCTTGTGGTAGACGTAGGGTTCGTTGACGGCGTGCCCGTTGAGGATCAACTGTTTGTCCACGAGCTTGATGCGGTCGCCGGGAACGCCGATGCAGCGCTTCACGAAGGTTTGCTGAATGTCGACGGGGTAGCGGAACACGATGATGTCGCCGCGTTTGACGTCGGTGTACGGGAGGATGTGTTTGGAGACGGGGCCGGAAGGCGAGAAAGCCAGTTTATCCACCAGCAGATGGTCGCCGATGAGCAGCGTGTCTTCCATCGATCCGGTGGGGATGACGAAGGCCTGCACGAGGTTCGTGGTGCCGAAGAGCAGCAGGATGATGGTGACGGCCCATTCCGCGACGAAACCGCGCTGCGGTTCCGGCGGCGCGTAATGGGGTTCTTGCATGGGCTCTTCGTCCGCTACCAGTACGTTTTCTCGATCCACAGTTACTCATTCTAGCGAAATACTTGTTATCCTGTTTTGAGATCCGCCGGTTGGCGAGTCTTTCGCTGAAGGTTCCTCGTTTGAGTACAATTGCCACGATTGCCATTCCACAGTCCGATTCGCGCGCCCGCCGCAACTCTTTCCTGCTGGTATTTGCCTGCACGATTCTCGGGTCGGCGGCGCAGTTGCTGATCAAGACCGGCATGAACCACTTCTCGCCGCACTTGATGGCGCTGGCGACCAACATTCCGTTGATTGCCGGGTACACACTCTATGGCATCAATACGCTGATGATGGTGCTGGCGCTCAAGAACGGGGAAATGTCGATGCTGTACCCGATCATCGCCCTCACCTACGTGTGGACCACGCTGGCGAGCTATCTGCTGCTGGGCGAACCATCGAATCTTTACAAGAACGTGGGCATCTTGACCATCGTGCTCGGTGTCGCCGTGATGGGCCGGCGGGGGAGACAATGACGCCGCTGGCCAGTTCCATGCTGCTGGTGTTCGTCGCTTCGGTGATCGGTTCGCTGGGGATGGCATTCCTGAAGATGGGGTCGGCGCATGTGACGCGCTCCATCTGGAGCTTCCTGAACGGCAAGCTGCTGTTCGGCATCGCGTTGTTTTTGGGTTCCAGCGTGTTCTACGCCTGGGGCATCAAGAACGGGCAGCTTTCGGTGCTGTATCCGATGGTGTCGCTGGGATACGTGTGGGGCCTGTTGTGGGCCAAGCTGTTCTTCAACGAGGCGCTGACCAAGCAGAAATTCATGGGGCTGGGGCTGATTCTGCTGGGTGTGTGCTTCGTGGGTATGGGGAGTTAGCGGGAGACCTCAAGCGCCGCACCCGGAGTGTGCTGCGATCGCTGAGCGGATGTGCCGAACCTGCTCCTGATCATAGGGCGATCGCATCCCGGTAGACCGATTCCCGGATCGAGGGCTTCACCCAACCGTCGCTGGCGAGGTCGACTTTCCGGCCCAGCAGGGTTTCGAGCTCCAGCATGAGAGCCGCCTGGTCGAGAAGACTGGTGCCCTCGCTCCAGGTCACGAGCAGATCGACATCGCTGTCGGGACGGGCTTGGCCTCGGGCGACAGATCCGATCGACCGCACCCCGGTGGCGCCGTGCCGGAAGGCAATCCGGACGATTGCCTCACGCTTTTCGCGGATTGTGTCGCCGACAGTCAGGTCCGCCACGCCCAAGTCTCCTTTTGAAGAATACCGCCGGTGTCCGGGCCGGGAACTGCCCGCAAGCGACTGAAGCTGGCGAGTCCCTGCGCAGCCGCCGCCTTGTCTCCGGTGGTGGTGTGGCGCTCTCGCTGTAGTTACAAATTTGGTGTTATACTTGTGCCTGGATGATTCGGTTCGAGTGGGATCCGGTGAAAGCGCGGACCAACCAGCGGAAACACCGGGTCGCTTTTGAGGACGCCATGCACGTGTTCGACGATCCTTGCGCCCTGTTCGAGCAGGACCGCATCGGCGAAGGGGGAGAACCGCGCTGGCAGGCGTTAGGGCTTGCCGGCGGAGTGGTGCTCCTCCTCGTGGCGCACACCGTTCGAGACGAAGGCCAGGACGAGATAATCCGCCTCATCTCGGCACGCCGAGCTACCAGGAAGGAGCGAAACAATTATGACAAAACCCGTGCGCAAGACGCTGGCTGATAGCCCCATGACGCCCGCCCGCCGGCGCAAGCTGGCCCAACTCGCCGGGCGGCCCGATTCGGAAATCGACTTTTCGGACATGGCGCCGCTCAAGGAAAGTTTTTGGAAAAACGCCGTCCGCAATCCGTTCTATCGGCCGGTGAAGCAGCAACTCACCGTGCGCCTGGACGCCGATGTGGTGGCCTGGCTCCGTCGGCGGGGAAGGGGCTATCAGACCAGGCTCAACCGGGTGCTCCGGGAAGCCATGCTGGAAGACATCAAGAAGAGCGCTTGAATCGCCGCCCGGCAGAGCAGTTGACCCACGCGCGCCGCTACCGCTGTCACCTGGACGGCTCCGCTGGCCTTCGACCCGTTCGACCATAATACGGTCTACTATGGATGCCAGATGGTCCTGCGCACCACGAACGCCGGTGTGAGCTGGACCGAACTTAGTCCCGATCTTTCGACCAAGGACCCGGCGCGGATCATGCCTTCCGGCGGGATCGTTGGCGACAATCTCGGCCAGTTTTGTGGCGAGGTCGTCTTTTCCATCGCACCCTCAGACGTCCAGAAAGGCCTCATCTGGGTGGGAGCCAACGATGGGAAGGTTTGGTACACGAAGGACGCAGGCAAGAACTGGAACGATGTCGCCAAGAACATCACCGGATTGCCGGCCTGGGGAGTCGTGTCCAGGATCGAGCCGTCGCACTTCGACGCCGCGAGCGCCGCGGGCGGTTCGCGGGGACATGAATGACACCCGATTACCGGACCCCTCCCTAACGGTCGGGGCTCGGATGGGGTATTGAAATTTCCCCAACCATTGGGGCGCCTGCGCCGTCAAATCCACATGTTTGCGGATGTTCGTTACGCGTTTCGCATCATCGCCAAAAACCCTGCGTTCGCGGCGGTGGCGGTGCTCTCGCTGGCGCTGGGGATTGGCGCCAACACGGCCATTTTCACCCTGGTCGATTACGTGATCCTGCGTTCGCTGCCGGTGCGTCAGCCGGAGCGACTCGCCGTCATCGCGCGCAATCCGGAGAAGCCGTCCACTTCGTTTAACTACCCGGACTACGTCTACATCCGCGACCACAACCAGTCCTATTCCGGAGTCATCGCTTGCAACAGCGGCGGCAACGGGATGGCGTTCGCCGTTCCCGGCGAGAAGGGCGCGTCCGCCGAGGTGGTGGCGGGCGCCCACGTTTCGGGCAATTATTTCGAGGTTCTGGGGGTGGGAGCGGCCATCGGGCGCGTGTTTACGCCGGCGGACAACGTCACCGAAGGCGCCCATCCTTACGTGGTGCTGTCCTACGACCTGTGGCAACGCCGCTTCGGCGGCGACCGCGGGGCGGTGGGGCGCGCGATCACGCTGAATGGTGTGCGCTTCACCATCGTGGGCGTTGCCGCGCGCGGCTTCCACGGCACCTGGGTGGGCATCTCCAGCGATCTCTTCCTGCCCATCGTGATGATGCCGGCGGTGAATCCTCCGGCGAACGGATGGAACACGCGGCACTGGTGGTGGCTCAACGTCTTCGGCCGGCTCAAACCCGGCGCCACGGTGCAATCCGCTACACCGGAGATGAATGTGCTGTGGCAGCAGATTCTCAAGGCGGACTCCGAATACAAGCCCGCGCCCGCCTACGCCAAAGACGCGGAACGGTTCAACCGCATCGTCGTCCTGCCGGGCAGCGGGGGCTGGTCTCAATTCCGGATGCAGTTCGCCAGGCCGCTCACCGTGCTCATGGTGGTGGTGGGGATGGTGCTGCTGATCGCCTGCGCCAACGTGGCGAACCTGCTATTGGCGCGCGCCGCCGGCCGGCAGAAGGAGATCGCGGTGCGGTTGGCGATCGGCGCGGGACGCGCACGGCTGGTCTGGCAACTGCTGATGGAGACCGTGGTGGTTTCGGTGCTGGGCGGCATTGCCGGCTTGCTCTTCGCCTGGTGGGGCGTGCGCCTGATGGTGGGCATGCTGCCCCGGCGCGCCATCCCGACGGAACTCCATCTCACTCCGGACCTGCGCGTCCTAGGCTTCGCCTTCGCCGCCAGCCTGCTCACGGGGCTGGTGTGCGGACTGGTGCCGGCGCTCGAATCGACGCGGCCCGACCTGGTGACGGCGCTGAAGAACGAAACCGCCACGGCGCGGCGCAGCCGGTTCGATCTGCGCCGCGTCCTGGTGGTGGCGCAGGTGGCGATTTCGCTGCTGCTGCTGATCGGCGCCGGGCTGTTCGTGCGCAGCCTGAGCAATCTGCAGAATCTCGACCCGGGCTTCGTGCGCGAGAGCGTGCTGTTGGTAAGCGTGAATCCGCAGGCCAGCGGGTACAAGGGGCAGCGCCTGCGGGACTACTACGAGCGCCTGCTCGCCAAGGTGGGAGCCCATCCGGACGTGCGTTCCGCCAGCCTGGCCAACATCACGCCGCTCTCCAATTCCCGATGGAACCAGGATGTCGCCATCCAAGGATACCAGTGGAAGCCCGACGAGAAACCGTACATCGATTTCAACGCGGTGAGCCCGCGTTTCTTCGAGACACTGGGCATCCCGCTGATCGCCGGGCGCGACTTCACCGAACAGGACAGCCCCGCCGTCACGCCGGACCCCAAGCCGAAGCCCGACCCCGCCGACAAGACCACGGATCCGCGGGTGGCGATCATCAACGAAACCATGGCCAAACGATTTTTCCCTCGCCAGTCGCCGCTGGGCGCGCGCCTTTGCCGCGACGAGAAATTCAAGATGGAGGAGTCCTACGAGATTGTCGGGGTGGTCAAGGATGCCAAATACTTCGGCGTTCGCGAGGCCACGGAGAGCATGATCTACGTTCCGGTGTGGCGCGACGGAGCGGGCGGGAGGACGCTCTGCCTGCGCACCACGGGCCGCCCGGAACGCGTGGTGGCCGCGGTGCGGCGCGAGGCTGCCGCCTTGGACCCCGCCATCCCGGTGCTGCAAACCTTGACCATGGCCGACCAGTTCGATAACAACATCGCGCAGGAGCGCATGCTGACTACGCTCGGCGGGTTCTTCGGCGCGCTGGCGCTGCTCTTGGCCGCGGTGGGTTTGTACGGGGTGATGGCGCACGCGGTGGCGCGCCGCGTGCGCGAAATCGGCATTCGCATGGCGCTGGGGGCGCGCGCGAATGAAGTCTTGTGGCTGATCCTTCGGGAGACGGCGCTCATGGTGGGCGCGGGTGCGCTGATCGGTATTCCGGCTGCCTTGGCGCTCACCCGCCTGCTGGCGAGTTTCCTCTACGGACTGACGCCGCAGGATCCGCTCAGCATCGCCGCGTCGACAGCGGTGCTGCTGGCGATTACCGCGCTGGCCGGGTACATTCCGGCGCGGCGCGCGACGAGGATCGACCCGACGATCGCGCTGCGTTACGAGTGAGGGGGCGGAAGAATGCCCCCTTGAAAGCGAAGAACCCGCGGAGCGGGGCCATGCTGGCGAGGAACTTGGCGTGATGGCGCGGTTGGGGGAGACTAGGGATACCCAGGTAGCGGAAGTAGGCCGATACC
>JBEKDV010000140.1:0-17368 GCA_050014175.1 Candidatus Solibacter sp. | reverse complement strand
GCTCCCGGCCCACTGACAGTGAATCAGCGGGGTTACCACGAAACTCCCGATCTCCACGTAGTTGTGATCGCCCTGAACGATGAACGGGCCGGGCTCGGCTTCATCGGAATTGGTTTCGATGGCGGTGAGCCCTTCGACCACGACCTTGTCCAGGACCTGCCGGGAGCGCGGCTAGTGGGCCGGGCTCCGGGAGCAAAAAACAATCCCGGCTAAATAGCTTTGCAATCCGGCGTGAACAAGCGAAATCCCCAGAACAGATGCTTCAGTTTCCCAGCGGCCTGATCCAAATGTTGCGGAAACGCACCGGGCAGTGATGCGCGCCCAAGGCGAGCGGCCCCCGCGTCTTCCCGATGGTCAGCGGCTTTGGCAGCGTGCGGTGCCCGGTCACGCCGTAGATCTCCTGAGCATGGTGAACGAGCACGCCGTTATGGAGCATGGTGACGCGTGGCGGTTTCTCCAGCGTGTCCCCCTTGAATTCCGGCGCCGCAAAGACGATGTCGTACGTCTCCCACTCCGGCGGCTTCCGGCACGCGTTCACCAGCGGAGGCGTCTGCGAGTAGATTGACGCGGCCTGCCCGTCCGGATAAATCTTCGTTCGGGGATCGAAAATTTGAATCTCGAACAAGCCCATCAGTAAAACGCCGTTGTTGCCGCGGTTCATGATGTTCTCTTCCTCGGCCTCCGGCGCCTGCCACTCCAGGTGCAACTGAAAGCCCCCGAACTCTTCGACCGTTTCGAAAGGGCCGGTGGTAGCTACCAGGTAACCACCCACCACCTTCCACTGGTTCGGCTTCCACTTGGACAGGTCCTTGCCGTCGAATAGCACGATGGCGTCCGATGGCGGCCCCTCGGTGCTGAACTCGGCGGGAGCGACCTTCTTCGGCGCCGGCCGGTCCGGATCATGGACGTGATAACCGGACCACGGCTGGACCGGCGTGTCTTTATAACCGAACACCCCTGAGCCATCCTTGGCGTAAATCAAGCCGTGCTGTTGCGCCTGGGCGATTGCCGCCATGGCGATTGCGCAACCGGTGGCCAGGAAAACTAGGATGAGCAACGCTCCGGCGCTCGTTAACGCTTTGAGCAGCCCGCGCCCTCCCGTCTCATTGAGGTCCATATCTTGCCTCGCTTCCAGGTAAGTTCGAGCTAAAATAGCTAAAATCGCAGCTTCACCGCGAACTGTGGGATACGTGCCCCCTGGTTCAGGGCGGTTACCGCGCCGAATGCCGTGCTGGATGGAGTGGTATTCGGCGCGGCGAAGGTTGGATGGTTGAACGCATTTAGCAACTCCGCACGAAGCTCGAGAGAGACCCGCTCTCGGAGGGGCGTGACCTTGATCAGTGACGTGTCCCACTCGTTTAAGCCGCCGTCGCGGATACAGGAAAAACGCAATGGCATCGTAATGATATTGTCGGCAAGCTGCTGGGCCGAATTCCTGTTGAAAACCGAGGTGTTGAACCACTGGTAGATCGTCCGCTGGTCGCTGGGCAGCTCGATGTCGTGAAGATTCCCGTTGAAAATGGCATCCCCAAACCCCATTGGCGCGCCCACTTGACGGACGAAAAGCGTTTCGCTCTGCCATCCCCCGGCAATTTTGTTGAGCAGGCCGCTGGTCAGCCACCTTCTGCCCCGTCCAAACGGGAGTTCCCAGAGGCCGCTAGCGACAACACGATGAGTGCGGTCCAGCGCAGAAATAACCCGTTCCAGCGCTGCATCCGTCGCATTCAGATACGCCATCGCCTCCATATTCTTGGACCAAGTCCAGTTAAAGGCGAGCGTGAAGCCCGACGTTAACCGGCGCTCGAAGCGGGTCTGCAAGGAGTGATACCAGTTGTACCCGCGATTCTCCTCACTGCTGATGCCAGTGAACTCTGGATACGGCAACAGAAGCTGGGACAGCGCCACAGTGGCTGACGCGAGGCTGGTATTGGGGAGTAGCGGATAGAACGGACTCGGGACTTGGGAGGTGAGCAGATTTATGGTCGGCTGATCGCGCACCGGCAGAGTACTGAGGTATTGCCGTGGGATGTTATCCCATTGACGAGTGTCGATGAGCCTCACGCCACGCGAGCCAACGTAGGCGGCCTCCACGACTGTGTTGCGCATGAGTTGCCGCTGCACGCTCAATTGCCAGCGCTGCGTGTAAGGGGTTTTTATATTGGGATTGGAAAACGAGATGCTGTGGCCGACATAGGTTGCCAATCCGAGCGCGGCGCCGGCCCCGGCGGAAAATCCTGCCGGGAAGGGGTTATTGAGGCTGTCCAGATACGTAATTCCGTTATTGGCAGACGCCACCAATGGCGTGTTCAAGTTAAACCCTGTTTGATTCACGAGGCGGCGGTTCGTTCCGAGCATATCATAGAAGATCCCATACCCACCGCGTATGGCCGTCTTGGCATTCATCTCATACGCCAAGCCGAATCTTGGCATAAAATCCTTCGTATTCGTACTCCATAAGCCGCGAGGCACGCCGTTTACACCCAGGAACGTGAGTCCTCCGAGCACCTGGAACTGGCTTGGAGCGATCTGCGGAATCGGGTTCGCAGCGTAGTTGGCCAGCACTTGCGGAGCAATGGGATTCGGAGATGTGAAATCGAAATTCGAGACGGCGCGATTATATCGTTCCGTCGACGGCAGTTCTAACTCATAGCGGAGCCCAAGATTCAGGGTGAGACGCGAAGTGATTTTCCAGTCGTCCGCCAGATATAGCCCCCAGCTACTCGAACGCTGCGCCGCAGAGTTATTCACGTCGATGCTGCCGCTGCTAGGCTGACCCAGAAGGAACGCAGCCAGACCCTGACCCATGGGTGCGAAGGGCGCGTTATCCAGCGGACCGTTCGTATAAGTCCCGTCAAACGTGAGGATGCCGGCCGAATTCCCCCACGAATGCCGGGTGTCCCGGTAAACGCGGTATTCCGCACCGAAACGCAGCGTATGGTTCCGCAGGATGCGGGTCGCGTTGGCCGCAAAGGCCCACACGTCATCCCAGGTCAAACTCTGTGTCGAATCCGCAAGCACGCCCAGACCGGAGATGCTTATGCTGGGCACCTTCACGGCGGCCGGGTTCATTTGGTTGATTTGGTTCACAAAGGTGGGCGAGAACCCCATCTGGGTCAGGTCGAAGCCGTTCTGTGGGGTCTGTATTGGCGTACCGCCAACTCCGTAACGCGTGTAGCTGCCGAGCAGATTGATTAGAAAGCGCGGGTTGACCGTGTATACGTGATTCACTTGCACCGTGCGGTCCAGTTGGAAATAGTAGGCGCCTGTAATTTCATTATTGAAATGGACGTTGTACCGCTGGTCATGGCCCGTCCAATTGCCGCGCACGAAGGTGCGGTGCTTATCACTGAAATAGTGGTCCAGGCGAATCAGCGGGGTGTAGTAATGCGTCCACTCCATACCTGGCGTCGTCCAGTTGTTCGTGCCGTCCGCTGTTCCCGGCAGGTTCGGGGGCGGATAATAGTCCATGAATTTTCTCGCGAGCGGGTTGATCAGACTCGGAGGGATGATGTTGCCAGGAAACGGCTGCCGGCTGAAGCGGCCGTTGGCGGCTGGGGCGATGCTGTACGGATTGTAGATCTGGTAATTACTGCCCAGCGCGAGGAGATTTGAGAAATCGCCGTTCTTTTCGTTTGCTGTCGGGACCGCCGTAGTCAGCGTGCCGCGCGGGTCCGCAAAGTGGGTGTTGTCGTATCCGAATGTGAAGAATGTGCGGTTCCTGCCGTCGTAGAATCGGGGAACGTATACCGGGCCCGTTACGCTCACGCCGAGACGCAAAACCCGAGTGAAAGCGGCTGGGATTCCCGCCAGGTTAGCGAAGAAGTTGTTGGCCTCGAGCGCGGGATTCTGCATGAAACTCACGACCTCTCCGTGCAGAGCATTTGTCCCCGATTTCAAAGTGACCGCCATCGTGCCGCTGGGCGAGAACCCTTGGGCAGCGTCGAACGGCGCCATCATCACTTTTATCTCCTGCACGAGCCCCGTCGGAGGGTTCCAGGAGTCGTGGCTCAGATACGAGTTCGGGGCGCCGTCGACGACATAATTGTGCCCACCATACGGCGAGCCGTTCGCGCTGAAATCGCCGGAAAGGTAAGACGTTTGGGTAGCAACCATTCCATATGAGCCGGACGTTCCAGAGTTATTTGCCACTATTCCCGGCGAGAGCATGGCGGTAACGGTGGAATTACTGTTGAGGATCGGTAAGTCCAGTATGCGGCGGTTGTCCATCACCTGGCCCAGCGTGGCGTTGCCCACCTCGATCAGCGGCGTTTGCCCGCTCACTACAATTTGTTCGGTAACCTCACCTATCTGCAGCGCTATGTTTAGGGTAATCTGGTCAGAAAGCCGAAGCTGCAGGTGTTCCTGAACGAAAGTGCGAAACCCGGAAGTCGAGGCCGTCAGCGTGTACTCGCCGGGTACGAGGAAGGGAATGAGATAATCTCCGGTCTGATTCGACGTACTGGCAGTCACGACGCCAGTTGCGATATCTTTCGCCTGGACCGTGACTCCGGGAACGACTAGACCGGCTTGGTCCGTAACTCTGCCGCGGAACTCACTACGGATGTCCTGCGCACTAACAAACGCCAGGACTGAAAAAAACAGGAGTGCCGCCTGGCATGCGCGTCGACCCGTTTTAGATAAGAAGAAAGTCATGCTAAACTCCTTTCCAAACATGTTAAGTTAAAGAAACAACAGTAACATCATTCTTCAGCGCCGACGCCAAATGTCTCAGGCTACGCGACTACTGTTCGGGAGTGCCGCGCTCAATGCACACCAAACCTTTGAAACCGCCATCCTGAAGAATAGCAAGCACTCTTGCCGCACCGAAATGGTCTCTGTCCCGTTAATTATGCGCGGCTGCATACCTCCATGAGTTTGCGCCCCCGCTCTTTCCAGTGGTGCGCGCGTTTCATAGCGACCATCCGGCGCGATACGGCTCCTGAATCAGGGCGTTCGCGTCCTTCTCGTTGTTGATCCGCGCCGCGTCCGCATCGTAGGTGAGGTACTTGCCGGTGCGCTGGGCGATGACACCCAGCAACGCGGTCTCGGTCAGCAGGCTGCCGAACTCGAAATTACAGTTGGGCGTCTTGCCGCCCTTGCAGGCCGCGACCCACTCTTGGTAATGACCAATCGTGCGCGGCACGGTTTTCTCGGGAAGTTGGAAAGATTCCCGCAGTGAGCGAGGGCTCAGTCTGGGGCCGCGGTCGTAACTGCTGAAAATCACGCCCCGTGTGCCGACGAACATCACGCCGTCGCCGCTGAGCGCCTCGTCCGGACTCATCGGCGCCGGGCGGGGCGGCTTCAGCCCGCCGTCGTACCAATACAAGCGGACGCGTTCGCGGGAAAAGTCCCAGGTCACGATCGAGGAGTGCGGGAACGTCTCCGCGAAGCCGGCGTCCCGCCGTCTCCTCCATCGATAGCGGCCGTTGGTCTCTTCGATGGCGCCCTGCACGACCGCCGTGGTGCTGGCGGAGACGCTCGTGGGATGGCTCAGGCCGAGCGCTCGGAAGACCATGTGGAAATAATGGCATGCCATGTCGCCGAGCGCTCCGGTGCCGAAGGCGGTCCAGCCGCGCCAAGCGAAGGGGTGATAGATGGGGTGGTACGGACGCTCCGGGGCGCCCGCGAGCCAAAGATCCCACTCCAGGCCCTCCGGAATCTTCGGCGCATCCACGGGCCGGGCTATGCTCTGCGGCCAGATCGGCCGGTCGCTCCAGACGTGCACATCGCGCACTTCACCGATGACGCCGCTCTTCACCCACTCCTCGGTGGCACAGGCGTCCTCGGAAGCGCAGGACTGCACGCTCATCTGGGTAGCCAATTTCTTGTCGCGGGCAATGCGGACCAGCGTGCGCGCCTCCCAGATGGTCCGCGTCAGCGGCTTGGCGCAGTACACATGCTTCCCAAGTTCCATTGCAGCCGAGGCCACCAAGGCGTGGCTATGGTCGGGGGTGCCGATGATCACCGCGTCGATGCCCTTCTCCTTTTCCAGCATGACGCGGTAGTCGCGATAGCGCTTCGCATTGGGATAGCGCGCGAACACCGGTGCGGCGTACACTTCGTCCACGTCGCACAGCGCCGCGATGTTCTGGCTTTCGCAGCCCTTGATGTAGTTCTGCCCCATCCCGCCGAATCCTACGGCCGCGATGTTCAGCTTGTCGCTCGGGGCCGCCTGGTTCGTGCCGCCCAGAACATATCGGGGCACAAACGAGAACGCCGCCACCGCCGCCGGGGTGAACGCTCTTCGCGATAGATTGCCACTAGTCTTCTTTGTTTCCATGGAGTCCCTCGTAGTTTAAAAACGAAGCCGGAGCAGCCTCGGGGTCGCCGCCCCACGACCGGTTGGGTCTCGGTCCCATGTGCAGCACCAGCGTACCGCCACCCATGCTCGTGAACCATTCGTGGGCTTTGCCGTCCTGCCCTTGCCCCCCGGCCAAGCTCGAACCGCTCGGCAGCGGCCGCCAACCGGGTTCGCTGAGGAAGGGTGGATCGCCGTGGAGTTCGTCGCTGTAGAGGTCGGGCAGGTTCTGGGGAAAGGCCACCATTGCGGAGAGACCGGGCAACCCGCACCAGGCGGCGATCCGGGCGAAGGGGAGAATTCGACGTAGTGCCGTCATGTTAATAAAAGGTGGCAAGACTGAGAATATCCGAAACTCCGATGCGCTGTCAAGGTTTTCATGAAATAATTCATGACAGGCGCCAGTTCCGCTGCCATCACAGCAATTCAGGTCTCCTGATCTGGGACGAACCACGGGGCCGGGCGGCGACTATCGAAAAAAGCGAATCCATGATCCGCAATACCTCTGACGGCAGCGCACGCCCCGCTGAGGCTACGCTATTGTCGCAACCGTCCGGGATTCGTACCGGTCAGCTAGCGATCCGTCCGGTGAACAGGTTCATGAACTGTATCAACAAGTGGCGATCTACAGAAGCATGCTCGGCTCGGCCCGCAGCGGCCGGCACGAGCTCCGCTTGACCAGTCGCGCCGGCACTAGAATCTCCGGTTGGTCAGCATCAGATTCTGTGCGGCCGATGGCAAGCCTTGCCAGTTGCCGTCCCACCTCCACCGGATCCACGCAAACTGATGTGAGGGTTGGCAGTCGTGAACGGTACGTTTGGTGATCGAACGCAATTACGCTCACGTCGCGAGGGACATCCCGCCCATGCTGCCGAAGTCCTTCTTTCACGCCGTAGGCGAGCTCCTCGGAATCAGCGAAAATGGCGGTAACTGGCGAGCCGTGCTCTATCAGCAGCGACACGGCGGCGTGCCCGTTTTCGAACGGGTCGTCGGAAACGGCAATGGCGTGAATGTGCGGTTCAAGGCTCAGCTCGGAGATGACGCGCCGATAGGCCTCCTGGCGGGTCTTGTGCCAGGGTTCGGAATCATCGCCAATGTACCAAATGTCCCGGTGACCCAACTGCGCCAGATAACGGGTGGCCTCGGCCACGCCGCCCGCGTCGTCATAGCGGACACGATTCAACGGTGGCCGGGTCTCGCCGCCGAAGAGGCTGTTGGCGAGGATCACATGCCGCAGGCCGGATCTGTCCAGCGCGTCAAGGAGGTTGGCATGATTGGTTCCGGCCAGGATGATCGAATCGGAGAGTCCTCTGTTCTGTAGAATGCCGGGGAGTGCCAGATCGGCGGGCGCCGCCTCCGCCACGTACTGATGGCGCGAAAAGAGCACGTAGTAGCCCGACTGTGAACAATACTCTTCGACCCCGAGAAGGAGCAGAGCGTGAAATGTGTTGAACGAGTGCCGGTTGGAAACCACGAATCCGATAACAGGAGATCGATCCCTCACGAAACTCTGGGCGCGAAGGCTGGGGCGATAGTGCAGGTCCTTCATCGCGCTCTCCACTCTGGTCCTTAGCCCGGCTTCCACATCCTGGTGGCCGTTAATCACGCGGGAGACCGTTCCGATGGAGACGGCTGCCCTCTTTGCCACGTCTTTGATCGTTGCCCGTGAGTTCGCACCATTGCGTTGCGCCATCACTGGCCTCCCACGACCGCCTCAATCTCCCGGGGGCTCACAGGCTGGTGGCGTTCCACCGAGGCGTAGCACGCCTCGACCAGCGCCATCGAATGCAGGTTGTCCTCCCCGCTGATCTCCGGTTCGACGCCGCGAGCCACGCTGTCCATCAGCGCTCCCATCGGCCCTTCAAAGGCGTCCGGAAACCAGACTTCCCGCCATCGCGGTGATTGCCACACGCCGGGCTCCCGGCGCGAACTGAATTCCATCCGGCTGGGCGCACGGTTGGGATACTCCGGCCATCCCAGCCAGCCCTGCGCCAGTCCTTCCGTCCCCTCAACGCGCCACTTGATGTAGGAATCGAGATCTTCCTTGTGATTGCCCGGTCCTACGTAAGTGTCGTCACAGGCCGCTACCCGCAGCCCGCTGGCGTACTCGAGGATATAGAGGCAGATGCCATCCTGATGGGGAAAGGGAATTCGCGGGCTCGGCCTCACGCTGGCATAAACCCATTCCGGCTCGCCGAACAGAAACCGGAAGCAGTCCAGGTGATGCACGCTCATGTTCAGAAGGGTCAGCCGGGAGTACTCCCTGACCCAGGGCTGCCAATGAGGTACCGCACGCATGTCGATCGTCGCCAGCACCGGCTCGCCGAGATAGCCCTTCTTCAGAAGGCTCTTTAGCGCCCGGATCGACTGGTCGTACCGCATGTTCTGATTGACTGCCAGGCGGATGCCGCTTTCCCTGCAGATGCGGACGATCTCCACCGCCTCGGCATAGTTCAAGGCGAGGGGTTTCTGAACAAGGATACCCCGCACGTGGCTTGCGTGGCCGGCGACCTCCCGAATCACCGCCAACTGTTGGTCTGGCGGGACGGCCACGTCCACGATCTCAATTTGAGGATCCCGCAGCAGTTCGCCCACGGTGTCATAGACTTTCGGTATTCCGTAAAGGTCGGCGACCTCCCGGGCGATCTCGGGCGTTCGGGAGGCAATGGCTGCGGTGGTGAAGCCGGCGTTTCGGTACGCCTTGAGCTGTACCTCTCTCAGGATGAAACCGGCCCCGATGACGCCGATCGCGAAGTCGGTGCGAGCCGAAGGGGGTATTTGGTAGTCGAGGTCAAGGACCATGCGACTTCATTATCATACACACGGATGGTTCTCATCATAAAATTAAATTTCATGAACTGCTTCACAAGACAAGTCGTTTTGTGATAGCATCGGGATGGTCTATTCCAAAACTGCAGAAGAGAGTACATGCCCAGACCTTCTCGAACGATCCGGCGACAATTCTTCAGTTCCTCGGTTGGCGCCTTGACGAGCGCAATAGTGGCGCCCACCATCATTTCGACGCGCGCCCTTGGCCGTGGCGCAATGGCGCCCAGGCACCGCGTGACCGTTGGGATCATCGGCAGCGGTGGGCGCGCCGTCTTTGAGACAAGACAGTACTCCTCCTTCGACAACGCGGTGATCGTCGCGGTGTGCGATGCCCAAGGGTGATCGTGAGGAGGCGGTCGTTCTAACAATGCTCAACCTCGAACTCAACCACATGCCGCCGCCGCCCATCCGGCGCGACTGGCGCATCGGCGCCATCGGCAGCGGCTTCATCGTGCGCGACGTCCACCTGGTGGCTTACAAAAAGCTGGGCCTAGACGTTGCAGCGATCACCGGCAAACCGGTGGAACAAGCGCGCGAGGTGGCGTCCGCCCGCGGAATCGGCCGTGTCTACGAATCGTACCCGGAATTGATGGCCGACGCTTCCATCCAGGTGTTGGACATTGCCGTTCCACCGGACGTGCAGCCGCAAATCATCGCCGAGGCCGTACGGCACGCCGGCCATATCCGCGGGATCCTGTCGCAAAAGCCCTTGGCGATGAACTACCGCGACGCCGCGGCAGTCGTCGAATCGTGTGAGCAGGCGGGGATCGTGCTCGCCGTCAATCAGAACATGCGCTACGACCAGTCCATCCGCGCACTCAAGACCCTGCTCGACCGCGGCGACCTGGGCGAGCCGATCCTGGCGACGATCGAAATGCGCGCCATCCCGCACTGGCAATCCTGGCTGCGCGACTATCCGGGGCTGACGCTGGCGGCGATGAGTATTCATCATCTGGACTGCTTCCGCTATCTGTTCGGCGACCCCGAATTTGTGTTCGCCAGTGCGCGAACCGATCCGCGCACGCAATTCCCCCACCGCGATGGCATCGTGCTCTATATCCTCGAGTACGCCAACGGATTGCGGGCATCCTCGTGGGACGATGTCTGGACAGGCCCCGCGCGCGAGGGAGCCGCTTCCGACATCTACATCAAGTGGCGCGTCGAGGGCACGGACGGACTTGCCCAGGGTAGCGTCGGCTGGCACGGCTACCCAAACGCCGTGCCGAGCACGATTCGATTCGCCACCAGGCGCCATCCTGGCGTCTGGTTCGCACCCGAGTGGCCCGAGGTCTGGTTCCCCGATGCCTTCCAAGGCACGATGGGAGAACTGCTCGACAGCTTGACCGAAGGCCGCGTCCCTAAGATCGGCGGCCGCGAGAATCTTGGGACGATGGCGTTAGTCGACGCCTGCTACCGCTCGCTCGACGAACATCGTCCGGTGCGCATACAAGAGATCATGGAAGGAGGCAAATCATGAAACTTGGATTGATCAGTTCCGCGTGGCTGGGCTCACCCGTTGGAACGACCGAAGGGATTCGTCTGACGAAAGAGATCGGCTTCGACACCATCGACATCTTCGCCGATCCGATGGAGATTGACATTCGGGAGAGACGGCTGATCAAAGACACCTTGCGGGAAGTGCAACTGCCGGTGGTGTCCACCGTCTGTTGCGCTCTGGGCATCGCGGATTTCAATACACCCGTGCGCCGCTATCACGTGAAGCGCGCCAAGGCTTACCTCGACCTGGCGTATGAACTCGAGGGCCGGAACCTGCTGCTGGTGCTCGGCGAGTACACCTGGCAGCAGGAAGTGATCGCGCCGCGCGATCAGTGGAAATGGGCCGTGGAGCACGTCCGCGAACTCGGCGATCACGCCTCGGGACTCGGTCTGGAAATCGCTCTCGAACTGGAGCCCTTCCACCTCTCGCTGATCAACGATCTCCCGAAGATGATCCGCTTTCTCGACGATGTGGCGCATCCGGCCGTCAAGGCGAATGTCGACGTTTCGCACCTCGCGCTGGCGAAGACCGCGCCGCCGGACCTCGCCGGACTGGCCGGACGCATCGCTCATGTCCACTTTTCCGATTGCGACGGCAAGAAGCACGGCGACCTGCCGCCGGGCCGCGGCGTGGTCGACTTCCCGCCCTATTTGCAGGCGCTGAAGACCGCTGGCTTCGATGGTACCGTGAGCATCGAACTGGAGTACTCGCCCGAGCCCGCGAAGATCGTGCAGTGGGTGCGGGAGGCCTACACGGCAACCGCCCGCCTGATGCAAGCGGCCGGCATCCGCAACTGAGCTGCCAGACCGGGGGACAAACGCATGGCAAGAGGACCACTCAACCAGCAGGAAGTCGAACAGTATCACGAGGACGGCTTCGTCCTGGCACGCGGCATGTTCGACAAAGCGGAAATCGAACTTCTGCGGCGGTCGGCAAAGGACGACAAAGCGCTCGACGATCACGCCTTCGGCCGGGCCGACGACCAGGGCGGCGTCGTCCGTCTCTCGCTCTGGAATCATCCGGGCAATGGCATCTACGGCATGTTCGCTCGCTGCCGCTCGCTGGTGGATTCGGCGGAGGCGCTGCTGGGCGGCGAGGTCTACCACTACCACTCCAAGATGATCATGAAGGAACCCCGCGTGGGCGGCGCCTGGGCCTGGCACCAGGACTACGGCTACTGGTATCAAAACGGCGTCCTGTTCCCGCTGCTCACCAGCGCCTTCATCGCGGTCGACCGGGCCACCAAAGAGAACGGCTGCCTGCAAGTACTGAAGGGCTCGCACCTCGCCGGCAGGGTGGATCACATCCTCACCGGCGATCAAGCGGGCGCCGATCCCGAACGCGTGGCCGAACTCCTCCAGCGCCTGGAACTCGTCCACGTCGAGATGGAACCGGGGGATGCCGTCTTCTTCGACTCCAACCTGCTCCACCGCAGCGATCAGAATCGCTCCGAACATCCGCGCTGGTCGATGATCTGCTGTTACAACGCGGCGCGCAACGATCCCTACAAAGAAGCCCATCACCCGCGCTACACGCCGCTCGCCAAAGTCGACGACGCCATGATCCTGGAGGTCGGAGCGAAGCGCTTCTCTGAGGATGCTTCCGATGTCGCCTGGCTGGACCCCGGCAAGGATACCAGTGCGGCCAGCCTGTCGGAAAAGCCGAATCCATGATCCGCAATACCTCTGACGGAAGGGCCCGCCCGCCGAGGCTACGCTGTTATCTAAACCTGATGACTCTCGAGGATCTGCCTCTGGACTCGTCAGGTCCTTCCACTCGCGAGGCCGAGCCGCAGTTTGAGGCGGTTCTCCAGGCGGGTTATGAAGGGGTGCAGTTTACAGAGCCGGTGACTCCCGCGCACCAGGCCGCCTGCGCTCGTCTCGGGCTGGGTAAGGCCGGCTTGGGTCGGGTAAACCGGCCCGCTGATGCGGAACTCCTGGCCGCCAGGTTCCGCGACGAGGGTCTGGAATGCGCCACGCTTCACGTCGGCTGGGGTATGGAAGACGATGACGAAGCGAACCAGCTGATCGATGCCGTACTCACCGCCTCTGTCCGGCATGATGTTCCACTTTACGTGGAGACCCATCGCGCAACCATCTTTCAGGACCTCTGGCGCACAGTGCAATTCGTACAGCGCTTCCCCGAACTGCGTTTCAACGGCGACTTTTCGCATTGGTACACGGGTCTGGAGATGGTGTACGGCGGCTTCGAGAACAAGCTCGAGTTCATCCGCCCAGTGCTGGATCGTGTCCGCTTCATGCACGGTCGAATTGGCAACCCGGGATGCATCCAGGTGGACATCGGCAATGGCGACACGGACTCGCACCCGTACGTGGACCACTTCATTGCGTTGTGGACCGCTTCATTTCGCGGCTTCCTCGCCTCGGCTCAGGGAGGCGATTATCTGCTCTTCGTTCCCGAACTGCTGAGCCCGCGGATCTATTACGCACGCCTGCTGAACAAGAGCGGATCTGCCGCAGTCGAAGAGAGCGACCGCTGGGAGCAATCGCTGGTTCTGCGCCGGATCGCGGAAGAGTGTTTTGCTCGAGCCTGTGAGACCAGTCATGAACAGTAGAGACCGTGTCCTAACAACGCTGAACCACCGCGAACCGGATCGAGTGCCGCTCGACTTCGGCAGCACTCCCGTCACCGGAATGCACGTCAGTTGCGTGGCGGCTCTGCGGGAGTACTACAGCCTGGAACGGCGTCCAGTGAAGGTGCATGAGCCATATCAGATGCTCGGCTTCCTGGAAGAGGATTTGCTCAACGCAATAGGCGCGGACGTGGTCGGAATCGCGCCTTATAAAACGATATTCGGGTTCGCAACTGATAGCTGGAAGGAATGGAACTTCCGCGGCCTCGACGTGCTGGTGAGCGAGGAATTCCGAATCACCGAGGAACCCAGCGGAGAGATTCTGATCTACCCCGAGGGCGATCTGACCGCGTCGCCCAGCGGGCGAATGCCCACCGGCAGCCCGTTCTTCGATGCCATCGTCCGGCAGCCGCCGCTCAATGAAGAACAGTTAAATCCGAAAGACAACATGGAGGAGTTTGGTCCCATCAGTGAAACGGAGCTCGAACATCTCTCCAGGAGCGTGCTCGAAGCAGCGGCGACGGGACGCGCCGTAACTGCCAACTTCGGCGGAACGGCTTTCGGCGACATCGCGCTGGTTCCCGCTCCGTTTCTCAAGGACCCGAAGGGTATCCGCGACGTCACCGAGTGGTACGTTTCCACGCGCTCGCGTCGCGACTACATCCACAAAGTGTTCGAGTCGCAATGTAAGTTCGCGCTGCAAAATCTGGCGCGCATCCATCAGCGCGTCGGGAACTCGGTCGATGCCGTCTTTGTCTGCGGTACCGACTTCGGCACGCAGACTTCGGCGTTTTGCTCCGTCCCCGCGTTTCGGGAATTGTGGTTCCCATACTACAAGCGGGTCAACGATTGGATTCACGCCAACACTACGTGGAAGACGTTCAAGCACTCCTGCGGAAGCGTGGCGAGGTTCTTTGAGAGTTTCATTGAAGCCGGGTTCGACATCGCGAATCCAGTCCAATGTTCAGCCACCGGCATGGATCCTGCGCAGTTGAAACGGGAATACGGCTCACGGCTGGTCTTCTGGGGTGGTGGAGTCGACACGCAAAAGACGCTGCCATTCGGAACTCCGGTGGAAGTGCGCGAAGAGGTGTCGCGCCGCTGCGAGATCTTCGCACCGGGCGGAGGCTTCGTCTTCAATTCGATCCACAACGTGCAAGCCGGCACGCCGGTTCAAAATATCGTCGCAATGATTGACGCGGTGCATGAATTCAACGGAGAAAAACATGGCTGATCTGCAGAAGCTCTACAATGCCGTTTTGAACGGCGACCAGAAAACATCGGTAGCCGTTACGCAGGAAGCGCTCGCTGAGGGAGTGGATCCGATGGAGTTGATCACCCAGTATATGGTTCCTGCCATGGACGAAGTAGGGAGGCTCTTCGAGTGCGAAGAGTACTTCGTACCTGAGTTGCTGCTTTCCGGGCGCGCGATGAAGGGCTCGCTCAAACTGTTGCGGCCGCTACTTGCCGCGCGCGGCGATGAGCCGGTCGGGCGCGTGGTGATCGGAACGGTGAAAGGCGACCTGCACGACATCGGCAAGAATCTGGTGGCCTCGATGTTGGAGGGCGGCGGTTTCGATGTGCTGGACCTCGGTGCGGACGTGCCGCCGGAGAAGTTCATCGAGGCGGTGAAGGCGCGCAACGCCAATATAGTTTGCCTGTCGGCGTTGCTAACCGTGACGATGCCGGCAATGCGAACTACGATCGACGCGCTGAAGCAAGCCGGTGTGCGTCAGCAAGTGAAGATCATGGTGGGCGGAGCCCCGGTCACCAGGCAGTTTGCCGACGAGGTTGGTGCGGATGGATACAGCGACAACGCGAGCACGGCAGTTACCCTTGCGCGCACACTCATCGGGGTGGGCAAATCATGACGTACTCAGAGCTGGCGATTCCGGAAGCGCCTCAACTGGTGTTCGGCCGCGCGCCAAAACCTGTGAAATGTGGCTTCGGCCTGACGATTGGCGCCGGGCAGGTTTACCCGGAAGTGAACTTCACGTTGCCGGCCATCACGATCGACGGCGACAACTGGAGCAAGGTGGTGGCGCACTACGAGGAGATGGCGAAGAACATCCTCAAACGCGCCATTTCGCTCCAAGTACCGGGCGTCGTGCTTGAGTTTGAACTCTTGCCGGCCATGACCGAGACGCCGCAGTGGGGAGCCGAGATCACGGCTCTGCTGCGCCGGCACTTGCGTCAGGCCCACGAGAAACACGGGCTCAAATGCGCCCTGCGCGTAACGCCGACCGATATTCGCGACCAGAGGAAGCCACCGGAGTTGCGATCTGGCCCAGCATGGGAGCAACTGAGGCGATCCTTCGAGTTGTGCATAGAGGCAGGGGCAGACGTCGTCTCCATCGAGTCCGTGGGCGGCAAGGAGGTCCACGACCCGGGACTGATGTACGGCGACGTACGTTCCATCGCCTTCGCTCTCGGCGTGATGGCGCCTCGGGACATGGCGTGGCTCTGGGGCGAGATCACGCGGATGTGCGAATCGAGCCGAACCGCTGTTCCGGGAGGCGACACGGCCTGTGGCTTCGCCAATACGGCGATGCAACTGGCGCACCAGAAGATGTTGCCTGAGGTTCTGGCGGCAGTGGTGCGAGCCATGAGCGCGGTCCGCAGCCTCGTAGCTTTTGAGCAGGGCGCTGTCGGCCCCTCAAAGGACTGCGCATACGAAGGCCCCGTGATCAAAGCAATCACCGGTTGTCCCATATCAATGGAAGGCAAGTCCGCGGCCTGCGCGCACTTCAGTCCGATGGGCAACATTGCGGCTGCGATGTGCGACCTCTGGAGCAACGAAAGCGTCCAAAACGTCCGTCTGCTTTCCGGCAACGCCCCGGAGGTGTTCACGGAGATGCTGGCCTACGACTGTCGCCTGATGAATACGGCCGCAGCCAGTGGTGGCGCCCTGACGCTGCAGCAGTGGCTCATCGACTCTGACCAGTGCCTGAGTCCCCAGGCGGCGGTTCTTTCCCCGCAGGCGACGATCGAGATTGCTACTGCGATTGTCGAAGCGGATTCGCACTACCACGCCACTGTGAGTGCCGGTTTGGCCGCGGTCCATCTGCTGAGGACGTGCGTCGACTCCGGCGCACTCAATCTGAACAAAAAGGAGGCCGGCTGGTTGAGCCGCATCGAAACCGAGTTGCAGTCATTGCCTGGCGACGAGGCCTCGTTACTGGATGAGATGAAGGAGACCCACGCGGGTGTCTTCGATTCGGCCAGCTACGGCCTGGCGTGAGGAGTAAAACCGCGCCCCAAGAACCTGGCGACGCACAGGTTCGACTCGCCCAAGACTAGAAATGAGGTCAGACTATGAAATCCGAACAGAACCCCTCGCGACACCATTGCATGAAGGCAAAGATCAATCTCGGTTACGTCATCTTCTTAGCTTCCACCGCCGCGCTGGGGGGACTCCTTTTTGGATTCGACATCGCCATCATCACCGGCGCGGGTCCATTCCTCACGCAGCATTTCCATCTCAGCGACCTGAGTCTCGGTTGGGCATTTAGTTCGCTGCTGTTCGGCTGCGTCATCGGTTCGACCGCTGCGGGGCGGCTCACCGATTTCTATGGCCGCAAGAGGATCGGTGGCTGCTTTGTTTGCCGCAACGTCTGTGGCCACCGGCGTCGCCCCCAGTTTCGTCACTTTCATCGTCGCCCGCTTTATCGGCGGGTTGGCCGTCGGTGGCGCGTCCATACTCTCGCCCATGTATGTCGCCGAAGTCTCGCCGCCCACCATGCGAGGGCGCATGTGCACGCTGTATCAGATGTCCATTACCGCCGGTATCCTGATCTCCTACTGCATCAACTACCTGCTGCGCGGCGCCGGACCGGCGAACTGGCGCTGGATGTTCCTCACCGCTGTGATCCCCTCGATCATCTTCTTCGCCCAGCTGCTGCGAGCCCCCCGAAACTCCGCAATATCGTACACGACCTTGCGGTAGCGACGACCTCCCGGACCGATAGATCCGCTCTGCCCAGGCCATTGCAGGAATGCGGTGAAGAGACTTGCCGGCCTATCGGAACGTGCCCCGCACCCATTACGAGCAGCGGGACCAGGAGGCTGCCCAATCCACACTGGCGGAGGATCGGCCACGGAGGCGAATTCGCCCCCCAGATGGGGGCAGATGGTGGCAGATGTTAGGACA
>JBEKDV010000139.1:0-24073 GCA_050014175.1 Candidatus Solibacter sp. | reverse complement strand
CGCGATAAACTGTTGCATGGCATTCCTCTCTCACGCTGGTTGGATCTAGAGAGCCGAACCCGCGTGGGTCCTTTCGGAATGCCATTTTATTTTGGTTGCGGCTCAGCTGCTCTATGCCACTAGCTCTTCGTCGAAGCAGACGGCGACTTTGCCGCATTTGCCGGAGGCCATCAGGGTGTAGGCCTGGTCCACGTTGTCGAGCGCGAAACGGTGGGTCACCAGATCGGCGGGATGGAGGTTCCAGCGCACCAGGCGCTCGACCAATTCCTCCATCAGCCAGGTGGAGGTCACCCAACTTCCGTAGATGGTCTTCTGATCGTGGATGATGTCGGGCGAGGGGTTAAACTCCACGCGTCCGCCTTCGCCGAGGAAGACGATGCGACCCCACTTGCGGGTGGCGCGGATGGCGGTGGCGCGGGCCCGATCGTTGGCGGAGCAATCCACGGCGCGCTCCACGCCCATGCCGCCGGTGAGGCGGCGGACCTCGGCGACGTTGTCGGGACCGCTCTCCAGGACTTCGTCGCAGAGCTTGAGGTCGAGCGCCAGTTGCATGCGCTCCTTGACCACATCGATGCCGATGATCTTGCTGGCGCCCAGCTTGCGGCAGAGGGCGCCGGTGGCCAGGCCGACGGGGCCGAGGCCGGTGATGAGCACGGCATGGTTGCCGGAGATGCCGATCTTCTCCAGGCCTTCGTAGACCGTGCCGAAGCCGCAGGCCACCTGCGCGCCATCGGCGTAGGTGAGTTCGGCGGGGAGATGGATCAGGTCCTTCTCCTCGGCGAGCAGGAATTCGGCCATGCCGCCATCGCGTTGCCAGCCGTAGGCGCGGCGATACTTTTCGCTGGTGCAGGAGATCATGTAGCCGCGGCGGCAATCGTTGCACACCCCGCAGCCGGAGATGTGATAGACGATGACGCGGTCGCCCGGGCCGAAGCGGCGGCATCCGGGGCCGGCCTGGACGATCTGCCCCGAGGGTTCGTGGCCGGCTACCACGCCCTGGTAGCCTTCGGGGCCTTTGCCCAGATGCTCGTGATAAATGCAGCGGATGTCCGAACCGCAGATGGTGGAGGCTTTCATGCGAAGCAGCACTTCGCCGTGGCCGGGCGCCGGAACGGGCACCTCTTTCAATTCGACCGTGCTGTTGCCGGGTAGGAACGCGCCTTTCATTGTTTGATGACTCCATCCAGATCCCAGAGATCTTCCCAGGTCTGGTCCTGTTTCCATAAAAAGACCTGCCCCTTGATGAGGCGGCAATTCTTATCGATGGCGGCGATAGCGGCCATATCGGCATCGGTCAGCGGCGTGCTGACCACGCCCTGCAGGTTGGCCAGGTAGTTGCGCGGATTGACGGAGAAGGGGATGGGGGTGGCGCCGCGCTGCTCGGCCCACTTCACGCAGACTACCGCCGGGTGCACGCCGAGACGGCGGGCGATGGAGACGATCACGGGGTCTTCGATATCCACCGTGTCCTCGGGCGTGCGGTCGCGCTGGGGCCGTCCGGGCGAACCGATCGGGCTGTAGGCGATGGGCTCGATGCCGTGGGCGCGCACGAACTCGAAGAGCTCAGTCTGCTGCATGTGCGGGTGCATCTCCATTTCGTTGACGGCGGGCTTGATGCGGGCGTCGGGGAGCAGCAGTTTGAGCTTGGGGATGGTCATGTTGCTGGTGCCGATGTGGCGCACCAGGCCGAGATCCACCAGTTTCTCCATCTGCCGCCACGTCTTCATGTAGTTTTCGTGGATGTAAGGCTTGGCGTTGGGGCTGCGCGAGCTGACATCGCAGCCCGGCGGGTGGAAATTGGGGAACGGCCAGTGGACCAGGTACATGTCGAGGTAGTCGAGCTGCAGGTCGGCGAGCGATTGGCGGAAGGACGGGATGACGTCGGAAGCGGCATGCTTGTCGTTCCAGAGCTTGCTGGTGATCCAGAGTTCTTCGCGCGGGATGCCGCCAGAGACGATGTCGCGCAGGGCGAAGCCGATGCGGTCTTCGTTGCGATAGACGCTGGCGCAATCGAAGTGGCGGTAGCCGATGGCGGCGGCGCCTTTGACAGCGGCGGCGATTTCGTTGGCGGTGACATGGTCGCTGCCGAAGGTGCCCAGTCCGATGGCAGGCATACGGGCGCCGGTGTAGAGAGTTCGTTGGGGGACGAGGGCGGGGTCGATGGAAGTTGCGTTCATGAGAATCAGACCAACTTCCATGGTACTGCGAAAAGCGGGGAAAAGTTGAGGGTTTATCGTTTACTATAGGCAAACGGCGGCGAACCGGGGACAGACGCGGCAAACCGGGGACAGACGCGGCAAAGCAGGGACAGACGGGACTGACAGCGGATTTCCGGCAAAAGGCGCCGGAAATTCATGTCAGTCTCGTCTGTCCCTGGGGACTAATCTTTGCTCTCGATGCGCATGCCGTAGAAACTACGGTATACGAAGACCACCGAGACGGCGAAGAAGACCACGGCGAGGGCCGTAGTGAGCGCGTTGTTCTCGCCGCGCTCCCCCGAAAGGTGGACAGCGAGGTTGACGGCCAGCAATCCGAACAGCGTAGTGAACTTGATGATCGGGTTGAGGGCCACACTGCTGGTGTCCTTGAAGGGATCGCCAACCGTGTCGCCGATTACGCAGGCATCGTGCAGCGGAGTGCCCTTGGCGTGCAATTCGGTTTCGACGACCTTCTTCGCGTTATCCCACGCGCCGCCGGCATTGGCCATGAAGATGGCCTGGTAGAGACCGAACAGAGCGATGGAGATGAGGTAGCCCACGAAGAAGAAGGGTTCGAGGAAAGCGAACGAGAGAGTGGTGAAGAAAACCACCAGGAAGATGTTGAACATGCCCTTCTGCGCGTACTTGGTGCAGATCTCGACCACCTTCTTGGAATCCTCAACCGAGGCTTTTTCGGCGGTATCGAGCCTGATGTTCTTCTTGATGAATTCCACCGCGCGGGAGGCGCCGGTGGTGACGGCCTGGGCGCTAGCGCCGGTGAACCAGTAGATGACGGCGCCGCCGGCGATGATGCCCAGCAGGAAGGGCGCGTGCATCAGCGAGATCATCTTCATGTACTTGTCGTCCAACCCGTGGGTGAGGGCCACGATGGTGGAGAAGATCATGGTGGTGGCGCCGACCACGGCGGTGCCGATGAGCACCGGCTTGGAAGTGGCCTTGAAGGTATTGCCCGCGCCATCGTTTTCTTCCAGGTTCTCCTTGGCCTTCTCGAAGTCCGGTTTGAAACCGAACGTCTTCTGCATGTCGGCTTCGATGCCGGGTATGGTTTCGATGGTGGAAAGTTCGTAGACGCTCTGGGCGTTGTCGGTGACAGGGCCGTAGCTATCCACCGCGATGGTGACGGGACCCATGCCGAGGAAGCCGAAGGCGACCAGACCGAAAGCGAAGACGGCGGGCGCCAGCATGAGGGCGGCGGGCATCATGGTGCTCATGAAGTAACCGATGCTCATGAGGAGCAGCATGGCCATACCGAGCCAATAGGCGCTGAAGTTGCCGGCCACGAAGCCGGAGAGGATGTTGAGCGAAGCGCCGCCCTCGCGCGAGCTGGTGACGATCTCACGCACGTGACGCGAATTGGTGGAGGTGAAGACCTTGACGAATTCGGGGATCACCGCGCCGGCGAGCGTGCCGCAACTGATGATGGTCGCGAGCTTCCACCACAGGGTATTATCGCCGCCAAGGTCGGGGATCATCATGGAGCTGATGATGTAGGTGAGGATGATGGAGAGGATGGAAGTCAGCCACACCAGCGTGGTGAGGGGAGCTTCGAAGTTGAACTTGTCGGCATTGCCGAACCTGGCCTTGGCGATGGCGCCGTTGATGAAGTAGCCAGCGGCGCTACTGATCACCATCATGATGCGCATGGTGAAGATCCAGACCAGCAACTGCACCTGCACGACGGGGCTGGGGACGGCCAGGATGATGAAGGTGATCAGGGCCACGCCGGTGACGCCGTAGGTTTCGAAACCATCGGCCGAAGGTCCGACGGAATCGCCCGCGTTGTCGCCGGTGCAATCGGCGATCACACCCGGGTTGCGCGCGTCGTCTTCCTTGATCTTGAACACGATCTTCATCAGGTCGCTGCCAATATCGGCGATCTTGGTGAAGATGCCGCCGGCCACGCGGAGGGCCGCGGCGCCCAGCGATTCGCCGATGGCGAAGCCGATGAAGCACTTCCCGGCCAACTCGCCCGGAATGAAGAGCAGGATCGAGAGCATGATCAGCAGTTCGACGGACACCAGCAGCATACCGATGCTCATGCCGGCTTGCAGCGGTATGTCATAGCAGGGGTATGGCTTGCCTTTGAGCGCGGCGAAGGCCGTGCGCGAGTTGGCAAACGTGTTGACGCGCATGCCGAAGGCGGCCACGCAGAAGCTGCCGGCGATGCCGATCACGCTGAACGCCAGGATGATCGCGACCTTGTACGCCTCTAGTCCCTGCATGAAGCCGAAATAGAAGACGATGATGACCGCCATGAAGCATTCCAGGATGCAGAGGAATCTGCCCTGAGTGGCCAGGTAGGTCTTGCAGGTCTCGTAAATCAGTTCGCTCACTTCGAGCATGGAACTGTGGACCGGCATCTTGCGAAGACGAGTGAAAATGATAAGACCGAAGATGAGTCCGAGGGCGCTCACTACCAGACCGCCCATCAGAAGGCTGGTTCCGGAAATGCCACCGAGAAACGTAACCCCGGGCAGGTCGAGCCGCGGCAGCTTGAGGTTGGCTTCACCCCCAGCTTCCTGGGCCATCAGCGGCGCGCCGAGCGCCACAAGAGCAACAACTGTCATCAGTACGCGCCATACTGATCGAATTCGCGCGTTAACGGCGCAACGCTCGACACCGAGCGTGTCCGGATTGGAAAACATCGGGTAACCCCCTAGCAAAAGTTCCGGCGCCAACGGCGTGTCGGAAAGGGGCCGCAGCGGACCGGGGCATATGCGAGTAAACCGTACAGCAACCGACCACACAGTATAAGAGATATACACGTCGGAATTCAACGAGGCCGCGGAGCGCAGAGACACAAAGGAAAACGAGAGAGAAGACAGGGAGAGAAAGGCAAGCGGAAGAGCGCGGTCATTCGCGGGCGATGCCGCGGTGGCTGGCGCGGATGAAGGCGACGAGATGCAGGGTTTCGGGCGTGGGGATCTCGCTTTGGATGCGCGCCAAGGCATCCTCCAGCTTCAGGTTGGAACGGTAGAGATAGCGGTAGGCCTGCTTGAGGATGCTGACCTCGGGCGCCTTGAATCCGGCGCGTTTGAGGCCGACGAGATTGAGGCCGCGGGGCTCGATGGCGAACCCGGAGCAGGTGAAAAACGGGGGCGCATCGAGGTTGACGCGCGTGTTGCCGCTCACCATGGCGAGGCGGCCGACCCTACAATATTGATGCACCAGCACGCCGCCGGAGAGGAACGCCCGGTCTTCGATTTCGACATAGCCGCCGAGCAGGACGCAACTGGCGATCACGGTCTGGTTGCCGATCTTGCAGTTGTGCGCGATGTGGCCGCTGGTCATGATGAAGTTGCCGTCGCCGACTTCGGTGACGGATTCGGGCGGGGTGCCGCGGGAGATGGTGAAGTGCTCGCGGATCTTGTTGCCGTTGCCGATGTGGAGATAGCTGCGGTCGCCGGCGAAGTTGCGGTCGAGCGGGTCGGTGCCGAGGACGGTGCCCGCGCCAATCTGGTTGTCTTCACCGAGGGTGGTCCAGCGCTTGATATAGACGTGGGGATCGAGGACACAGCGGGGACCGATGACCACGTCGGACTCGATGACGCAGAATTCGCCGATGCGCACAGCGGGGCCGATGAGGGCATCGGGCGAGACGACGGCGGTGGAGGCAACCTCCGCCGATGGATCGATGGGCATGAATTCGTATGATAAGCCCATTGGGCGGGAGCACCAAAGAATGCCCCCAGGAATGGGGTCGGCCCAGAGGGCACCCCGCCTGAAAGGCTACGCTACAAAGCGCGGCGGGGGAGCGGGTGCGGCGGTATTATCGTTGCATGCGAGTTCGCGAGTTGGCGGAATGGCTGGGCGCCACCTACGAAGGCGACGGCGAGAAGGAACTGACGGCGGTGGCGGCGCTGGAATCGGCGGGGGCGGGCGATGTGGCGTTCGTGGGCACGCGCAAGGCGGCGGCGGCGGCCGAATCGTCGGCGGCGGGGTGCCTGATCGTGCCGACGGAGTGGCCTTCCCCTTCGTACCGGACGGTGATTCGCGCGGTGGAGCCGCGGACGGCATTCGCGCGCGCCATGAACCGCTTCTATCCGACGGTGGAGCTCAAGCCCGGCGTACATCCCACGGCGGTGGTCGGCAAGGATGTCGAGATGGGGGCCATGGTGTACATCGGACCGCACGCGGTAGTGGGCGACGCGACGCGGATCGGGGTGGCGGCGGCGATCCACGCGGGCTGCGTGGTGGGGAAGCGGGTGTCGCTGGGCGAGGGCAGCGTGCTGCATCCCAATGTGACGGTATACGACAACGTGGATATCGGACGGGGGAGCGTGCTGCACTCGGGGTGCGTGATCGGGGCGGACGGGTTCGGCTACGTGATGGAAAACGAGCGGTGGCACAAATTTCCGCAAGTGGGGCGGGTGGAGATCGCGGATTTCGTGGAGATTGGGGCGAACTCGTGTGTGGACCGGGCGGCGCTGGGGGTGACGTGGTGGTGGAGGATTACGCGGTAATCGGGGGGCAGGTGGGGATTGGGGACAAGGCGCGGATCGAATCGCGGGCGGTGCTGGGTTCGGGGTGCGGCGTGCTTTCGTCGAAGATCGTGCGCAGCGGGCAGACGGTGTGGGGGACGCCGGCGCGTCCGCTGAAGCAGCACCTGGAACTGCTGGCCAACATGGCGCACGTATCGGATATGCGGCAGGAACTGGTGGAGATTAAGCGCCGGCTGGCGGAGTTGGAGCGGCGGGACTGATGCTGGTGGTGGTGGGCGGGCACGCGCGGAACATCGGCAAGACGAGTGTGGTGGCGGGGTTGATCCGCAAGCTGCGGGAACGGCGTTGGACGGCGTTGAAGATCACGCAATACGGGAACGGGGTATGCGCCCACCACGTGGGGACGGCGGGGTGCGGGTGCGAGCCGGCGGCGGGAGAGGAGTTTGCGCTCTCGGAGGAATACGAGGCAGGGGCCACGGACTCGGGGCGGTTCCTGGCGGCGGGGGCGGAGCGCTCGTTCTGGCTGCGAGTGCCGGCGGGAGAGCTGCCGCGGGCGGCGGGGATGGTAAAGAAGATCCTGGCGCAGGGCGAGAACGTGATTGTGGAATCCAACAGCGTGGTGGAACTGGTGGCGCCGGATGTGTTCCTGATGGTGCTGGATTTCGGCTGCGAAGACTTCAAGGCATCGAGCCTGCGTTTCATGGACCGGGCCGATGGATTCGTGGTGATCGACCGGGGCATCAACGCGCCGCTGTGGGAAGCGGTGGCGCGTGGGATGTGGGACGGAAAGCCGCAGTTTCCGGTGAAGCCGCCGCGTTACGTGACGGCGGAAGTAGTGGAGTTCGTCAAAGCCAAAATCTCGCTGTCGCCGGCGCGTTGAGCGCGCAGACGGTGCAACTCGGCTCCGGCCTCGGATAGGCGGCTCTCGGCGCGGGCCACCTGTTGCTCGATGGTGCGGAGGTAGCCGCGAGCGCGGGGTGGCGCCGAATCGCTCAGCAGACCCAGGCAGTAGGCGCTGGTTTCGATATTTCCGAGATATTGGCGAAGATCGTGAACGAGGTCAATGAGGATGGTTTCCGACGTGGGAATGTTGGATGATGGCATGTCGTGCTCGGACGATAAGGATGAATGGTGAGTATAGCGCTTACGGGCGGCGTTGGGAATGTCTAATTTGATGGGTGAGGGGCGCGGTGGCGGGGAGAAAGTACCGGGGGAGGGGGCGGCGCGGCGGGGGCGCTAGTTCAGGGGGGCGGAAGTGGGGAGGCGGCGGTGGCGGGCGCCGGGCATCAGGTCAGGGCGCAGGCGGCGCGGTCCCAGGTGACGGAAGGGACCACGACGCGGTTGCGACCAGTGCGCTTGGCTTCATAGAGGGCGTCGTCAGCTTCGCGGACGAGGGCTTCCTGGGCACAGTTGGCTGAGCAGGCAACGCCCAGCGAGATGGTGACCGCGCTGGGCCGGGACGACGTGAGGAAGGGTGTGGCGCCGATGGCTTCGCGCATGCGCTCGGCTTGCACGGCGGCGTCGGCGGCATCGCAGCCGGGGAGCACGATCAGGAATTCCTCGCCGCCGTAGCGGCCCACCGAATCGTAGCGGCGGGCAGCGGATTTGAGGCGGCGGGCGGCTTCGCGGAGGACGGCGTCGCCGGCCAGATGTCCGAGGGTGTCGTTGATCGATTTGAAGCGGTCCAGGTCGGCCATGAGGACGGAGACGGGGTTGCGGGCGCGGGCGGCGCGGGCGAGTTCGTCCTCCAGGTTTTCCAGGATGGTGGCGCGGTTGAGCAGGCCGGTGAGGCCATCGTGGGTGGCCTGATCGCGAAGCGCTTCGCGGGCTTTGAGGAGTTCCTCCTGGAGGTCGAGGATGCGGCGGCCGGCGCGCAGGCGGACGCGAAGTTCGTGAGCGTTGAAGGGTTTGGTGAGGTAATCGTCGGCGCCGGCGTCCATGCCTTCGATGAGGTCCTGCGATTCGGTGCGCGCGGTAAGCAGCAGGATGTAGATATAGGGTTCGCGGCGGGCGCTGCGGATGCGCCGGCAGATTTCGAGGCCATCCATGCCGGGCATCATCCAATCCAGGACGGCCAGGCGGGGGGAATCGTCCGACTGCAGGACGTTCCAGGCTTCGGTGCCGCTGCGGGCGATTACGGCCTGATAGCCCCACTTGGTGAGCATGGTGCGGAGCATGGATTGGAACACGGGGTTATCCTCGGCGGCCAGGATGCGCATAGGGGGTGCGGAGGCGTCCGGCGCGAGCGGCTGGATGGCGGGGTCGGCGGAGCTGGTCGTCAATGCGTTCCTCCGAATGCTCATATCGGTCGGGGGAGGGAAAACTTCAGTGGCGGGGGGAAAAGGGGAAAAGAAAGGTAGGGAAGAATGCCCCCAGGAATGGGGGCATGGCAGCCCGGAGGGCTACGCTACGGAGTACGTTACGGTTCGGGGAGGCGGCCGGTCCAATCCATCCACGCCCAGACGATGGCGGTCAGCGATCCGAAGGCGCCCGCCACGAGCCCGATGGTCCGGGGGCCGACGTACTGCGAGGCGATGCCCGCCGCCGCCATGGAGACGATCATGACGCTCCAGCGGATGGATTCCATGGTGCTGAAGACGCGGCCGCGGAACTGGTTGGGGGTATGGCGCAGGAGTTGGGCGTTATTGAGCACGCTGGTGACCGCCATGCCGACGCGCGAGAACATCATGAAGACCAGCGCCGCGGCGTAGGATTCCACCTGGCTGAAGAGCATGTAGGCGGCGCCGTGCAAGAGATACGACAGGGTCACGGTGCGCTTGTAGCCGGCGAAGCTGGTGCGGCGGCCGGCAACGTGCCCGATGGCGCCGCCGATCAACAGGCCGATGCCGGCGAACCCCCAGATGGAACCGATGCCGCTGGGGCCGCGGTGGAAAACCTGCTCGCCGAAGAGGGCGAAGAGGATCTGGGCGGCGCCTCCACCCAGGCTCCAGCCCACCGAGATCATGGCTATGCCCATCATCAGCGGGACGCTGCGCATGTAGGAAAGGCCTTGGCGGTACTCATGCCATGGGCGGGTGGCGGGGGCGGCGGCCTCGCGATGGACGCGGAAGCCGCCGGGCACGGAGATCTGCCAGATGGCCCAGGCGGAGAAGACAAAGGACAGGGAATTCAGCACAAACGCCCAGTGGTATCCCAGCCAGGCTGCGGTGTACCCGGCCAGCAGGGTGCCGGCGGTAAGGGTGGCCCACTGGGTTGTCTGGGTGAGGGAATTGGCGGCGTGCAGTTCGTCCGCAGTGGCGATGGTGGGCAGGATGGCGGCGCGCCCGGCGGTGAAGAACGGCGACGCGAACATCAGGCCGGCGCTGAGCAGGTAGAGCAGCCAGGGGCGCGGCTGATGAATGGTCAGCACGAAGCCGAGGGCGATGAGGGCGCGCACGAGGTCGCTGGCGACCATGATCTGGCGGCGGTCGAGCCGGTCCAGGAGGACGCCGGCTACCGGTCCGGCCAGCACGGCCGGGATGGCCCGCGACAGCATCACGCCGGAGACCACCAGGCCGGAGCCGGATTTCTCCATGACCAGGGCGAAGACGGCGATGTTGTTGAAGTAGTCGCCGATCTCGCTGACGACCTGGGCCATCCAGGTGTAGCGATAGTTAGGGTTCTGACGCAGCAGGGCCCGCAGGGTGGTCATGGACTGCTTCATGATAACGCGCGGGCAGGAAGAGTCCGAGCTTCGCTCGGATTGGCAGGCTCATCTGCCCCACCTAAGACTGCGCCCAGGCGGGGGCGGTCAGCGGCGGATGCCGCGGCCGGGGGCGATGTTGGGAACAAGTTCGCCGCGGTTGACCACCAGGGTACCGTTGACGATGACGTAGGGGATGCCATCGGAGTATTGCGCCGGGTTTTCGAAGGTGGCGCGGTCGGTGACGTGTTCGGGGTCGAAGATGGCCAGGTCGGCGTCGGCGCCGAGGGCGATGCGTCCCTTACTCCGGAGCCCGAGGCGATCGGCGGGCATGACGGTCATTTTGCGGACGGCGTCCATCAGGGTGAGGGCGTGTTGTTCGCGCACGTAGCGGCCGAGTACGCGGGCGAAGGTGCCGGCGGCGCGCGGGTGGCCTTTGCCCTGGTCCAAGATGCCATCGCTGGCGACCATCACCAGCGGGTTGGAGACGGCGAGGCGCACGATCTCCTCGGGGATGGAGTGTATGGCGACGAAGCCGCCCTGCTTGCGGTAGCGGGCGAAACTTTCGGCGGTCAGGCGCTCGCCGGTCAAGGCCCATTGCAGGTCGCCGAAGGAGATGCCGCCCTGCCGCTGCTGCCAGCCCTCGGCGAAGATGGCGCTGGCCAGGTCCGTCATGCCGGCGGTGTAGGGATACGCTTCGGTAGTGATATCGAGGCCGCGGGCGCGGGCTCCCTGGATCATTTCCAGGCACAGGGCGGTTTCGCGCAAGCCGGTGCTGGTGATGTGCACGACGTGGAGCGAAGCGCCGGTGGAGGCGGCGTCGGCGATCACCTCCTGGAGCGAGTCGATGACGCCGGGTTCCTGGGGCCCACTGTTGCGCATATGAACCCAAAGGGGGACCTTACGGGCGGCGGCGAGGCGAAAGAAGGCGAGGACTTCGGCGCGCGATTCGTGCGGCAGGTAGGCGATGGCGAGTCCGATGCCGAGAGCGCCCTGGTCGAGGCCGAGAGAGACGCGGTCGAGGATGTGGCGGAATTCTTCGGGCGTGGCGGCGCGCTCCACGGCGCGGTCGCGGGGCAGGAGGGTGCCGGAATCGTGCATTTCCGCGATGCGCGCGGGGAGATCGCCGCTGGAAGCGCCGTAGTTGATGAGGGCGTGCCCCTCGCGCTGGGCGTACCAGGGCGTGGCGGGGTGGACGCCGACTTCCAGTTCCAGCGCGGTGGTGACGCCGTCGCGGGCCTTGAAACCGTAGTTTTCGGGAGTTTGCCCGTGGGAATGGAGGTCGATGAAGCCGGGGGCCACCACCAGTCCCTTGGCGTCGATGGTGGCGCGAGCCGCCAGCGGCGTGGCGGAGATGGCGGCGATCTTGCCGGCGCGGATGCCGATGTGGCGGACGGCGTCGAGATTGCCGGCCGGGTCCAGCACGCGTCCGTTGGCGATGGCGAGATCGTAAGTCTGGGCGGATAGGGGGAGGGCGAAGAGCATAAGCGCGAGCCGCATGGGGGAATTGTAGCAGTGCGGGAGAATGTCCGGGCGCGGGAACCGAATAGGAAGGCGTCGATTGGACGCGGAGACGCAGAGGCGCGGAGGAAGACGCGGAGAAGAAACAAAAGTACATCTGGAGGGAGGGAGTAAGGTCCTTTCCCAGGGCGCGCGGAGGAAGCGGAGAAAAGGACGGTCGCGGCTTGGTTTAGAGCATCGCCTGTTCGAGGTCGGCGAGGATATCTTCGGGCGCCTCGATGCCCACGGAGAGGCGCACCAGGTTGTCGCGAATGCCCATGCGGAGGCGGTGCTTTGGGGAGAGACTGCGGTGGGAACTCATGACCGGAAAGAGCACCATGCTGTGCACGTCGCCGAGGGAGGTGGCGGGCACAATCATCTTTAGCGCGTCCATGAAGCGGAAGACCTCTTCGCGGCCCGCATCCTCGATCTCGAAGCTGACCATGGCGCCGTAGAGGTTGGGCGGGAAGAGGCGGCGGATGGCGGCGGCATCGGGGTGCTGGGGATCGCCGGTGAAGTAGACGCGCTCGACGCGCGGATGGGCGGCCAGCCAGGAGGCCACTTGGCAGGCGTTGGCGCACTGCCGCTCCATGCGCAGGGGGAACGTCTTGATGCCGCGCATGGTCAGATAGCATTCAAAGGGACCGAGCACGGGGCCGATGGTGCGGCCGAGGGCGCGCAGCGACTGGGCGTGGGTGGAGTTGGTGACGACGGCGCCGCCAAGGACGTCGCCGTGGCCAGACAGGTACTTGGTGACGCTGTGGACGCTGAAGTGGGCGCCCAATTCGAGCGGGCGGACGAGGAGGGGAGTAGCGAAGGTGTTGTCGACCAACAGCGCCGCCCCGGCTTCGTTGGCAATGGCGGCGATAGAATCGATTTCGGCGACGCGCAGGAGCGGGTTGGAAATGCTCTCCATGAGGATGCACCCCGGGCGGGTGTCGGCCACCACGGCGCGCAGAGAAGCGGGATTGCAGAAATCGGCGAAGCGGACGCTGACGCCGGAGGGCTCGAAGACGTTCATGAGCAGGCCCACGGTAGCGCCGTACAAGGCATCCGCCGCCAGGATGGAGCGGCGGCGGTCGGTGAGCGCGCTGAGAATGGCGGTGTGCAGCGCCGCCATGCCGGAGGCGCAGGCGAGAGCGGCATCGCCGCCTTCCAGGGCGCACAGGAGTTCTTCCAGGGCGGCGGCCGACGGATTGTCGTAGCGGGCGTAACAGTAGCCCTTCTCTTCGTCGCCGAAGACACGGTCGAGCTGTTCGGTGGAGTCGTAGAAGTAGCTGGTGGCGGTGTGGATGGGGGTGGTAACGGGGACGTGCCCGCCGGTGCGCTTGCGGTCGCCGGAGTGCACGGCTTTGGTGTGAATGTTCAAGCTCTATCTCCTCTTCCAACGTACGCCGCTCTTGGTGTCTTCGAGGACGATACCCTGCTCCAGGAGGCGATCGCGGATGCGGTCGGCGAGGGCAAAGTCGCGGGCCTTCTTGGCGGCGGTGCGCTCGGCCACGCGGGCTTCGATTTCGGCATCGGGAAGCTCGCCGGGTTTGAGGCTGGGGGTGAGCACGTCGAAGATGGAATCGAAGAGGCCGAGGAATTGGAGCGCGGCGAGAGAGTTGGCGGCGCGAAACTCGCCCGCATCCATGGCGCTGTTGGCATCGCGCACGAACTCGAAGACGGCGGCCAGGGCTTCGGCGGTATTGAGGTCGTCGTTGAGGCTGGCGGTGAAGGCCTCGGAGGCCTGCAGGGTGCGCGCCGCGAGTTGATCGTTGAGCCCGGCGGGGCAGCGGTCGGTCTCCAGGCGGAGTTTGAAATTGCGCAGGCGTTCGATGGCGATGGCGGCCGATTTCAGGCCGTCCAAGGTGAAGTTGAGCGTCTTGCGGTAGGGCACCGACGCCAGCAGGTAGCGGATGGACTCGGGCGCATGCCCCTTGCCAACGAGGTCGCGGAGGGTATAGTAGTTGCCCAGCGACTTGGACATCTTCTGGCCTTCGACCATGAGGAACTCGGCGTGGAGCCAGAAGCGGGAAAACGGTTTGCCGGTGAGCGATTCGGATTGGGCGATCTCGTTTTCGTGGTGGGGGAAGATGAGGTCGACGCCGCCGGCGTGGATATCGAGCGTTTCTCCCAGATACTTGATGGCCATGACGGAGCACTCGATGTGCCAGCCGGGGCGGCCCGGGCCGATGGCGGTTTCCCAGAAGGGCTCGCCCTCTTTGGGGGTCTTCCAGAGGGCAAAATCGCGGGCGTCGGCCTTCTCATACTCGTCGACGTCGACGCGGGCGCCGGCGATATTGCCGCTGAAATCGTTGTGCGAGAGCTTGCCGTAGGAGGGGAAGCTGGCGATTTTGAAGTAGACCGAGCCCTCGCTGGAATAAGTGTGCTGGCCATCGCCCAATTGCTGGATGGCGGCGGCCATTTCGGGGATGTGGTCGGTGGCGGGGACGAGGCGTTCGGGGCGCTCCAGGCGGAGGGCGGCGCAATCTTCCAGGAAGGCGTCGGTGTAGATTTTGGTGTACTCGTGGAGGGGCAGGTGGCGGGCGACGGCATTGCGAATGATCTTGTCGTCCACGTCGGTGATGTTCATCACGTGGTTTAGCTGGAAGCCGTTGGCGCGCAGGCACTTGCGCAGGAGGTCGATGAAGGTGAAGGTGCGGAAGTTGCCGATGTGGGCAAAATCGTAGACGGTGGGTCCGCAGGTATACATGCGGACGGTGTTCTGGCTCGCGGGTGTGAAGTCCTCCACCTGCTGAGACAAGGTGTTGTAGAAGCGCAGCGCCATATAGAAAGGGGAACTTTCATCGTAACAGAGGCGGGCGGTTACACGACGATGCCGAAGGGGTAAGGGGTGCGCCAAGCGGCAGACACGAGTATCTGCGCCACTGTACATTCTGGTGTACACTTTGGTCATGAGAGACCTCAGCATCACCGAGTTCCGCCGCCAGTGCCTAGCGCTGCTGGACGATCTGCCCGAGGAAGGAATCGTCATCACCAAGCGGGGCCAACCAGTAGCCCGTGTCTCGCCGGTGCGTCCGATGAAGAAGGGCGAGCGAGTCAGGCTGCCGCTGCTCCAGGGAAAGGGCCGACCGGGGCCGCTATGCCCGAGTACCGAGACTCCCTATGACCTCGTTCTTGATTGATATCAACGTCTGGCTGGCGCTGACGTGGGACCTACACCCGCAGCACGTTCCCGCGGCGCGGTGGTATGAATCCGTCGACGACTCGGCACTACTGTTCTGCCGGTTCACGGTGCTCGGCTTCCTGCGGTTGCTGACAAACCCACAGGTCATGGGCGATAGCACCACAACGGTGGCCGGCGCGCTGCAACTGTACGACCGATGGAGACAAGATCCTCGGGTGGAAATGGCGGCCGAACCCCGCGGCACGGAGGCGTTTTTCCGGCACGCTCTGGCGCCGCATTCGGTGCAGACGGCGACGAAAGCGATCGCCGACTGCTATCTGGTCGGATTCGCCGAGGCGGCCGGCGCGCATCTGGTCACTCTTGACAGGGGATTGGCAGCTACAGCGCAGTTCCGCCAAGTCCCGGTGGCGCTGCTGGCGCCGGTTGCATTTTGAATCCGAACTAGTCCCTCGACATCAAATATCTTGAAAGCGAGATATATGAGGGACAGAACGACTCAACCGAAGATCCTGGTGCTGGCGGGCAGCGCACGGCTGGATTCGATGCACCGCAAACTGGCCCGACAAGCTGTGGAGGCGCTGCGTGTTGCCGGAGTGGAGGCCACGCTGGCCGATCTGCGCGACTTCCCGATGCCGATCTATGACGGCGACCTGGAAGCGGGCGAGGGTATGCCGGCGGCGGCCAAGGCGTTGAAGGAACTGGCGCGGCGGCACGACGGGTTCGCCATCGCGTCGCCGGAATACAACGGAAGTTTTCCCGCCCTGCTGAAGAACGCGCTCGACTGGATCTCGCGGCCCGAGCCGGGCGAACGCCATTTGGAGGTCTTCCGGGGCAAGGTGGCGGCCATTCTGAGCGCGTCGCCGGGACCGGGCGGCGGCAGGCGCGGGCTCCGGCAGTTGCGGGAACTGCTGGAGATGATGTCGGTGAGAGTAATTCCGCGCGAACTGGCGATCGAGCGGGCGAGCGGGGCGTTAGACGCCGAAGGGCGCCTGGCGCGCGCGGAAGACGCCGCGGGTTTGCGGGAACTGGCGGCGGCGCTGGCGCAGGCCGCCGGAGGCAAGGAAGAAGAAGCAGCCTGAAGGAGGATTCACGATGATCACGATTCGCAAGAGCAATCAACGCGGGCACGCCAACCACGGCTGGCTGGACACCTACCACACGTTTTCCTTTGCGGGTTACTACGATTCCCGGCACATGGGGTTCGGACCGCTGCGGGTGATCAACGAAGACCGGGTCAGCCCCGGCAAGGGGTTCGGTTCGCATGGTCACGAGGACATGGAGATACTGACCTACGTGCTCTCCGGCGCCCTGGCGCACAAGGACAGTATGGGAAATGTGGAGACGCTGCGCGCCAACGACCTACAGCGCATAAGCGCCGGCACGGGAATCGTACACAGCGAGTTCAACGGGTCGCAAACGGAAGCGGTGCATTTCCTGCAGATCTGGCTGGAGCCGGCGGTCAACGGGCTGAAGCCGGGCTACCAGCAGTTGAGCCTGACGGAGGAACAGAAGCTCGGCCAACTGGTGCTGGTGGCGTCACCGGACGGCGGCGGGCCGCTGAAGATTCACCAGGACGCGCGGGTGCTGATCGGGCAGGTGGAGGCCGGCAAGGAACTGGCCTACGAGTTGGAGGCGGGGCGGCAGGCGTGGGTACACGCGATCCGCGGCGCGGCCACGGTCAACGGACAGGCGTTGTCCACGGGCGACGCGGCAGCGGTGACCGGAGAGCGGGGCGTAACGGTGGCCGGGATCGATGCGAACACGGAAGTGCTGGTGTTCGACCTGGCATAACGGCGACGGCATTCTTGGCTACGGGCGAAGAGCGGGTCCGGGAGGACCCGCGCGGACCAGGGGATCCGCGCCACACGATTCGGCGATGGCGCGCCAGTTGGCGATTTCGTTTTCCATTTCCAGGGTGCGCAGGTGATCCTGGTCCATCGGGGGCTCGTTGGCGGACGGTCCGGCGGCGGGATCCGGCGCACGCTCATGGGCCAACAGATTGGCGAAATACACGGCGGCCGGGGGACCGAAGCGGGGATCGTCGCCTGTCTCCACAGCCGGGCAGTGGTGCCGTGCGGCGGGCAGATCCGCACATTCCACTTATCGGCGGAATGGCGGGTTGGCATGAGATGGCCTCGCGGCCCGGTTACCAGACCAGGCGCGCCTTCTTGCGTCCGCGCGGCGTGATGCCGAGCAGGATCTCCTGGCTGTTGAGAGAGATCTGCCCGTCGCCGCGCGGGGTGCGTTTGTAACTGCCGTCAGGCATCATGCGGCGGGCCTTGACGTTATCCACCAGGTATTCGGCCAGGATTTCGTCGCGGATGCGGCGCATCAGTTCCTCGTCTTCCACGGGGAAGATCAACTCCACGCGGCGGTTGAGATTGCGCGGCATGAGGTCGGCGCTGCCCAGATAGACTTCCTCTTTGCCGCCATTGCGGAAATAGAAGACGCGGCTATGCTCCAGGAAGCGTCCCACGATGCTGGTGACGCGGATGGTCTCGCTGACCCCGGGGACGCCTGGGCGGAGGCAGCAGATGCCGCGGACGAGGAGGTCGATGCGGATGCCGGCCTGGGAGGCGCGATACAGGCAGCGGATCACTCTGGGATCGACAAGGGCGTTCATTTTGAAGACCAGGTGGCCTTTGCCGTTCCTGGCATGATGCTGGATTTCGCGCTGGATGAGGGCTTCGATGCGCTCGCGCAGGTTGACGGGCGCCACCAGCAGTTTCTGGTAATCCCGTTTGGCGGAGTAGCCGGTGAGGAAGTTGAAGAGATCGATGGCGTCGGCGGCAATCTCGGGATTGCAGGTGAAGAGTCCGATATCGGTGTAGAGGTGGGCGGTGACTACGTTGTAGTTGCCGGTGGCCAGGTGCAGATACGGCTGGATGGCGTCGCCCTCGCGGCGCAGCACCATAGCCGCCTTGCAATGGATCTTCAAGCCGAGCAAGCCATAGACGACGTGGCAGCCGGCTTTTTCCAGGGTCTTGGCCCACTCGATGTTGCTCTCTTCGTCGAAGCGGGCCTTGAGTTCCATGAGCACGGCCACCTGCTTGCCTTCCTCGATGGCCTCGAGGAGCGCTTCCACGACCGGCGAATTGCGGCCCACGCGGTAGAGCACGACCTTGATGGCCAGGACATTGGGATCGCGGGCCGCCTGGCGGAGGAAATCCACCACGGGCTGAAAGGATTGGAAGGGGTGGTGGAGCAGGATATCGCGCCGCCGGATGAGGGTAAATATATCCTCTTCGTCGGACGTGGGCTTGAGTTCGGGGGGGGAAGTGGGCAGGAAGGGCTTGTACTTGAGGTCGGGGCGGTCGATCTGGGCGAGGGCGAACAAGCGGCTGAGGCCGAGCAGGCCCTTGCCGCGGTAGACCTCGCCGCTTTCCAGTTCGAGATTGATCTTCAGGATCTGCAGGATGTGCTGGGGCATCTCCTGATTGACCTGCAGGCGCACGACGCTGCCGAACTTGCGCTGGCGGACACCCTCCTCGATGGTTTCGAGGAGATCTTCGGCTTCCAGTTCCTTGATGGCGATATCGGCGTCGCGGGTGACGTGGAAGGGGTGCACATCGAGGATCTGCATGCCGGGGAAGAGAGCGTCCAGGTTGGCGGCGATGACCTCCTCGATCCAGACATAGGATTCCTGGCGGCGGGTGCGCGAGCGCTTGCTGGAGGAGCCGTGCATGCGCGTCAAGGGCACGAGGGCGGGCAGGGAGTCGGGCACTTTGACGCGCGCGAAGCGCTCGTCGCCGCCGGCATCGCGGATGAGGACGGCGAGGTTGAGGCTGAGATTGGAGATGTGCGGAAACGGCCTTCCGGGGTCGAAGGCCAGTGGAGTGAGAACGGGGAAGATGATCTCCGCGAAGTAACGTTTGCAGGCCTGCAACTGCTTGGCATTTAGCTCATGGTAGGGAACGACGTGAATGCCCTCGTCGGCGAGGGCGGGCCGGAGTTCCTTTTCCAGGCACTGGTGGGCGGCTTCCACGAGGCGCTTGACTTCGCGGCGGATGGCCACCAGTTGGGCGCTGGGGCTCATGCGGTCGGGGCCGAATTCGGCGATGCCGGCATCCAACTGGGCATTGAGGCTGGCCACGCGGACCATGAAGAACTCATTGAGGTTGGAGCCGACGATGGCCAGGAACTTGACGCGCTCGAGGAGCGGGTTGGAGGGGTCGCGCGCCTCTTCCAGGACGCGCCCCTGGAAGCTCCGGAGGCCGCGCTCGCGGTTGACGTAGCGACTGGGCTCGTCGAGGTCCGGGGCGGGGGGCTGGGACTTTTTCGGATTGGGCGGGGTGTCCTTGGCGGTTGAGCGTGCGGCCATCCTTACTAGACTAGAACAGTTAGGGGTGTCCGAGGTGAGTGGCTGTGTTATAAGATTGGGCTTGGCACGGTCACGGCGCACCTGGTGGCAACTCTCTATACTGGTTTTTCTCGTCCAGCTCGCCCTATTCCTGACGATCTCCCGGTTCCGGTTGGTAGACGGCGACGAAGGGTTCTACCTCATGGCATGCAGGCTCGTCACCGAAGGGAAGCTGCCGTACCACGACTTTCTGCTGACCCAGATGCCGTTGCTGCCGTACGTGTATGGCTGTTGGATGCGCCTGGCCGGCATGACGTGGATATCGGCCCGCCTGCTCTCGGCGATTCTGGCCGCGACTCTTGGCACGGCTCTTTATAGCGAAGTGGGTAAGCAGACCGGTAAGTGGGCCGCGGGCATAGTGGCAGTCTTACTGTACGTATGCAGCACACACGTCTTGGCGTGGTTTCCCACGGTCAAGACTTACGCGCTCTCTGCTCTGCTACTCTTTCTGGCCTACCGCGTCGTGGGGCGAAGTTCGGGTACAGCGGCCATGAGGTGGTTCGCCGCTGGGCTTTTGCTGGCGGCATCGGCGGACGCGCGGCTCTACCTTGCCGGACTTCTGCCGGTGTTTCTGTGGTGGAGTTATCGAAGTACGAGGACCGGGGCTCGAGCGGCGGCGTTTCTCTACTTTCTCGGCGGTTTCGCCCTCGCCGCGGCGCCGAACGTGTATCTGCTGGCGCGCGATTCGCAGACCTGGCTCTTCGACAACCTGGGATTCCACGCAATTCGCACGCATCAGGGCCTGCTCGGCGACCTGGGCGGCAAGATGGCGACGGTCGCCAGACTTTTCCTGGCGGGCGGCGACGGCAACGGCTGGCAGATGGCATTGCTGTTCCTGCCGATCGTGGCGCTGGCAATCCGCCCCGGTATCGTGACCGGCGCTGCCCGGCTGGCGCTGACACTCGGATTGGCCCTCACTCTGATCTGCCTGCTGCCGACGCCGTCGTGGATTCAGTATTACGGCGTGACGATTCCATTCTTCATCGTGTTTGTTGTATGCACTATGAGCAAGCGACTGGACACGGCACGGGACGGGAGAGAGAAACGGAATCTGCGGGCGGCGTGCGCCATTCTGGTGCTGGCATTTGTGGCAGCCTCCATTCCGGCCTACAGCCGCTTTCTGATCACGGGCGAACAAGTGAGCGGGATCGCCGCAACGGAGCGGGCCAACAATTGGCGGATTTCCTCGATTGTCGAGGTGTCGCGGGCCATCGATGAACGCATCCAACCTGGGGAGCGGGTGCTGAGTTTGTGGCCAGGCTACATCTTCCAATCGAAGGCCCAGCCGTATGCGGGGCTGGAGAACAACGCGGCGACGTACGTGGCCGAGCGGCTCACTCCGGCGCTACAGGCGCGATATCACATCCTTTCGCCGAGCGCCATCCTGGCGGATATTGCGGCCCGCGAGCCCCGGGTGGTGGTGCTGGGAAATCAGGAGTACGCGGAAGTCTACTCGGCGCCTTTCGAGAGGGCGCTGGTGAGCAGCGGATACAAGCTGGAGTGGCGTCTGGGCGATGCCATGGTATGGATGCAGCGATGATTCGATCGGCACTGTGGGAGTGTCTCCGTGGGCGCTTTTTCGTGCTACCATCCAAACGTTATGTCTGAGGTGGTTTATCGGTCCCATGTGCGCATTGAGCGCGTGAGGGGCCCCGTGCGCAGGGCTTATCTTCCGGCCGAACAGCAGCCCGTAATATTCGGAGTGCATGGCGCCATAGCGGAGCACTACAAGGTTCCGCCGGCGCTCCTGGAGTCTCACGCCACTACCTTGGATTACATTGTCGCGGCCGCCGCGGGTTGACTGACGGGAACCTTCGGAGGCGCGCTGGAGGCGCGTCAAGTAGACGCCTCGAACGAGCGATTGGTGTCTGAAGCGGTCGGCGAAGTTGAGTTAGAGGACAACGTGCTCGTGATCCGCCGCATCCACGTGGTCCTGAAGCTGAAGGCCCAGGAGTCGCACAGAGAGACCGCAAGCCGGGTCCACGGTTTCTATGCCGACCGTTGTCCAGTCTATCGCACGCTGAAACCAGCGATCGCGATCACTACGGAGCTGGTGTTCGAAGCAGTGACAGCGTAGCTCATCTGCCGGCGAAGGATGGTCCGCAAGAAGCGATCCCATCGCGCCGCCACTCACAGCTTGCGCGAAGGTGCTGCGCGACGTCCGATCTTGGCGCTTTCTCTCGCAATTGGGGTGTTCGGTGCTGAAACGCATCGACCGGCGCTAGAATCTGATTTGAACTGTCTTGCTTCGCTCGCACCATCGAGCAATGCGCGGCCGGTGTTCGCCAAGGAGGAGTTCTACGGAAGAGAGTTGTCTATTACCTGAAGCCTGGGAACGCCAAGCGGGAACCCGGTTAGAGTTGGAGCGGGAGTAGTGGAGGAAACACAAGAATGGCATCGCAAGACGGCGTGCTGACCGAGGCGCTGCGCGGATTCCTGCTCTCCCGGGGGGCCGACTTGGTGGGTTTCGGCCCGTCTGCTCTATTGGAGGACGCGCCGCATATCATGCGGCCAAGCCGGTACCTGCCAACGGCGTGCGCGCTGGTGTCGATCGCGCTGCACATCAACGAGGCCGCCTGCGACCTCATTGGCCGTGGCGCTTCCGAGCATACGGCGCCTCCCTCCTATCACTCCTACCAGTGGTTCACGCTCTCGATCATCAACCACCAGCTCGACGAGTTCGCCTATTTCGGGGCGAAGTTCCTCGAAGACCGGGGCTGGCTCTCGTACCCTGTTCCGGCCAACATGCCCCACGACATCCGCCCCACGCCCGAGTACCCTGGCGGACCGGGCGACCTGTCGCACAAGCACGCGGCGGTGGCCTGCGGGTTGGGTGACTTCGGCTGGCAAAACCTTGTGCTTACGCCCGCGTTCGGTGCGCGGCAGAAGCTGGTCACAATCGTGACCGAAGCGCCGCTGCGGCCCGACCCTCTCTGTACGCAGAAGCTCTGTGACCCGGTGGCCTGTGGCTGGGCCTGCGCGCGGGCTTGTCCTACTGCGGCCATCCCACAGAATGCGGCCAAGAAAACGTCTATCCGAATCGGCGAAAAGACGGTCGAGTACGCGCGCATCATTGGCTGGCGCTGCCGATGGGGTTGCAGCGGCATGCTGCGCTGCACGGGCGGCGCCAAGGACATCCCGATGCCGAAGGAAGAGCCCACGGCGGAGGAACTGATGCAGTACAAGGCGCAGAGCGACCCGTGGCAGGAGCGGCTCAAGCGCTACACGGGCCTCATCCCGTACTGTGGACGCTGCCTGTGCGTCTGCCCTGTGCCGGCTAGCGGAAACCTACGCCGGCGGCATGCCGAGATGAGCGGCGCGGAGGCGGAGGACATTTCTGGAAAGAGCATCTGACCTGATGGAAGCCGCCCGCCGCCAGTTGGCGGACTATGATGCCCACCGGCCCGGGCGTTTCTTCCGGGACGCGCCGTCCCGGTTGACGGTCGCCCAAGCTTACATGGTGCAGAGGCAGGTTGCGGCACTGCGCGTGACCCGTGGCGAAGGGATCGCCGGCTACAAGATCGGCTGCGTCAGCGAGGCTGTGCAACGGCAGTTGGGTATTGACCGGCCCGTTTTCGGCCACCTGTTCACGACGGAACTCCACCATTCCGGCGTCACGCTCGATCCGGCTTCGTTCGAGAACCTTGCGATTGAGGGCGAGTTTGCGATACGGATCGGGGAGGATGTCCCCGACCCCAACTGGCTTGTCCAACACGCCGAGCGAGCGATTGCGGCGGTATTCGCAGTGATCGAACTGCACAACAATGTGTTCCGCGGAGCCACGCGAACAGCAGAGGAACTGATCGCCAACAACGCCTTGCATGCCGGTGTTGTCCTGCCGCTCACCAGCGGTTCGAAGGAGTTGGAGGACCAGATCGCGGTCTTTCAGAACGGAGAATTGATCGGAACGGCGACATCCGGCACGATTCCTGGTGGCCCGTTCGCGTCCCTGCTCAGCATCTCGAAACACCTCGCATCGTCGGACCGTTGGTTGAGGCGAGGCGACCTGGTGCTGACTGGCTCCCCGCTCCCTTTGTATCCCGTGGGGCCCGGCGACTCCATTTCCGTGTGCACGCTACATTCCGGTGATATCCGGGCGACGGTGTTACCAGCCCCGCGAGGTTAGTGAGCGACGATGCACCTGTGCGGTTCCGCGCAAGCGAAGAGGTGGTCGGCGCGCAAGGCGACAACGGCGGTCCAGGCACAAGGTCGTATCGTTTATGCCAAAAAGGAAGTTGAGCGCCTGACCGGAGGATACCGGGACTCTTGTCGACGAGTACCTGTGTCGCCAAACAGATTGACCCAGGAAGCGTGCCCATCGGGCGGTCCAATAGGGTGGTGGACACCACTTCGGAAAGATCGCGGCCTGTATTCGTGATGGAACGGTACGGGCGGATTTCCGAAATGGACCGGCGGTTCGACATCGAGTATTGGCAGCGCCTGGGTGCCGAGGCGATCTTCGAGGCGGCGTGGCAGATGGCGGCCGAGGCACATGGGCACGGCGGAAGCAATGAACTCCGACTTCGAAGAACTGTTGAATATTTTCAACGAAAACGGCGTTAGCAAGGAAGGAGTCGAAGCTGTCAATGCGCCAGCCTGTTTCATTGGACGGGCAGAATTGATAAGCAACAAGCGGGCAGTGAGTCCGAGCCTGGCTCGGATTGGCAGGCGGAACCTAGGAACTTGCAAAATAAACTGTCCGGAGATCTTGGCAGGCCCCGGACGGGTTCGGGGCGCGGGTTTCCGCCCCGAACCTGTTACTTAATCTACGCAGAT
>JBEKDV010000138.1:0-17623 GCA_050014175.1 Candidatus Solibacter sp. | reverse complement strand
GGCATCCCGTCCACCACGCTCTCCGTCAGCTACGTCTTCCCCGATTATCACCAGCCCGGCGACGAATGGCAGAAGTTGGACTACGATAATTTGGCCAAGGTGGATGTCACCATCGCGCTCGGCGTCCTGGAGATGGCCGACCGCGAGCAGGCCCCGCAATGGAACAAGCAGAATCCCAAAACGGCGCGCTACCTGCAGGTTCGCGAGAAGTGAAAAAATGCAGTCCGCCGGCCAATTCCGGTTGCTGGCGCACAGACGCGCGCGGGGATTGCCGCTATCATCGGGAGGTGCGGTCCTTCTCCACCCTGTGTCTGGCGATTCTCTGTTGCCACGCGTACGGGCACGCGCAGCCCGGGCCGCGGCCGCCCTGCGGGGTGGACCCCGTTCCGCCCTATCCCAGCCTGGCCGATTCACCCGCCGTGAAGTTCTGGAGCACTGCCGAACTGGGCGAGCACTGGCGTCCGCCCGCCTGCACCGGATGGACGGGCGAGGGCTTTTCGACATTCGTCACCACCGCCGCGCGGTTTTACCACGCCTCGGGAATGGACGATCTGCTGCTCCACAGCGGCGCTATCTCCTCACTCGCCGGCATGCGCTATTGGTCCACTACGCACAAAAGCTGGCAGACGCTGATCCCGGACGCCTATGCCGTGACCGGCGCGCAGGGGAACGAGCGGCGCCCGGACTTTACGCTGGAGGAGCTGAAGGCCGCGAGCGTGCTCTACTTCCATCAGGAGGATAACCTCTCCGGTAAAGCCATTTACCGGCTGCACATTGTCGAAGCCACCCCGGACCGGCTGGTGTTCGACGTAGCCAACGTCACGCTGATGAAATATCTGTTCATTCCGCTCTTTCACCCGGGCGAGATGCAGTCCATCTACTACCTGGATCGCGAATCGGAAGGCGTCTGGCTGTATTACAGCATGGCGCGCACCGGCAAGAATGCGAGCAGCCTGACCATCGGGCACGAGGCTTCCTGGATCAACCGTTCCGTGGCGTTCTTCCGCCATGTGGCCGGCATTCCCGGCGACCAGGAACCGCCCGCCGCGCGTTAGCCCCGTCATCAGTCAACGGTACAGTTGCCGTTTTTTCCGGCGTATGGGGATAGAATGGAGACTCACGGATACCTCATGCCCGCCCGTCTCAAAGATATCGCCAAAGACCTCAATCTCTCTGTGGTCACTATCTCGAAAGTCTTACGAGATCACCCGGACATCAGCCAGGAAACGCGCAAGCGCGTGCTGCAGCGCATGAAGGAGCTGAACTACCGGCCGAATCTGGCGGCCCGCGCCCTGGTCACGGGCCGCAGTTCCATCGCGGGGCTGGTGGTGCCGGACCTGGTTCACCCGTTTTTCGGCCAGGTGGCCAAGGGCCTTTCCAACGGCTTGCGCAAGAAGGGGTACAGCCTGGTGCTGTCTTCTTCCGAGGATGACCCCGAGCTGGAGCGGCAGGAGATCGAGCAGCTCCTGGCGCGGCGTGTGGACGTGCTGATTGTGGCGTCGACGCAATCGGCCGTGGACACCTTCCGCCGGCTGGAAGAGCAGAAAATTCCGTTTGTGCTGATCGATCGAAGGTTCGACGGTCTGGCGGCGAACTTCGTGGGCGTGGACGACGCGGCGGTGGGCGAGCTGGCGACGGCGCACCTGATCGACGCCGGTTGCAAAAGAATCGCCCACATCGGTGGCCCCGACGTGAGTACCGCGCTCGGCCGCGTGGAAGGCTTCCGGCGCGCGCTGCGGGTGCGGGGCATGGCCGTGGCCGCCGGGTATATCGAGATGCGCGAGCACGGAGACGATGCCGGGGACGCCAGCGGCTACCGGGCGATGCAGCGCCTGCTGGCGCTGCCCGTGCCGCCGGACGGCGTTTTCTGCTACAACGACCCCACCGCCATGGGCGCCATGAAGGCCGTGCTGGAAGCCGGTCTGCGCGTCCCCGAAGACGTGGCCATCGCCGGTTGCGGCAACGTCGCCTACGCCGATTTTCTGCGCGTTCCCTTGACCAGCGTAGACCAGCAGAGCGACGCTATCGGCGATCGCACCGCTCGCCTCGCGCTGGCGCTGTTGGAAAGCGCGTCGCCGGGCCGTCCTAAAACGGTGCTGCTCGAACCCAAACTGGTGGTCCGGGCCTCCACTATGCGGCCGCGGTAAAACACACAATTCACCAGGTCTTCTCCCCGCCGTCATGCCGCTGTAAGACACCGCGCGGAGAATGTAGTTGTAGGCTGGGAGGTGTCTCGTGCTCAGTATATGGCGAACCAGGTTGTGCACCGGGGCCGGCGCGCTCGCGGTAGGCGCCTTTCTGATTCTGTGGCTGGCAATCTGGCCGTTCTGGCGGGTCCTGAACCACTACATACCCGCCCCCGCCAAGTCCGTTTCCCGCCAGCGATAGCAGCGGCGCAATTCGGACCGCTGTTTCGGACCTCTTCCCTACCCCCCTGGCTTCACCGTCACCAGCACCGGGGCCGAGTCCTGCGCCGTGCTCAGCGACCGCACTTCCACCACCTGCGTGCCCGCCGGCAGGGTGTCCGGTATCTGCGCCTGAATCTGCCCCGGGGATGTGACCAGTAACGGTACGGCGACGTCGCCGAAGGTCACGCAGGAACCGCCCAGTACCGTCGGCGGCGGGATGGTGCTCGCCGTCGCCGCGCTCGCCAGGTTCGTGCCGGAGATGGTGATGAACGAGCCCGGCTTGAAGTTCGGCGTGCCGTCCGCCGAGTTCACGATGCCCGTCGCCCCCGTGTTGATCGCCGGCTGTGTATTCGTTCCGGACGGCGTCAGCGAAACCACGCTCAGTCCCGAAAGCGTGATCATGTACGCCGTCGTCCCCGCCGAATTTACCACCATCATGCGCGGATTGGTATTGAACCGCGTGGTGCCGAATACGTTGACCACCGGATTCTCCGGTACCACGCCGGCCAGCGTGTCCGACCCCGTCTGCAGGTTGACAATCTCCAGCGTGGTGCGCGGATCGTCGGTGGTCACCGTGGTGATGCTCTGCCGCACCGGAGTCGTCAGCCGCAGGAAACGGTTGGCGTCCAGCGGCGCCACCGCCGCCACGTTGCGGTTGCCCGTGTTGATGATCGAAACCACCGGCGGCCCTCCCGGACCTACGCCGCCCCCGGTGGTGCCTGTCGCCCCGGGGGACGCCGATCCGCCGATCGTCGTCAGCGACGGGTTGACGATCAGCCCGTTCACCAGGTAGTACGCGCCGCCCGGTCCCGCGCCCATTACTCCGTAGTAGCCCGTGATCGGCGCCGGAATCAGCAACCGGGTGGCCACGTATGCGTCCGCCGTCGCATCGTAGACGTACGCCGTCCCGTTGCCCGACAAAGTCAGAACGAAATCGTCGGCCGGCGTGCCGATCATGCCGCAATTCGGGCAGCCCGTGAGTGTCACCGGGACGATCAGGTTCGGATCCGCCGGCCGCGGCAAGGCCTCGCCGCTCACTACTTCCCACAGCGCGCCGTTCGACATCAGGAATTGCAGCCCGAACAGGCCCATGGCCAGCGACCGCGGATAAATCGGGGCGGCCGTGCTGTTGCGCTGCACCGGCGGAAACACCACGCTGTTCGTTACGCGTTGCAGGTTCAGGTCGATCATGCTGATCGATTCGCCGCCCGTGTTGCCCACGTAGAGCGTGTTCCCGTCGCTGCTCATCGCCATCTGGTGCGGCAGTTGCCCCGTCGGAATCGGGTTCGCGAACTGCTGCTTCACGGTGTCGAAGACCTCGATCCGGTTGTAGCCGGAGTTGGTGATGTATAGCAGGCCGCGCGGTTCGTCCAGCAGCATGTCCTGCAACCCTTCGTTCCCCGCCGTGTTGCCGGCGGTCCCGCCGGGGCTGTTGTTCAGCGTGGTCGGCACGGGATAGATCACGCCGCGCTGGTCGCTCTGCCGGTAATTCATGTAGATGCGGATGGTGTTCGGAATATTGATGGCGTTCGGCGAGGAGAGCGTCAGGTTGATGGGTGTGCCACTCTGCGTTCCGGCGCCCGTCCAGATGTTGGTGCCCGCTTGCCGCACCACGCCGCTCCGTCCCGGTTCCATGGTGAAGGCAATGGTGGAAGGCGCCAGTCCGCTCGATTGCGTGTAAACCAGGGCCGCGCTCGGACTGGCCGCCACCGTGTAGGTCAACCGGCCCGCGCCCAGGTTGTTGATCTTCAGCGTGCCCGAGGCCACGCCGCGATTGCAGTCGTCCATCGCCAGGAACACCTGGGTAGTTTCCGGCATCAGGATCGGATACTGGTACAGGTTCCCCAGCGGCATGTGGATCATTCCGGAATCGCTCAACCCCCAGGCGTTGGAGCCATCGGCGGTCATCGCAATCTTGGCCACGATGCTTTCCGGCAGATTGATGCCCAGGCGGATGCCGAGGTTAGTCGCGTCGTTCACCAGCAGCGTGGAAGAGAGCGATGGCGAGGGCGGATTGGTGGTCGCCGCCGTATTGAACGCGCTGTACAGCGTGGCGCCGTCCGGCGAGAAGATGCTGCCGCCCACGTTTTGCGTCGTGTTTACGGCCGAGGTAAACGTGAACGGTGCATTGGCGTTATTCTGTTGCGCCACCACGGCCAGCGTAGCCGTATCGTACATGGTGAATCCGGCCATGAAGCGCGAACCATCCGGTGCCATGGAAATCACCGTGCTCTGCCCCGCGGTCGTCCGGTTGCGTAGAATCACGCCCGAAGCCACTTCGTAAACGAAAATGTAGGTGCTGCCGGCGGTCGGCGTGATCACGCCCACAATGAAGCTGCCGTCCGGAGTGCGCAGCAGTTTTCCGGGGAAGGTGGTGGTCGGCCGGCCCGTAGCCTGGGCCGGAAGCGGCGCCAGCGTGGTGGTCAGCGCCGGCACGGCTACATCGGTCAGAGTTTTGGCCACGGGGTCGAATATCTGCAACGTCTTCTGCGGAACGCCCGACGTCACGCCCGTCCCCGCCATGGCCACCAGCACGCGCCCGTCGATGCCCGACTCCACGCCCTGCGGCGTCGACGGCAGCGTCTGGCTGTACGCCATCTGGTTGGTGGTAAGGTCGATCGCATATAGCGCCGAAGGCGGACCGGTCGCCGTTACGTACAGGAAGTTGCCGTCCATCGACATGGCGCCGGCCAGCGGCGTTCTCCCCGTCGCAATCTTGGCCACCACCTGATTCGTAGTGTAGTTGAACACCAGCACCTGGCTGGTGGTATTGCTGACCAGGTAGAGTTGCTGCCGCTGTTCGTCCAGCACGATGTCCGAAGGCGTACCGCCCGTCACCTGGATCACATCGCCGAAGGTCGCGCTCACCGCCTGCTGCGCCTGTACCGCTTGCCCCGCCGACAGCAAGAGGCCCATCGCCAACACACCAACCCGGCACCCATGGTTCATAAACAGTTCTTTCCTTTTGGGACGCGGCGGATAAACTCCTAATCTATCTTAAACCCTGTTGGAGCCGGGAAGTTTCGAACTCGCCCGTAACACTGGTGCCCCCCGCCGTGTTATAGTCTACAAAATTGAAAGTATTGGTGCGGAATCAAACCCGCAACACCGTGCTGGGCGAAGCCGTGGAAGTGGCGGACACCAGTGAAAAGCGCCGTGTCGGCTTGCTCAAGCACACACGGCTGGACCCGGGTTCGGGTCTGTGGATCGTGCCTTGCGAATCGGTCCATACGTTTTTCATGAAGTTTCCGATCGACTTGGTCTACCTTGACAAGCATCGGAAAGTTCGCAAGGTGAGGCACGCGGTTCCGGCCTGGCGTTTGTCGGCCTGTCTCACCGCCCATTCGATTTTGGAACTGCCGGCCGGTGCCGCCGAAAAATCCGGCACTCTGGCGGGCGACGAGCTGTGCATCGAAAAACTGAACGCATGAAGTGCCGCTACCTATCCGCGCTGCTGGTTGCCGTTGCCATGTTCTCGGTTTCCTGCGTTCATCAGACCCAGGTTTCCAGGGCCAACGCCCCAACTTCCGCGCCCATGAGCAATTGGGACCGCCAGGTGCGCAACGCCGTCGACGCCGGAGACGGTGATTACCAACTGCGCGCGCTGCGCCAACAGGTCGCCGCCGAGCCCGATAACGTGGCCGTGCGGCTGGAACTCGCCAAGGCCTATGGCGAACGCGGGTATCACGAAGTCGCCCTGGAAATCAGCCGCCTCGCGGTGGCCCGCTTCCCCCAATCCGGCGAGGCGCAACTCGCCCTGGTGCGTGACCTGCGCCAGGTCAACCGCCGGGACGAGGCCATTACCGGCCTGGAAAGCTTTCTCAAGGTTCACCACGAAAGCGGCGCCGAATTCTATTCCTGGCTGGGCATCCTGCGCGACGAATCCGGCCTCTGGCCCCTCGGCGAACCGGCCCACCGCAAAGCCCTCGAACTCGCTCCCACCCTCGACTACCTGCACAACAACCTGGGCTACAACCTGTTGATGCAGAAGAAGAACGAGGAAGCCGCAAGGGAGTTCACCGAAGCCCTCAAGCTCAACCCCGGCTCGCAGATCGCACGCAACAATCTGGGCATCGCGCTGGCCCATTCCAATGCCGCCGCCGAGGCGGTGGCCAATTGGCAATCCACCTCCGACCCGGCCACGGCGCATAACAACCTGGCGGCGGTGTGGATCGAAAAAGGGAACTATGCCGATGCGCGCCGCGAGCTGGACTTGGCCCTCGGTTATAATAGGGCACACCCGGCGGCCCTGCGGAACCTGGAATTGGTAGCTCGCCTGGATGCGAAGCCCGCTACACTGAAAGCGAAGCCGCTCGATACGCCAGCCACGCGCTGGCAACGGTTTAGGGTCGGCGTGCGTCGATTGTTCGTCGGCCCATTAAACGATACGCGGACGGAAGCGCCCGAGAGCGCCTCCACCCATTGACGGAGAGAGGAACGATGAAAACATCAGTGATTGACTTTATTCGCGACGAGCAGGGACAGGACTTGGTGGAGTATGCCCTGATCGTGGCTGCCGTGGGGCTGGCCCTGATCACCACCGTGAACCAGCTCTCCCAGGGTATTGTCAGCCTGTACCAGAGCATGACGGGCGACCTGTCCAGCATCGGCGCGCAACAGTAGCGCCGGAAGTCCATGCGGCGGCCGGCGGTCCTGCTCGGTTGGTGCGTGCCGGACCTGGCATTTGCCACCGCCTGCGTCACGCTGTTCTACTGCCTGTTCTTCTTCCAGGGATATCAGAAACTGTTTCGCGACTCCGACGCCGGCTGGCATATCCGGACCGGCGAAGCGATTCTGGCCACCGGAAGCCTGCCGCGAACCGACCCCTATTCGTTCACCCGCGGCGGCCAGCCCTGGTTCGCCTGGGAATGGCTGGCGGATGCCGGCGTGGGCGGAATCCACCGCGCGTTCGGCCTCAGGGGTGTGGCGGTTTTCTACGCCGCCGCCATCTCTGCCGGAGTCTGGCTTTGGTTTCGCCTCCACTGGGCCCTGGGCGGCAACTTTCTGATTGCCTGCGCCATGGCCCCCCTGCTGCTCTCCACCTGTAACATCCACTGGCTGGCGCGCCCCCACGTGCTGAGTTGGATCTTCCTGCTGCTGGCGGTCTTTCCACGTAAGCCCCACCTGGTGGTGGTGGCTATAGTCACCGCTTTGTGGGCCAACGTCCACGCCAGTTTCTTCTTCGCGCCGCTGATTGCCCTGCTGTTTGCCCTGGAAGACCGTTGGTATCTCAAGGCCGCTGCGGTGGCGGCGGTGGCGCCCCTCGTCAATCCTTACGGACCGCAACTTTACGTCCACGTCTTCCGCTACCTCACGGATAGCGATCTGCTCTCGCGCATCTCGGAGTTTCAGTCCTTCGATTTTCACGCGGCGGGCGCTCTGCAGATTATCGCCACGGTCATACTCGGGGTGATTGGCGGCACGCTCGCCCTTACGCAGAAGCGCCTGCACCACTTTGCGCTCGCCATGCTGATCACGGCGCTGGCGTTGCGCTCCGCCCGCGCGCTGCCGCTCTCCGCGCTGCTCCTGCTGCCCATCGCCAACGCGGCGATCGCCAAGCTAAAACCGGGGACAGACGGAACGTTTCCCGGTTTCTTTTCGAACAACGTGTGTAACGTTCCGTCTGTCCCCGGTTTTTTCACCTACTCCGCCAGGCTGCGCGCGCTGGACGCGCGGTTTTGCGGGCTGGCGCTGGCCCCCTTCGTCCTGCTGGCGGCATTCCGCCTCACCCCGACCGGTGGTTTCCCCGCCGATCAGTTTCCCGTCGCCGCCTATCCCCATATCCCGGCGGCGGCGCGCCTGTTCGCCCCCGACAAGTTCGGCGGATACCTGATCTACCGGTCGAACGGCGCCCTGAAGGTCTTCTTCGACGGGCGCAGCGATCTCTACGGCGCCGATTTCCTCAGGCAGTACTCCCGCCTGGTGCAGGTCCGCCCGGGGTGGCACGAGTATTGGGAGTCGTTCCACTTCACCCACGCGCTCCTGCCCGCCGACGCACCGCTCGTTCCCGCTCTGGAAGGGATCGGCTGGCGCCCCCTCTACCAGGACAAAACCGCGACTTTGCTTGTGTTTGGCGGAACATAATCCCGCCGTATGTGTTACAACAGAACATCGGCAGAATATTGGGTGGTAGTTGTGTCTGAGCGTGTGCCGCGGAGCGCACGCCGCCCTTGAGGACTGAATGGATCGTCAGAAAAAGCTCTTGCTGTTCGGCGCCGCCTGGGTGTCCGCGCTGCTGCTCACCTGGTTTTACTACGCCAACGCGGTGGCGCCGAAGCAGGAGAAGACCTTGCGCATGGTGGTGGCGACGCACGACATGCCCATGGGTACGCTGCTCAGAAAAAGCGACCTGAAGATCGTGAATTATCCGGAGAAGGATGTCCCCAAGGGCTCCGTTTTCCAGGTCGCGAGCGCCGAAAACCGCGTCCTGATGGTCCCGCTGAATACCAACGAGCCGGTGCTGCAAGCCAAGCTCTCCGACATGACCAGCGTGGAAGGCGTTTCTTCCACCATCGACAAGGGTTACCGCGCCGTCAGCGTGCAGGTCACCGATGTGAGCGGCGTGGCCGGCCTGATCCAGCCCGGTTCGCGGGTGGATGTCATCTTCACGCGGCCCGGCTCCATGGCCGAGGCAAGCACCTCCACCATCCTGCAGAATGTCAAGGTGATCTCCACCGGACGCACGGTGGCGGTGGGACAGACGGTGGACCCGCGCGCCCCGAAATCGCCCACCGTTACGCTCATCCTGCTGCCGGAAGACGCGCAGAAGTTGGAGTTGGCCAAGAGCCAGGGCAAAATCAGCCTCTCGCTGCGCAACCCGTTGGACGGCGTCCAGTCGCCCAACACCGAACCCGTCACCACCGATGTGCTCGACCCCTTGTACGGCGACCGCCTGGCCCGCTCCCGCCGCGGGCGGAGCAACACCGCCAAAGCCAATCTGGGAGATCCCGGAGTCTGGCAGGACCTGACCGACGAGAACAAGCGCAAGGCTGCCGCCGAGGAAGAAGCCCGGCGCAGGAAGGCCCAAGCGGAGAAGCCCAGGGTAGTGGTGGATGTCTATCGCGGAGACAAGCACGTCCAGGAATCGTTTCGATGAGAATGGTTTCGAGCAGAATCGCTAAGCTATTGTGCGCGGCCCTGCTGGCCGCCGCATGCTTCGCGCAGACCGCGACCCATCCCCAAACCCGCGACATCACGCTGCTGGAGGGCCGCGGCGAGCTGATCACCTTCCACGAGGACGTCACCAAGGTGGCCATTTCCGAACCCAAGGTCGCCGACGCCGTGGTGATTTCGCCGCGCGAGGTCATGGTCAACGCCAAGGGCCCCGGCCGCGCCACCCTGGTGGTCTGGGAAACCGGCGCCGACCCCGTCCGCTACGAGATTTACGTCACCAAGGACACCGCGGAGTGGGACACCTTCACCAAGGCGCTCAGTGACAGCGCCAGCTCGCCCATCAGCGTGACCGGCACCGGTGAAACCATCGTGTTGAGCGGCAAGGTGAAGACCGCCGAAGATGCCAAGCGCCTGGCCGGCATGGCGCAGACGCGCGCCAAGACGGTGATCAACCTGTTGCAATCGCCGCCGCCCGCCGAACCGCGCCAGATCATGCTGCAGGTGAAGTTCGCGGCCATCGACCGGGTGGCGCTCAAGCAGGTAGGCTTCAACCTGTTCAGCACCAACCCGAAAATGACCGGCGTCACCTCCACCGAGCAGTTTACGGCGCCGCGCCTCAGCCAGTTGACGCCGGGCAGCACCGGGCAGACGGTGAACTTCTCCGACCTGCTCAACCTTTTCGTATTCCGTCCGGACCTGAACATCGGCGCCACCATCAAGGCGTTGCAGGAAAACGACCTGCTGCAGATTCTAGCCGAGCCGAATCTGATCACGGTGGAAGGCAAGGAGGCCTCGTTCCTGGCCGGCGGCAGTTTCCCGTTCCCCACCATCACCACCACGCCCACCGGCGGCGCCACCGCGCCGGTCATTACGGTGCAGTTCAAGCCTTTCGGCGTGAAGCTGGAATTCACGCCGACGGTGACGCCCCAGGGGTCGATCGATCTGAAAGTGGCGCCGGAAGTCAGCAGCCTGGATTTCGCCAATGCGGTCACGCTGCAGGGATTCGTGATTCCGGCGCTGGCTCAGCGCCGCGCCGAAACCGAGGTGATCCTCAAGGACGGCGAGAGCTTCGCCATCGCCGGCCTGATCGATAACCGCGTGATCGAAACCCTGATGAAGGTTCCGGGGCTGGGCGATCTGCCCATTCTCGGCAAGATCTTCCGCAGCCGCAGCACGCAGAAATCCACCGACGAACTGCTGGTGGTGGTGACCCCGCACTTCGTTAAGGCGCTGGGACCGGGAGAGCAGTTCAAACCGCTCGACATGCCTTCCACGTTCCTGCCGGTAGTCCCGCCGGGGGGCGTGAAAAAGGGGAAAACCAGCAGCACGGCACCCTCCGTCCAGGACCCTGAATTTGTAGGACCCCGTGGCCAGCAGATACCCAAACAGTAGCGGGCTCCGGGACCTCGGTGGGACAGACGCTTTCGTCTGTCGATCCGAGGTTGGCAGGCGGACCCAGAGGGTACCCCGCCTGCCCCACGGTTGCCGCGGGTCCATGTCGATTCAAATGCTGGTCATCCTGGTGCCGGTGGTGTTCGGCATGATGGGCTTCGCGATCGATCTCGGCCGTCTCTACCTGGTGCGCGGCGAACTCACCCAGGCGGTGGACGCGGCCGCGATCGCCGCCGCCAGCCAGTTGATCGGCACCACGGCGTCGCTCGATCACGCCGGCGCCGTAGTCACGCAGACCATCGCGTTCAATAAATACAATTTCGGTTCGCTGACGCTGGGGCAGGACGCCGGCAACCTCACCAGCACGGTCAACGACCCGGCCTACTTTTCGACCGTGAACGGCGCCCTCGGCACCGATCCGACCGGCACCGGCGCCGACGGCACCACCGCCCGGCACGTGCAGGTGACGGTCACCGCTGACGCCCCGCTGCTGTTCTGGAGCCTGCTCTCGCTGGGCGCCTCGCGCAAGACGCCGATCGCCGCGCAGGCGCTGGCCGGCATCAGCGCGCCCTTGTGCACGGCGTGCGGGGGCGATGTGTTCGCCGTGGCGGCCCTGGACGCCACGGACCTGATCAATTTCGGATTCGGCGACCCGTCGGCCGATGCCAATTACACGTTCTACTACAACTGCACCGGGACGGCGCCCGCCTTCCTGCCCAACTCGGCGCTTTACGCCCCGTACACCATCATCAATCGCTACGACGCGGCGAGCACGACGGTACCGGACGAGACCGACCAGTTATTCCGCCTGGGCGCCGGCGGACTGACGTACTCGACTACGCCCAACCCCACGGGCTCGGCGATACCCATCGGATGCGCCGGCATCGGCGATTCGCTGGAGGCCGTCTGGAGCAGCCCCAGTTTCAGCGCCGTGCCGCCGGCTTGTACGGCGGCCTTGAATCCCCTCCCTCTGGCCGTGTTGTGCGGCCTCTACACGCGCTTCGACAACCAGACGCAGCCCGCCGCCTGCGTCACGGGCGTCACCGATTACACCGCCTTACAACCGGCCTTCCAGCCCGATAGCGATGTGGTCACCGGGCAAGGCGACGTTTACACCGCGTACACCGGCAGCGGGCGGAGGGTGATCACCGTGGTGGTGGTGCAATCGCCATTGGCGCCGAATACGGCCACCACGATGACGGTGCTGGGCCTGCGCCAGTTCCTGGTGCAACTGGCCGCCGACGGAACGTTCTTCGACCCGACCGACCCCAACGGCCGCTTCGTGGCGACCTACATCGGCAGCCCGGTGCCGGTCAAGCAGGGGTACATCGACGACCGCTTCCTGAACGCCGGGGTATGTCCGGTGACTTCGGGCCCGGGAAAGGTGGTATTGCACCAATGAGGCGCGGGCGCGGCGGCAGCGTGACGATCGAACTGGCGATGTGGTTGCCGGTGGTCTTCCTGCTGATGTCGGGCATCATCCAGTTCGGCAAGATCGCCTACATCTACTACTCGCTGGAGAAGACGATGAGCACCATCGCCGGCTACCTGGCGGTGCAGAACGGGGTGAACTTCTGCCCCGACGCCGGCGACCCCACCATCGCCGCCGCCATCCAGTACGGGCTCACGGGGAGCGCGGACCCCAGCGCCACGCCCGCCATTTTCGATCTCACCGCCGATATGATTACGGTGACCGCGCAGTGCATCGACCCGGTGACGCTGACGCTGGGCACCTGCGTGACCGACGGCTGCGGCACGCCGGTGGGGGCGCAACGGCCGGACTTTATCACCGTTTCGATGCCCAACGGGTACATCATTCAGCCGCGGATTCCGTACCTCCTGGTGAACCCGATCCCGCTCAAGCCGCAGGCGGTGGTGGCGTACGGAGGCACGTCATGAGGAGAGTGGGACAGGCCTCCCGGCCTGTTGGGATGGGGGTTCCGCCCGCGAAACTTCATGAAAAATGGTGGACCAGGCAAGGTGGGGCAGGCGGACCCAGAGGGTACCCCGCCTGCCAACTCCCCACCGAGCCCCCGGGTTGGCAGGCGGAAGCGCCTGCCCCACCAGCGGCGCCACCGGGACCAAGGTCAGGGTGGTTTTTCGAACCTGTCTTCTTGAGGGCCGGCGCGACAGGCCAGGAGGCCTGTCCCACATGAGGCGGCGTTCGGGGGGGCAGACGACGGTGGAATTTGCGCTGCTATACAGCGCGGCGATTCTGCCGCTCACGTTCATGCTGGTGTTCGTCAGCGAGATGCTGTGGGTGTGGCACAGCGTGGACGATTTCACGCGCCTCGGCGCCAACTACGCGGCCACCCACTGCTGGATGAGCGATGGCAGCAACGTCACCACCTACATGACCACGCACGTGCCGCGGATGATCGACATGGACAAATTCCAGAACGGGGAAGCGGGGCTTCAGGTGAGTTACTTTTGGGTGGATCCGACCACCGGGCAGCTTTCTCCGTTCAGTTGCGCCTCGGGGGCGGATTGCAGCGCGAACTGCGTCCCCGACGCAGTCACGGTAAGCGTGACCGCCTACCAGTTCACCAAGGGACTGGCGACATTTTTCAGACTGCCGCCGGTGACCATACCACCCTTCGAGACGAGCCTGCCGATGGGGAGCGCGGGTTGCGACGAATCGGGGAACTGCCTGCCATGAGAAAGGACGCCTGTGTCTAATACAACTCTATTGGTCGCTTCGAGCGACGAGCATTTCCGGGAAAGCGTGCGCGACAGCCTGATCAACCTGCCGGAGGCGAAGATCGTGGCCGAATACCAGGAGGTGGCCGCCAACCTCTACATTCGCGTGCTGCAGGATCTGGAGCGGCATCCGCGCGCCGGCCTGATCGTGGATATCTCGGGCGATCCGGAGGGCTCCATCAAGGCCATCGAGAAAGTGAAGCAGGCGGCGCCGGACCTGTTCGTAATCGTGAGCAACTTCAGCGCGGATGGTGAGATGGTGATCCAGTGCATGCGGGCCGGAGCCAACGAATTCCTGCTGCAGCCCCTCAAGCGCACCGAGTTCCGCGACGCCATGGGGCGGCTGGAGCGCGCGCCGCGACTGGGCACCGCCGGCGAAAGCAAATTGGGCAAGATCTACACCTTCATCGGCACCAAAGGCGGGGTGGGAACCACTACCATGGCGGTCAACTTCGCGAGCGTGCTGGCGCAGCGCAAGGTCTCCACGGTGGCCATCGACCTGGATTGGATCGGCAACGACGTGGCCATGCAACTCGGCGCCTCGCCGCAATACACGCTCATGGAAGTGGGCGAAAACCTGGAACGGCTGGACCAGGCGCTGTTCGAAGGCTTCGTGACGCGCGACCCGCTGGGCTTCTTCCTGGTGGGGCCGCCGGACGCGATGGAGCAGCACGGCCACTTCAGCGATCATCAGTTGCGCGAATTCGCCACCTTCCTGGTGGAGAAGTACGACGCCATCGTGGTGGATGGCGGGCGCAATATTTCTAACGACCTGGTGCTGGCGGCAGCGCAGGTTTCGGCTTCGGTTTTCCTGGTGATCGACCAGGAGTTTCCCTCCATCCGCAACGCGCAGCGTTACATCGGATTCCTGATGCGCATGGGATTCAACCAGGATCAGATCCGGGTGGTGGTGAACCGCTACAGCAAGAAGATCACCGCCAACCAGGCCAGCCTGGAGCAGATCCAGCAGACGCTGAACCAGGCGGTGTTCTACGGAATTCCGGGATCGCCGGCGGTGATCGCCTCCATCAACAAGGGCCGGCCGTTCGTGGCCAACCGCGAACAGGCGGGCGATCTGGACCGGGTTTTCCGCGCCTTCGTCGATAAGGCTACCGGCGGCAGGAAGGCCAAAGCCGCGGAGTCCCTGGAGAAAACGGCATAATGAAAGCACACCATGGGTAGCCGAAGCGTTGTCCGTCCCGGATCGGGAGCCGACCGTTGGTTCGAATTGAAGAGCCAGGTTCACCAGAAGCTGGTGAACTCGCTCACGCCCGAGCAGCTCAAAGACCTGAACAAGGACAGCGTCCGCGGGCAGGTGGGCCTGGTGGTGGAGAAGCTCATCATCGACGAGTCGCTGCCCATGACGATGGGCGAGCGGGAGAGGCTGACCGAGGAAATTCTCGATGAAGTGTTCGGGCTGGGACCGCTGGAGATCCTGCTCAAAGACCCCTCGATTTCCGACATCATGGTGAACGGCTACGACAACGTGTACGTGGAGCGGGCCGGCCGGGTGGTGGAGACCAACATCCGCTTCAAGGACCACGCGCACGTGCGGATGATCATCGAGCGCATCGTGAGCGCCATCGGGCGCCGCATCGACGATTCGTCGCCCATCGTGGACGCGCGGCTGGCGGACGGTTCGCGCGTCTGCGCGGTGATCCCGCCGCTTTCGCTGATCGGGCCGGTGATGTCGATTCGCCGCTACGGCAAGCGGGTGCTGACCACGGAGGACCTGATCAAGAACCAGACCTTCACCACGGGCATGCTGGATTTCATGAGCGGCTGCGTGGAAGCGCGGTTGAACATCGTGATTTCGGGCGGATCGGGTTCCGGCAAGACCACCATGCTGAATACGCTTTCGCGGTTCATCCCGGAGGAAGAGCGCATCGTCACCATCGAAGACACCGCCGAGCTGAATCTGCAACAGGGGCACGTGGTGCGGCTGGAAACGCGCCCGCCGAACATCGAAGGCGCCGGCGCCATCACGCAGCGCGACCTGCTGATCAACACGCTGCGCATGCGGCCGGACCGCATCATCGTGGGCGAATCGCGCGGTCCGGAGGCGTTGGACATGCTGCAGGCGATGAATACGGGCCACGACGGGTCCATGACCACGGTGCACGCCAACACGACGCGCGACGCGTTCTCGCGGCTGGAGACGATGGTCATGATGGCCAGCCAGCACGTGCCGGATAAAGTCATCCGGCAGCAACTGGCGAGCGCCATCAACGTGGTGGTGCACTGCAACCGGCTGGCGGACGGATCGCGCCGGGTGACGGGCATCGCCGAGGTGGTGGGAGTGGAGCACGACCTGGTGGAGATGCAGGACCTATTCGAGTTCGAGCGCACCGGCATCAGCCCACGCGGCAAGGTAGTGGGCTTCTTCCGCGGCAGCGGCAACACACCGCTCTGCCTGGAGCGGCTGAAATCGTACGGCATCCATCTGCCGCTCTCCATTTTCCACGAGACGCACGAGGTGAAAGAGAAATAGATGGGTCCGTTGGGCTTCTTCCTGATTACCGGGGCGCTCTTCTCGATCGCGTTATACGTGGCGGGATATTACGTATGGAGCCTGCCGGAGCAAGAGGCGGAGGAACGGCTGGGCAGCCGCCTGAGGGAATTGCGCGCGCACACGCGGAGCCGGAACCAGAAAGCGCCGGAACTGCTGCGAAGGGAGCATCGCGGGCAGTTGGCTTTCCTGGGCGACCTGGTGACCTGGGTGGGCATGCTGCGGCGTTTGCAAACGGTGATCGAACAGGCCAACCTGAGGTACCGCGCGGCCGACGTTTTCGGGCTGAGCGTGGCGCTGGCGGTGTGCTGTTTTCTATTGACCACGCTGTTCGGCACGATGTTCTTCCTGCGGATTCTGTTCTCGGTGATCGTGGGCTTTGCGCCGGTGGTTTACATCCTGCAAAAGCGGTCGCGGCGGATGCGCAAGTTCGAAGAGCAACTGCCCGACGCGATCGACCTGTTCACGCGCACCATGCGCGCCGGCCACAACATCCACTCGGGTCTGGAGACCATCGCCACGGAGACCAGCGACCCGGTGAAGATGGAGTTCAAGAAGCTGATGGAGGAACTGGGGCTGGGCTCGCAGGTGGAACCGGCGCTGCACGAACTGGGCAAGCGCGTGCCCTTGCTCGACCTGAAGTTTTTCATCACCGCCCTGATCCTGCAGCGGCAGACCGGCGCCAACATGGTCGCCGTGCTGGAGAACCTATCGACCTTGGTGCGCGAGCGTTTGAACATGGCGGCCAAGCTGAAGGCGCACACCGCGCAGCAGCGTTTTTCCGCCGGCCTGTTGTGCTGCCTGCCGCTGGTGGTGGGTATCGGCTTCTGGATTCTGAAGCCGGAGTACGTGCGGCTGCTGTGGACCGATCCGATCGGCATCAAGTTTTTCACCTACGCGATCTGTTCGGAGATTGTGGGCATTCTGGTGATTCGCAAGCTGGCCAACATCAAGGTATGAGGAGGACGCCCGGATGAAGATCGTGTACGACCTGCTCCTCTTCCTGTTCACGGGAGGGACGCTTTGCCTGCTCCTGTGGAGCGGGTTCGAACTCTTCCGCACGCAGGAAGACCCGCTGAACGACCGGCTGGAGGGGCTGCAATCGCAGGCCATGGTGGTGGCGGCGCGGGCCACGCGGCGCAAGAAATCGGCGCAGGGCCTGGACCGTTTCCTGAATCTGATCGCGCTGATCCCCGGCGGCGAGGATTGGATGAACGGCACGGAGAAACTGCTGGCGCAGGCGGGCATACGGCGGAAGAGCGCGCTGGCGATGTATTGCATCTTCGTGCTGCTTTTCGTCTCCACGCTCTGCGCGGGCACGGTCTACCTGCAACGCAACAACCCCAATGGTCCGGGGTCGCTGATCGGCGGCCTGGTGGCGGCGCTGCTCTTGGGGTTCATCCTGCCCAAGCAGATTTTGTACCGGCTGGTGAAGAGCTATCGCGGCAAGTTGCAGGAGGCGCTGCCCGACACGGTGGACCTGCTGGGCATCGTGCTGGGG
>JBEKDV010000137.1:0-17628 GCA_050014175.1 Candidatus Solibacter sp. | reverse complement strand
CATTCGAATCGCCGCCGGTCACCTTGATATTGCCGCGCGGGTTCTCGAAGACGATACGCTTCATGCCCGCCGCGCTCATGGTGGCCGACGCCGGGAAGTCGTATTCCTGGCCCCAGAAATCCAGGCCGCCGCGCATGAAACGCACGCCATGCTCGTGGGCCTGCCAGATGCCGCTGCCGGCGATGCAGATGAAGACCACCAGCACGATTTCGCCGCCGGTGAAACTGCCGCGCACCCCGTCGCGATGCCAGACCAGCCCTTCGAGGAGCCGCAACAGGCCCCAGGCGATCAGCAGGAACGGCCAGTACTGGGCCACGATGTCGAAGACCGGAGCCTCGGGGTGCAGGTTGCGCCACAGGAAGAATGCGCCGATGGCGAGCAGCAATAGCGGTCCGGAAAATGAACGTCTCATACCGTGTCTCCTGGCTGGGGAGGCGGATTCTGTCCGGCATCGCCCGGCCGCGGCGCGCTGGCGCCGAATCCACCCTTGGCGGGCGGCGGTTGCGCATAGGTGCTTTGGGCGTAGCTGCCCTGCGCCGGATAGGCGTACTGCGGCGGCGGATACGGCTGCACCGGCGGAGGCGGAGGCGGCGCCGGCTCCATGCCGCGCCGCAGCAGGCTCAACAGGCCGAAGACGATCAACAGCACCGGCCAGGTCTTGTCGAAGGTGTACTCGGTGAAGTTATTCAGCGCGAACAGCACGCCCACCGTGATCAGCGTGATGGGCCCGCGGATGGCGCGCAGCAGGGATGGCTCACGGTCTCTCATTGCGGGCCTCCCCGGCGGCGGTGTCGCGGCCGGTAAACCGGCCATAGAGCAGGTACACGCCGGCGGCGATCAACAGCACCGGCCAGAAGCGCACCACGCGGTCGAAATCCAGCAGGTCGAGCGTGTGCAAGAGCAGCAGGATGCCCAGGATGATCAATACCACCGCGGCCACCGGAACCTGCTCGCTGCGGCCGTTCAGGTTCACCAGGCTGGAGTACTCGTCCACGGCTTCGCCCAGGCGGCGCTTGCGCGCGGTGTGATACGCCTCGAAGGCCATGTAGGCCATCCAGGCCACCACCGTCATCACGAAGACAGGTTCCAGTCCGTGGGCGGCGCGCGAGTCGGCGATGCTCATCAGCACGCCCCAGATGATGGCATGCACCATGCCCTTGGCGTACTGCCCGTTGTAGATCGCGCCCACGCCGGGAATCATGCCGAGAAAGAGCGCGAGGCCGGGCGAGACATCGGCGTATACGTAGCCCGTGACCGGAGGGGCAGCCACGGGAGGCGGGCCCGCAAACGGAGGGGGAGCGGCGAACGGCGGCGGAGGCGGCGCGCTGAAGCCCGCAGGCTCCGCGGCGCGCGCGGCCGGAGCCGGAGCGTGCTCTTCGCAGTACACGGTGCCGAAGGCGTCGCGACGGCACTGGTCGCATACCGGTTTGCCGCAATTGCGGCAATATGCCGTGGCCGGCACTTCTGGATGATTTTGACAGTTCATTTTAGTCCCTCAACGTTGGCTTCCCTGGGGCGCCCCGGGTACCCCAAATGACGGATTGGAAGCGGGTGCTCCCCCGGGGTTCAATGCTTTGACGGGCAACTTACGGTCGTCCGTCTTTGGCTCGGAAGACGCCGCCGCCTTCTGGTCTTCCGCCTGCTGCTGCCAGTCCCTGAGCAGTGTTTGGATCTGGTATACCACTTTCAGGTTTTCGTAATACTTGACGCTGCGCGCCCAAACGCGATGCGCACGGTCGTCCAGCGAGGCCCAGACTTCGGCGGGCCGCAGATCCGCGGCCTTCAACTGCTGCATGGGCACGAAGCGGGAGAGAATCGAGAACGAGAGAATCGTCATCGCCATTCCCATGGCGAATCGCGGCTGCATGATCGGCGCGAGCAGCGTGCTCAGCCAGCCCCGGGACTTGGCCGGCGCCTTGCGGGTCCACGGAGCGTCAAACAGGATGCGGGTGATTAACTGGGGCGGCGGTTCCACGTCGGCGGCGCGCGCCATGAACGCCACCGCCGCGGCGGAATCCCGCGCCACTTCCGCGCACGCCGGACAGGCTTCCAGATGGCGCTCCACTTCGGCCTTGCGGTCCGCCGTGAGCGTGCCGTCCACGTAATCGCAGATCAGTTCTTCCAGTTCCGCGCAGTTCATACTACCAGCTTCTGCTTGCGCAGCAGACGGGCCAGTTCCGCCCGCCCGCGATTGATCCGGCTTTTCACCGTGCCTTCGGGGATATCCAATACTCCCGCAATCTCCCGGTATTCCATTTCCTGCAAATCGCGCAAAATCACCGCTTCCCGCAAATCGGGGGAGAGCTTCTGCAGGGTGGCCCGCAGGATCTCGCCGGCCTCGCGACCGGCCAATGCCTGGTCCGGGCGCGCCGCCGCCGCCCCGCCGGTCTGTTCCAGCATGGGAAGTTGCTCCTCGATGGAATCCGTCACGCGCTCCTGGCGGGTACGGCGATAGTGGTCGATCAGGAGGTTACGCGTCACCCGGGCCAGCCAGGTGTGAAAGCTGCCTTCCGTGCTGCGGAAGGTCTTGATCGTCTTGAATACCCGCAGGAACACTTCCTGCGTCAGGTCCTGCGCTTCCTGCATGCTGTTGGTAAAACGGAAGCAGAGGCCGTAGACTTGCCGCGTGTGCTGCCGGACGAGGTCCTCCCAGGCGGCTTCATCGCCGTCCAGACACCGCGAAACGAGGGGTTGGTCCAGGCTATCGAGCAGCTTTCGGCCTCCGGAAACTTCCATTATCCGGCTGGCAGCCTGAACGCTCGAGGTATTTCCTCCAAATCGCTCCCAAGCTAGCGTCGCGGTTGCCATGGCTCTCGTCTTCCACAACAAGAAACGAGGCTTTCCCATGATAGGTTCAATTTTTCCGGTATGCTAGCCCAGTAGGGGCTGGCACGCACCGCCATCCTCGAAAAACGGAGAAAAACCGATTCATCGCCCCGATTGGACTCGCCAAACGAAGTGGAAGTGGATGGCCGCCATTCTGCTCGCCGTGGCGGCCGTGGTCTGGCTGCTAGGTGCGCGGCGGAGCGAAGGCCCGGCCTTCGATTGGAGACTGGCCGGCAGCACCTTCGCCCACGTCCACTGGCTTTGGGTAGCGGTTTCGCTGATCCCGATCCTGGGCACCTACTGGGGGCGGGCCTTGCGCTGGGCCGTCTTTCTCAAACCGCTGAAGCCCCACCCTTCCATGCGCAACCTGCTCTCCGCCACCGTGGTCGGCTTCACCGCGATCACCCTGTTTGGCCGCCCCGGCGAGTTCGTGCGCCCCTACCTCATCGCCCGCAAGGAAGAGGTTCCGCTGACCTCGCAGTTCGCCGCCTGGGTGCTGGAGCGCATCTTCGACCTGCTGATGGCGCTATTGCTTTTCGCTTTCGCCTTGACCCGGGTGAAGACGTCCGACATGCACGTGGGGGAGAAACTGACCTGGGTGCTGGCCGCCGGCGGCAGGGTGGGCGGGGCGCTCGGGGTGGCGATTCTGCTGGTGCTGCTGTCGCTGCGCCACTTCTCCGAGCCGCTGCGGCTGCGCCTGCTGGGCGCGCTCCACCACCTGCCCGAAAAGCGGGTGGCGGGCCTCGCCAAGATCGTCAACGCGCTCTTCCAGGGGGTGGAATCGATGCGCAGCGATGCGTCGCTATTGCTGGTTTTCTTCTATTCGGCCCTGGAATGGGTGCTGATCTGCCTGTGCTATTGGTGCCTGGCGCAGTCCTTCGCCGGGATTGTCAATCTGGGTGTCGTGGATGTATTGATATTGTTGGGGTTTGTAGCGTTCGGGTCGGTGGTGCAGATTCCTGGTGTAGGGGGCGGCATGCAGGTGGTAACGGTGCTGGTGCTCACCGAACTGTTTGGCGTCCGCTTTGAGCTGGCCTCGGCGTTCGCCGTGTTCCTGTGGGTTATTACATTTGTAGCAATTGTGCCGCTGGGCCTGGTTGTGGCCCTCAAAGAGGGATTGAACTGGCGTAGTCTGCAGCGCATCGGCCGGGAGGTATCCGAATGAAATGTCCATTCTGCAATCATTTGCACGATAAAGTGGTGGATTCGCGGGAAAGCAAGGAAGGCGATGCTATTCGCCGGCGGCGGGAGTGTCTGGAATGCACGCGACGGTACACCACCTACGAGCGAATCGACGAAGTCCCCTACATGGTAATCAAGAAGGACGGGCGGCGCGAGAAGTTCGACCGGCAGAAGGTCCTGGGCGGTCTGTTGAAGGCCTGCGAAAAGCGTCCCGTGAGCATGGCGCGGCTGTCGGAACTGGTGAACCGGGTGGAATCGAAGGTGAGCGACTCACCGGATCGCGAGATATCTACTATAAATATAGGAGAATTCTTGATGGAGAACCTTCGGGAACTGGACAAAATCGCCTATGTACGATTCGCGTCGGTGTACCGCGATTTTCAGGACGAGCAGGCTTTCTTCAACGAGCTCAAGCACCTGATGCGGCAGAAGATGCCGTAGCATCGGTGGGGCCTGGCCGGGCCGCCGCCAACCAGGCGCGGATCCACCGGCAAAATTGCCTGTAACCTAAACGATTTTAAGACATCTTTAAAAATAGGGCTTTAATTTAGCGGACGAATGATGTTACCATCAGGTGAAAGCCGAACCCCGAATGCGCCCTTTGTTCTCAACACTTCGGGCTATCACGGTAGCAAGCACAGCAAGAGCAAGCCATTTTTTTTTCAGTTAGAACCCCATTCCCTGACATCCGATCCGAGTGCGTCGTGTGCCTGTGGGGGGAGGTGAGTCTTAAGTGGATCAATTCGAAGATCAGTTTTTAGCGGAGAATCCCGAGAGTCTGGGCCTTAGTTTCGAAGAAGACGCCAAGTTTTTCGATCCCGAGGCTGCCCATGAAGCCGACTTTTTGCATCCCGCCCCGGTGGAAGAGTCTATTTACACGGACGATCCGGTGCGAGTGTACCTCCGCGAGATGGGTGCCGTTCCGCTCTTGACCCGCGAAGGTGAAGTGGATCTGGCGCGCCGCATGGAACGCGGCAAGTTGCGCATGCAGAAGGCGATCAGCCGCAGCGCCCTGGTACAAAGAGTGGTAGTGGACGTGGCCGACCAACTGAAGAAGGCCATGATCGAAATCGAAAGCGTGGTGGATCTTGGAGACGTGGAGGAAGGCTCCCCGGCGGACCTCAAAGTACGCACCGACGCAGCCAAGCACTTCTCCGATATCATCATCCTGCACAAGAAGTTACAGCAGTTGGAAGACAAAGTGGAGACCACCCCGGCGGCCAGCAAGAAGCCCCGCAAGCGTCTCTGCGCCAAGCTGAACCGCGCCAAGGTGGAAACCTCGCTGGCCATCCGGCGCGCCCCCTTCCGTCTCATCAAGTGGAAGGAGTTTGCCCGCGAAATCGAGCGCGCGGTGGATGAAATCAGCCACCTCGATGGCGAAATCAAGCGTCTCGAAGTGCGCGCCAACCCCACCCAGCAACTGCGCCTGCGTGAGTTGAAACGCGAAATCAAGAAGCGCGAAGCCGCCGCCGGCGCCACCCTGCCCGAACTGAAGCACAGCCTGACGGTAATCCGTCACGGCGAAGCCGAAGCCGAGCGGGCCAAGAAAGACCTGGTGGAGGCCAACCTCCGCCTCGTGGTCTCCGTCGCCAAAAAATACGTAAACCGCGGACTTCACCTCCTGGACCTCATCCAGGAAGGCAATATCGGCCTGATGCGCGCCGCCGACAAGTTCGAATACCGCCGCGGCTACAAGTTTTCCACCTACGCCACCTGGTGGATCCGGCAGGCCATCACCCGCGCCATCGCCGACCAGTCCCGCACCATCCGCATCCCGGTGCACATGAACGAAAGCATGAACAAGTTCCTGCGGGCCACGCGCGAACTGGAGAAGGAGCTCGGCCGTACTCCTACAAATGACGAAATTGGCCGCAGGATGGATATCCCGGTGGAGAAAGTCCAGAAGCTGAAGACCATCTCCCGCGATCCGGTGTCGCTCGAAACCCCGGTGGGCCGCGACGGCGAATCCGCCCTCGGCGATCTCATCGAAGACCGCTGGGTGGGTTCCCCGGTCGATGCCGTAATTGAATCCAACGTCCGCGATGAGACTGCCGGCATCCTGAAAACGCTCTCCCCCAAAGAGGAGAAGGTGATCCGCATGCGCTTCGGCATCGGCTGCGAGCGCGAACACACCCTGGAAGAGATCGGCCAGGAATTCGACGTCACCCGCGAACGCATTCGCCAGATAGAGGCCAAAGCACTGCGCCAGTTGCGCGCCCCCGAGCGGGCCCGCCGCTTGCGCGCGCTAATGGCGGCACGATAAGCACTTATGGGCCGCCGATGAACGCCGATGAACGCCGATAAGTATCTTGTTTTTATCCGCGTGAATCGGCGTTCATCGGCGGCCATTCTTTTTTTCTGAGGTTCTGTATCGCCCCGGCCTTTTTCCGCGAACCCTCCCGGCGCCCGTGGCATCATATGCCTATGCACCTCAGAGGAATCGTCCTGGGTAGCGCTCTGCTCCTGGCAGCCAGCGCCATTTTCTACGCGCAGCAGAAAACCCTGCCCGCGCCTTTCGCCACCCCCTCGGCCAATAACCGGCCCCGCGTGATCCCCCAGCCGGAGGGCGCTAAACTGAGCGTTCCCAAAGGTTTCCAGGCGGAGATCTACCAGGAGGGCTTCAAGGTCCCGCGCTTCATGCTGCTCGGCCCGAGCAACGAAATCCTGCTTTCCGATGCCGCCCGCGGCACCGCCGGCACGGTCTACATCCTGCAAGGCAAGGAACGTAAGGTCCTGATCGAGGGGCTCGACCGGCCCTACGGCCTGGCCATCCAGGACGGTTACCTTTACGTCGGCGAGCCCGAATCCATCAAGCGCTACAAGTACGATGCCAAGACGATGACCGCCGGCCCCGGCCAGGAGATTGCCTCGCTCAAAGGCTTCGGCGGCGGACACTGGACGCGCAGCCTGCTGTTCTCCCGCGATGGCAAGCGCCTTTGCGTCGGCACCGGTTCGGGGTCGAACGTTTCCCCTGGCGAAGATCCGAGGCGCGCCGCCATCAACTGCTATGACCCCGACGGCGGCAACCACGAAATCTTCGCCGCCGGCACACGCAACCCCATCGGCTTGCGCTACTACCCCGGCACCGACACCCTTTGGGCCGCCATTCAGGAGCGTGACGAACTGGGCGACGACCTGGTGCCCGACTACTTCACCCACATCCGGAAGGGCGCCTTTTACGGTTGGCCGTACGCTTATGCGGGGCCCAACGAAGACCCCCGCAACAAAGGTCAACGCCCGGACCTGGTGGCCAAGACCATCCAGGGCGATATCCTACTGGGCGCGCACGTGGCCGTACTGGACTTCATCTTCTACACCGGTAAGCAGTTTCCCAAGGAATACCAGGGCGGCGCTTTCCTGGCATTCCATGGCTCCTGGAACCGTTCCATGCGTGTCGGCCAATCCGTCGCCTTCATCCCGTTCAAGGATGGGAAGCCGTCCGGGCCCATGCGCGAAGTCCTCACCGGCTGGATGCTGGGGCCGGACCAGCGCGAAGTTTGGGGCCGCCCGGTGGGCATCCTGCAACTGCCGGATGGCAGCCTGCTGATCTCCGAAGACGGCAACAACCGCATCTGGCATTTGAGCTACAAGGGGTGAAACGGCTCGCCGTCCTGCTCTTCGCGTGGGGCGCGGCGTGGGGTGCGCCGCCTGCTGCTCCCTTCTCGCACAAACTGCACCTCTCCCTCGATCTCGAGTGCACAACCTGCCACACCGCGGCCGCCGCCAGTACCAAGGCATCCGATAACCTGCTGCCCGCCAAAGCCGTCTGCCTCCAGTGCCATGACGATGCTCAAATCCCAGCACCCCCGGCGACCCACGTGGCCTTCTTCAGCCATGCCCAGCACCTCAAAATGGGTAACGTGGCGCCGCTTCTGGCGGCGGCCATCGACAAGAAGAGCTACCTCCAGCCGGCGGGCGATATCCGCCGCCATTTGAACACGCAGAATGCCTGCCAGGCCTGCCATCGCGGATTGCAGGAATCCGACGAGGTCACCCCCGCCGCCATGCCCCAGATGGCGGATTGCCTGGTGTGTCACACCGAGATAGACAATCCCTTCAGTTGCGAGAAGTGCCACGCCAAGGACGCCCCGCTGAAGCCGGCCAGCCATGTCTCCAGTTTCCTGAGCGACCATACCTCGGGCAAATTAAACCTGGACAAGGCCAGTTGCGTGGTTTGCCACGGCCGGGAATTCCGCTGCCTGGGGTGTCACTAATTGCCGCCCCTCTGGGTGGCGCCACAGTACCACCTGTGCCGTGCCGTGGCACACCTTCCCGCCCGTACGCCGGAATACACCTGAAAATAAACAACGTAGATCCTGGCAGGCAGATTGCACATCATACTGCCGGAGGAACGGCTGGATGCCAATCGCAAGAATCACGGGACAAGGTTTGGCGGTGATCGCCCTTTCGGTCGCCCTCCTTTGGGCATGCTTCATCGGGGAACGCCTGATGGTGCGCCACTCTCTCGACCAGCGCGCCCAACTGATGCGCGAACTCCACCGGATGCAGCGCGACCGCCGCGCGCAGCCGGCTTCCGTCCCAGCGCCCCGCGGCCGGCACTCCGCCCGTGTCACCGTAGGCTGAGGCCGCCCGCAGGCGGTGCTCGACCATCCTCATCCCGGCCTCCCGACTCATTGCATCGTGCGCGGTTGTACAATTACATGCAATGGCGAAATTCGCTTGGTTGCTCCCTCTGGTTCTGTTGGCCGCCGGCTGCGGCAAGACCCCTTCCCAGAAGCTCGCCACGCTTTCCGAAGAGTTCGTCTACACTTCCCTCGCCTTTTCCCCCTCGGCGGCCACCGCCGCCGGCCTGCATCGCTACCAGAAGCAGAACCTGGACGACATGCTGGACGATTTTGGCGAGCAAAACCTCTACCGGCAACGCACTTTCTTCGAGAAGTTCCGCGACCGCCTGAGCGATCTCCGGCCCGCTGATTTGACCGCCGAAGACCGCGCCGACCTCACCATCCTGCAGGACCAGATTGCGCTCAACCTGCTCGAACTGAATGAAATCCACATCCACCAGCACACCCCGCAGATGTATGTGGAAACGCTGGGCAACGCGCTGTTCGCCCCTTACGTGCTGGAGTACGCGCCCCAGCCGGACCGCATCCGCCACATCGTCGCGCGCCTGCAAAAGGTGCCGCTCTACCTCGATCAGGCTTCCACTAATCTGATGTCGGCGCCCGACGTCTGGACGCAGGTGGCCGTCGAGGAGAACCTGGGCAACATCAATCTGGTCGATAAGGAAATCCGCGGCGGCGTTCCGCCCGACTTGGCCGCGGCTTACGAAAAAGCCGCCCGTCCCGCGCTGGAGGCGATGAGCAAGTTCGACAAGTTCCTCAAGAACAGGCTGAGCAACCTCAATCGCTACGATTGGCGGCTCGGCGATAAACTCTACCTGCGCAAATTCCGCTACACGCTGGAGAGCGGCAGCGAAGCCGCCGACACTCTGCAAGAGGCCGAGCGCGACCTGCCCGCCGTGCGCGCCCGCATGCTGGAACTCGCCCTGCCGTTGCACCGCGAAGCCTTCCCGGCCCACAAGGACCACGCCGACCTGAGTGGCGCCAACCGCGAAAATACCGTCATCGGCGAAGTGCTGGCCAAGATCGCCGACCGCCACGCCACCCGCGAAAGCTACATGGACGATGCCCGCAAGGCGCTCGACGAGGCCCGCGCGTTTGTGCGGGAAAAGCGCCTCCTCACCCTGCCTCCGCGCGCCAATCTGCAAGTCATCCCAACACCCGAGTTCATGCGCGGCAGCTATCCGGTGGGCGGCTTCAACGCCGCGCCCGCGCTGGAACCGCAATTGGGCGCGTTCTACTGGGTCACGCCGATCCCGCCATCCTGGCCCAAGGAACGCGTGGAATCCAAGCTGCGGGAATACAACGCCTACAAGCTCCGGCTGCTCACCATCCATGAGGCCATGCCCGGCCACTACGTGCAGATGGAGATTGCCAACGACGTGCAGCCCAAGGGACGCCGCCTGCTGCGTTCCATCTTCGGCAACGGTCCCTATATCGAGGGCTGGGGCCAGTATTCCACCCAGGCGATGATCGATGAGGGCTTCCTCAACCGCTCGCCGGAACTGGCCCTTACCTTCGCCAAGGAGGAACTCCGCGTCCTGGCCAACGCCATCCTCGACATCCGTCTCCAGACCCAGAATATGACCGACCAGGAGGCCCTGGACCTGATGGAGAAGCAGACGTTCCAGGAAGTGGAGGAAGCCACCGCCAAGTTGCAGCGCGCCAAACTCACCTCCGCGCAATTGCCCACGTACTATGTGGGCTGGCGCGCCTGGATCAAGACGCGCGACGCGTACCGGCAGGCCAAAGGCAGCGCATACAGCCTGGCCGATTTCAACGACCGCGCCTTAAGAGAAGGCGCCGTGCCCATCGCCGTGCTCGGTTCCCTTTTGAAGTAGAGGCCAGCAACCGAACCCCGGGATAAACCGTCTATAATTACGTAGCAGAGGATGCCAGAGAACCCGACACCCACACCGAGCCCGGCGGACGCGCGGCCGGTTTCGCCTGTTCGCAGCAGTATTTGGAGTGCGCTGTCCTGGGTGCGCGATCTGGCTTTTTCCGTGCTGATCGCGGTCATCCTGATCGTCTTCATCTACCAGCCGGTCAAGGTGGAAGGCACCAGCATGATGCCCACCCTGACCGATCAGGAACGCATCTTCATCAACAAATTCACCTACCACTTCGGCCTCGGCAACATCGAGCGCGGCGACATGGTGGTGTTCTGGTTTCCGCTGGACCCCTCGAAATCCTACATCAAGCGTGTCATCGGCATCCCCGGCGACGCCGTGTACATCGACGCCGGCCAAGTCTACGTCAACGGTCATGCCCTGACGGAAAACTACGTTCCCGAAGACTATCACGACCGTGTCTCCTGGGAAGAACACCGCGTCCCGCCCGGCGAGTACTTCGTGCTGGGCGATCATCGCAGTTCCTCGAGCGACAGCCGCACCTGGGGCTTCGTCAAGCGCGAAGCCATCTACGGCAAGGCCGTTTTCGTCTACTGGCCGCTGAAAAATATGGGGCGATTGCGGTAGACCGCTCGCTGATTAGGTAATCGCTCTGGACCGGCTTGGTGGGGCGGGCGCCCTCGCCCGCGGCCGGCCCCCTGGCCGGCCTGCCAGCAGGCGGACGAGGGCGCCCGCCCCACCTGGCTCCACAGGTACGGGCGACCTGAGTCAAGTGCACACCGAATTTCGCTCTTACCCCAAATACCGCTGCAAATCGTCCGTGCGATAGCCGTGCGCGAAGGCCGTATCGCGCGTGATCCGCCCCGTCCTCACCAGGTCCGCCAGCGATTGTTCCATCGTCGTCATCCCGTCGGCCCGCCCCACCGAAATCTGCGAACGCAACTGGTGGTCGTCGCCTTTGCGAATCAGCGCGCGGACAGCGTCGGTCGCGACCATGATCTCCACCGCCGGCCAGCGGCTCACCCCATCCACCCCCGGCACCAGTTGTTGCGCCACCACCGCCGACATGGCCAGCGACATTTGTTGCCGGATCTGCGGCTGATTCCCCGCCGGAAACGAATCCAGGATCCGCGACATGGCTTGAATCGTGTCGTTGGTATGCAGCGTCGAAAACACCAGGTGCCCCGTCTCCGCCGCCGTCAGCGCGGTCGCGATGGTCTCGGAGTCGCGCATCTCTCCCACCAGGATCACGTCCGGCGTCTGCCGCATGATGCTGCGCAGCGTCACCGCGAAATCCGGCGTGTCGCGCCCCACTTCGATCTGCTCGATAATGGCGCTGCGATTGGCGTGCTGGTACTCCACCGGGTCCTCGATGGTCACCACATGCGCCGCCCGCCTGGTGTTCACGATATCGATCAGCGCCGCCAGCGTGGAACTCTTGCCGCAGCCCGTCGGCCCCGTCACCAGCACCAGCCCTTGCCGCCGCTCCGCCAGCTTCGCCAGCGACAACGGCAGATGCAGCGATTCGAGCGACGGAATCCGCGAAGGCAGCAGCCGTATGCTCGCCGCCAGCGTCCCGCGCTGGTGATGGATGTTCACCCGGAAGCGCCCCAGGTTCTCGCGCACGAAGCTCAAATCCACGCTCTTGCGCTTCTGCAACTCCTCCAACTGCGCCGGCTCCAATAGCGGCAGCACCAGGCCGCGCACATCGTCCGCCTCCAGCACCGCGCCCGCCCCGGGCGTCAAATTGCCCGTCACGCGCAACATCGCTGGCGCGCCCGCAATCAGCAGCACGTCGCTCGCGCCGCGTCCCGCCGCCGCGTGCAGCAACTGATCCAGCGACGCGGTCGATTGCCCGCCGCGCGCTACCGCGTACTTCTGGCTGGGCGCCGCCCGGTTCAGCTCGGCTACAATCTTCGATAGTTCGTTATCGTATTCGCTCATGCGCTATGCCCACGTCCAAACTACTCATATTCTCCGACATCCATAACGATTGGAAGACGCTGGAACGCATCCTCCTCGTGGAGGCCGATTTCTACCTCTCCGCCGGCGACCAGGTCACCTGGGGCCGGGGACTCGATCGCTGCGGCCAAATCCTAAAGACGCGCGGCGAAAAAGTCTGGGTACTGCCCGGCAACCACGAATCCGCCGCCCAAATCGCCGAATTCTGCGACCAATACGGTCTTAACGATTTCCACCAGCGCCACTTCACCGCCGGCGCCTGGCACATCGCCGGCCTCGGCTACTCCAGCCCGACCCCGTTCCATACCCCCGGCGAGTACAGTGAGGCGCAAATCGCCCAACGCCTCGCCGCCTTCACCGATCTCCACCCGCTGGTCCTGGTCTGCCACGCCCCGCCCTACGGCACCGCGCTCGATCGCGTCCGCCCCGGCCTGCACGCCGGATCTACCGCCGTCCGGGACTTCATCCAGCGCTGCCAGCCCGCCCATTTCTTCTGCGGCCACATCCACGAAGCCGAAGGCGTCTCCTTCGAAATGGGCCAAACCCGCGCCCATAACGTCGGCAAAAGGGCGTATTTGTTAGAATTGGAGTGAAGCTCCCATGACCTTAGAAGAATTAGACCGCCAATACCAACCCCTCCGCGACCAGGCCCTGGCCGTGCGGAGGTATCTTTGACGCCCCCACTCAGAAGAAAAAGCTAGCCGAAAGCGAAGAGCAGATCGCCGCCCCCGACTTCTGGAACCAGCCCGAAAAGAGCCAGAAAGTCATGCAGGCCCGCAAACGCCTGGAAGAGGCCATCGCCAACGACGACCGCATACGCGGCCTCACCGACGATCTCGACACCCTCTTCGAACTCGCCCGCGAAGGCGAATCCGTGGCGGACGATATCGAGCGCGACCTCAAGCCCTACGCCGAGTACCTGGAGCGCCTGGAAACCGCCATGCTCCTTTCCGGCGAAAACGACGCGCGTAGCGCCATCGTGACCATCCACCCCGGCGCCGGCGGCACCGAGAGCCAGGATTGGGCCGAGATGCTGCTCCGCATGTACCTGCGCTGGGCCGAGCGACAGGGCTTCCCCACCGTGATGACCGACCGCCTGGAAGGCGAGGGCGCCGGCATCAAGAGCGCCACCTTCGAAGTCAACGGCGAGAATGCCTACGGCCTGCTGCAATCCGAAATCGGCGTGCACCGCCTGGTGCGCATTTCTCCCTTCGACGCCAACGCGCGCCGCCACACCTCCTTCGCCAGCGTCTTCGTCTTCCCCCAGGTGGACGACGAAATCAAGATCGACATTCAGGACAAGGACCTGCGCATCGATACCTTCCGCGCCTCCGGCGCCGGCGGCCAGCACGTCAACATGACCGATTCCGCCGTGCGCATGACGCACTTCCCCAGCGGCATCGTGGTGCAGTGCCAGAACGAGCGCTCCCAGCACAAGAATCGCGCCACCGCCATGAAGCAGTTGCGCGCCCGCCTCTACGAATTCGAGCTCGACAAGAAGCGCGCCGAAACCCGCGAGACCGAGGATTCCAAGCTCGAAATCAACTTCGGCAGCCAGATCCGCAACTACGTGCTCGCCCCCTACCGCATGGTGAAGGACCTGCGCAGCCGCCTCTCCATCGGCGATGTGGACCGCGTGCTGGAAGGCGATCTCGACGCGCTCATCCACGCCTACCTGGTATGGCGTAAAACCGGCAAAATCGCCGGCGACGATAAAGACGAGACCCCGGAGTGAGCTCGCGCCCAACACCGACCAGCGCCGGCATCGTCCGCGCCGCCGAATTGATCCGCGCCGGACGCCTCGTCGCCTTCCCTACCGAGACCGTCTACGGCCTGGGGGCTAATGCCCTGGACGCCCATGCCGTGGCGCGCATCTTCGCCGCCAAGGGCCGCCCGCGCACCAGCCCGATGATCGTCCACGTCGATTCCATCGAGATGGCGCGCACGCTCGCGTCGCACTGGTCCGCCGCCGCCGACCTCCTCGCCTGCCGCTACTGGCCCGGCCCGCTGACCCTGGTAGTTCCCAAGCGCCCGCTCATCCCGGACATCGTCACCGCCGGCCTCCCCACCGTCGGCTTGCGCATGCCGGCGCACCCCCTCGCCCTGGAGTTGATCCGCGCGGCCGGCGTCCCCATCGCGGCCCCCAGCGCCAACCGCTTCACCGAACTCTCGCCCACCGCCGCCGCCCACATCCCCGAATCGCTCGCCGACTACACCCTGGATGGCGGCCCCGCGCGCGTCGGTATCGAATCGACCGTGCTCTCGCTGGTGGACACGCCCACGCTCCTCCGCCCCGGCGTCATCCCCATCACGGAACTCGAATCGTTGATCGGCCCGATCGTGCAGGCCGCCGCGCCCGTTGAAGGCGCGCACGCGTCTCCCGGCATGCACGCGCGCCACTATCGCCCCGCCACGCCGCTTTACCTGGATACCACCCCGCGCGAAGGCAAAGGCATCGTCCTGCGCTTAGGGAAGGAAATGCCCGCCGACCCGCAATCCTACGCCGCCGCGCTCTACGAAACTCTTCACCGTCTCGACGCCCAGTCCCTCGATTGGATCGCCATCGAACCCCCGCCCGACGCCCCCGAATGGGCCGGCATCCTGGACCGCCTCCGCCGCGCCGCAATCGGTTAATCCAATCTCCGGATAGTCATGGCGTATACTGATGAACATGGAAGCCGAGATGAAGGAGCGGTTCGACAAGCTGGAAACCCTCATTGGGAAGACCACGGAAGGTCACGCCAATCTTGAGCGGCTGGTCGGGAAGACTGCGGACGGTCAAGCCAATCTCGAGCGGCTGGTCGTGGATGTGAAAGAGAGTCTGGAAACGGAGATGCGCACTGGCTTCTCCGACCTGAATACCAAGATAGACGACATTTGCATCCGCTTGGACAGGCATGCAGGTCTGCTTCGCTCCGGCGGCCAGCGCATTGTCCGGTTGGATGACTGGGCCGAGAAGGTGGACAAGTCCCTCGAAACCAAGGACCGCGAGATCGCCGAACTCCGGGAACGTGTCATCCGGCTCGAGCAGAAGAAGTCCGCCTAGCACCCTTCCAGGCCCGTCACTCCCCCCGCTTCACCACGGTAAGCGTCACCTGCGAGGGGTACTGCCGCGAATGGTGCACCGCATTGTGCGCCACCACGCCCTTGGCTTCATCGTAGTTATTGCCGCCGGTATTCATATTACGGTCGAAGCGCGGGAAGTTACTGCTCGACACCTCGATGCGGATACGATGCCCCGCTGCGAAGTAATTACTCGTGGTCATCGGCTGCAGCATCACCTTATACACCTTGCCCGCCTCCATCCACACCGGCGGCTTGTCATACCCCTCGCGATAGCGCAGCCGCTGAATAGTCTCGTCCAGGTTGTAAGCCGTACCGTCCGGATACACATCGATCAGCTTCACCGTGATATCCGTGTCCTTCGCGTCCGACGAAACATACAGCGTCGCCTCAATCGGCCCGCTGGCCTCCGTCCCTTCTTTCAGCGGCTCGGACGTGTACACCAGTATGTCGGCCCGCTCTTCCATCTTGCGCTGATCGAACGCGCCGCCGGTCACCGCGTTGCCCGTGCAGCATACGTTGCCGCCGAACGACGGCACTGGATTCATGGGGTCGTACGCTAACCCGTCCGGACTATCCGCGCCCGGCGCCGCCATCCCCAGCGCGCCGTCGCCTTTCAGACTGTTCGCCTTCCCGCCGCTCGCGAGGAATAAGGTCATCGAAAGCGCCCCGGCCGGAGGCCATGTGTCCGCTTTCTGCCACTTATTCATCCCCATCGTGTAATACAGAACCCTGGGCGTCTTTTGTAAGATCCGGTTGTCCTCGCCCTTCAGGAAATGGTCGAACCATCCGTAAGTCAGGGCGTCGTAGTCCAGCCGCGCGTCCCCCATATCCCACTCGCCTACGATGGTATGCTCCGTGGCCCGCTTGTACCCGCAGTGCAAAGTCGGCGCGATCACCGCGTACTGCTGCGCGGCGATCTCCGGCCGCGCCGTCTTGCGCACGAAGTTATACGCCGCCAGGTTCGGTCCCACCGACACGTCGTACCACGACATGAACCAGAAGCCCGGCACGTCGATCTTCATATCGTCGTGCCACAACCCGCCGCGATACCACGCCGCATCGTTGGGCGCGCGCTTGATCATGGCGCCGCCGGTGGAAACTTCCGCGCGGTCGGCGAAAATCCCGCCCGGCCCGCCCACGCTCTTGATGATGTCCGCCTCCGGCAGATGCGTCAACGCCTTCGCCCAATCCACCGGCGGCATCTGGGGCGCCAGGTCGAACATCTTCGACGCCTGAATCAGATCCGCCTGCGACGCGCCCGCCGGAAACATCGGCCGCACCTGGTTCTGCTCCCCGTATATCCACGCGATGAAGAGCATCTGCACCGCGCCCCCGCGATACCAGTTGCCCTGCTCGTAGTACGGCGCCACGCGCCCCACGCCCGCGCCGAACCCCTGCGGGATCATGGCCGCGAACGCCGGATTCCCCTGCGCCGCCACGCCCAGTTGCCATTCCGCGGTGGAAGAGCACCCGATGGTCCCCACCTTCCCGTTCGACCACGGCTGATGCGACATCCACGTGACGGCGTCCGTCCCATCCGTCAGCGGCGCGCCCAGGATGTCGTATGTTCCTTCGCTGAAAAAATGCCCGCGCTCGTTCATTTCCACGTAGGCATACCCGCGTTTCACCGCCGCCAGTTCCGCGCTCATATCGCGCGGAGCCCCGTTGCGCACGTCCCAGAAATTGAAGTTGTAGGGCGTGCGCACGAAGATGATGGGGTACTTCTTCGACGTGTCCTTGGGACGGTAGACGTCGGTCGCCATGCGCTTGCCGTCGCGCATCGCTACCATCAGCTTGCGGTCTATGATGGCGAGGTCCGCCAGTTCCATTTCCGTCGCGTTGCGCGCGGCAATGAGTTCCTTATTCGGCGCCGGCCGCTGTTGGGCGCGGCTGCCCGGAACCAAACTGGCAACGAATCCCGCCGCCACCAGAACGGAAACACCAACCTTCATTAGTTTCATGAAGAGTCAGTTTACCGTTTTTCGAAGCCAAAGCGTTGAGCCGCCGATGAACGCCGATAAACACGGATAAAACAAGAATGCTTATCCGTGTTCATCTGCGTTCATCGGGTGCGCCAGGCCAAGCCTGGCTGATCTTGTGAGATGAAAGGAACTCACCATGTAAATTGCCCATTCGACATGTAGCCAATCGGGCGTGAA
>JBEKDV010000136.1:0-17694 GCA_050014175.1 Candidatus Solibacter sp. | reverse complement strand
GGTGGATGAGCGCGGAAGGGTTCGCGCGGGATATACCGCGCTCCACGAAGACATGCAGATGGCGCATCCGCAGTGGGCGGAGCAGCGTCCGGAGAACTGGTGGGACGCCGTGGTGGAGGCGGTGCGCGGCGTGCTGGCCAAAGCCGGCGTGAGCGGCGCGGAGGTCAAGGGCATCGGGCTTTCCGGGCAGATGCACGGCCTGGTGATTCTGGACGAGGCGCACGAGGTGATTCGTCCTTCGCTGATCTGGTGCGACCAGCGCAGCCAGGCGCAGGTGGATTTCATCAACGCCAAAATCGGGCGCGAGAACGTGCTGCGCTACACGGCGAACCCCGTGCTGACGGGCTTCACGCTGCCCAAACTGCTGTGGGTGCGGGACAACGAGCCGGCCAATTTCGAGCGGGTGCGGCAGATGCTGCTGCCCAAGGACTACGTGCGCTTCCGGCTGACCGGCGAGTTCGCCACCGAAGTGTCGGACGCCTCGGGGACGAGCCTGTTCGACGTGGTGAAGCGGCGGTGGAGTTACGAGATGATGGATGGGCTCGACCTCGATCGCGCGATTCTGCCGCGGTGCTACGAATCGAGCGAGGTCACGGGCGCGATCACGGCGGAGGTGGCGGCGCTGACGGGGTTAGAGGCTGGGACGCCGGTGGTGGGCGGCGGCGGCGATCAGGCGGCGAGCGCGGTGGGCAACGGAATCGTGGAAGAGGGGATTGTCTCCTGCACGCTGGGGACGAGCGGCGTGGTATTCGCGCACATGGAGAAGGTGGCGTACGACCCGGCGGGGCGCGTGCACACGTTCTGCCACGCGGTGCGCGACAAATGGCACGTGATGGGCGTGACGCAGGGCGCGGGGCTGAGCTTGCAGTGGTTCCGCAATCAACTGGCGCCGGGCGTGGAGTACGACGCGCTGACCGAAGAAGCGGCGCAATCGCCCATGGGCGCGCAGGGGCTTTTCTGGCTGCCTTACCTGATGGGCGAACGGACGCCGCACCTGGACGCGACCATCCGCGGCGGGTGGATCGGGCTGACGGCGCGGAGCACGCGGGCGGACCTGATTCGCGCGGTGATCGAAGGCGTGTCGTACAGCCAGCGCGATTGCCTGGACATCATCGAGGAGCTGGGGGTGACGGTGAGCGACGTGCGCGCTTCGGGCGGCGGGGCGAAGAGCGCGTTCTGGCGGAGGTTGTTGGCGGGGATTCTGAATAAGCGGGTGGTCACGCTGGAGACGCAGGAAGGGTCGGCCTACGGCGCGGCGCTATTGGCGCTGGCGGGGCAGTACGCGAGCGTGCCGGAGATGTGCCGGGTGGCGATCCGCGAGACGGACGCGGTGACGCCGGACGCGGGCGAGGCGGCGTTCTATGCGAAAGCGCACCGGGTGTATCAAGAGATGTATCCGGCGCTGAAGGGCATTTGCGGGGAGATTGCGGGGTTGTAGACCAGGACCGGGGACAGACGGGACTGCCAGCGAATTTCCGGCAAAGAGCGCCGGAAAGTCGCTGGCAGTCTCGTCTGTCCCACGGCGAGGCGGGCGATCAGGTCGTAGATGAAATCGACGGCGTCGTCGAAGCTTTTGACGAGGATGCGCTCGCTGCGGCCGTGGGCGCGGACGTCGTCTTCGTCGGTGAAGATGCCGCTGACGCCGTAAGTGGGAATGCCGGCGCGGATCATGCGGGTGCCATCGGTGGCGCCGGTTTCCATGGCGGGGACGACGGGGAGTCCGGGCCAAAGTTTATTGGTGCTGGCGGTGACGGCGGCCATCACCTTGGGGTCGATGGGGGTGTAGGGGGTGGTAACGGGCTGGTTCATTTCGGTGAGGGTGATTTTGGGATCGGCGAGCACCTGTTCGAGGGTGCGTTTGATATCGGCGGGCCGATCGACGGGCAGGATGCGGCAGTTGACGACGGCGGTGGCGAGCTGCGGGAGGGCGTTCTGGGCGTGGCCGGCGGAGAGCATGGTGGCCACGCAGGTGGTGCGCATCTGGGCGTTGTAGAGGGGGATGGCGGAGAGGCGGGCGAGGGCGGCGGCATCGTTGGGGTTCTGCACGATGGTGCGGAGGTCGGCGGCGAGCTGGCCGGCGTAGATGTTGGCGCCGCGTTCGAAGGCGGCGCGGGTCACATCGAAGAGGTGGACGGGAAAATCGAACCTGGCGAGGCGGGAGAGGCCGTCGGCGAGGTGGTAGATGGCGTTGTCTTTGGTGGGCAGCGAGCTGTGTCCGCCGTTATTGGTTACTTCGAGTTTGAAACTGAGGAAGACCTTTTCGGCGGCCTGCATGGCCATGAAGATGGGCTTGCCGTTTTTGATGTGGCCGCCGCCGGCATCGGCGTTGATGCAGAATTGGGCGTCGACGAGGTCGCGATGCTGGGTGACGAGCCAATCGGCGCCATTGGCGGGGCCGCCTTCCTCATCGGAGGTGAGGGCGAGGATGAGATCGCGCGCGGGCCGGAAGTTTTCGCGCTTCATGCGGAGGAAGGCGGCGACGAGGGTGGCGTCGTCGCCCTTCATGTCGGAGGTGCCGCGGCCGTAGAAGTAGCCGTCCTGCTGGAGGAAGACGAAGGGGTCGAAGGGCCAATCGGCGCGGCGGGCTTCGACGACGTCGAGGTGTCCGAGGAAGAGGATGGGGCGGGCGGCTCCGGTGCCGTGCAGGCGGACGACGAGGTTGCCCTTGCGGGGGACGGGGGCGAGGACGTGGATATCGGTTTCCGGGAATCCGGCGGCGCGAAAGCGGGCGGCCATTGCCTCGGCGGCGCGGGCGTTATCGCCGGAGGAATCGGTGGTATTGATTTCGATGAGCTGCTGGAAGATTTCGCGGGCGAGAGAGTGGCCGGGCGATTGGGCGCAGAGGGGGAGGACGGCGAGAAGGGGGGCGAGGAAGCGCATACTGTGATTATGCCTCTTGGACGAGTGCTGATCATTTTGGGGCTGGTGCTGGTGGCGGCGGGAGTGTTGGTGACGCTGGCGGGGCGGCTGCCGATTCCGTTCGGGCGGCTGCCGGGGGACATACGGATACAGGGGAAGAATTCGAGTTTTTACTTTCCGCTGACGACGTGCCTGATCGTGAGCGCGGCGGCGAGCCTGGTGATGTGGCTGCTGCGGCGATGACGGGCGCCGGAACCTGCTAGAGTTCCTGTTGTGGAAAACTTCGTTGGTTTCGCGATCCAGCGCTCCCGTTTTGGCTGGTGGCTCGCGCTGATGCTGTGCGCCGCACCGTTTCTGCTGCGCGCACAAGCGACCGGCGCACCGGCAACCCCCGCGCCCGCCGTGCCGGACTGGGCGCTGCCGGGCTCCGCCACCCACCGGCAGGTAGCGCCGCCGGCGGATTTTCACCGGCCGAGCAAGAACTTCGACACGCCCATCGGCGTGTTTGAGGGCCAATCGGACATCGGCAGCGCGGTGGTAGGGGGCAGCGCCAGTTACGACGCCGGCACAAATCAATACACCATCAACTCCGCCGGTTACAACATCTGGTACTCGCGCGACGAGTTCCGCTATCTGTGGAAGAAGATGTCCGGGGACGTTTCGCTGGCGGCCGACGTGGCGTTCCCGGACCCGAAGGGCTATGGCGACCGCAAGGCGGTGCTCGGGATCCGGCAGAATCTCGATGACGATTCCAAGGAAGCCATGGCCGGGCAACACGGCGCGGGCATGATCCACCTGGCGCAGCGTCCGGAGAGAGGCGCGGACATGAAGGATATGCAGTTTCGCTTCGGGGGCAGTCTGGCCAACGTGAGGGCCAAGCGCATCGGAATCGAAAAGCAGGGCGATGCCATCGCGATCTTCATCAGCCTGGAAGGCGAACCGTTGCACCAGTTCGGTCCGCCGATTCACCTGCACTTCGACCAACCGTTTTACGTGGGCATCGGCTTCTGCTCGCACTTGCCGGACAAGAGCGATACGGCGGTGCTCTCCAATGTGGTTCTGGAGAACTCGGCCGGCAAGGTGAAGTAACCCGGACCGGCGCTTGGCGCTTACCGGTTGCGCGCCGAGGGAGAAAATCCGTTTCCCGCACCGGCAATCCGCATGGCATTATGGATTGCATCCGCCTCAGAGGGCGAGCCAGATATGCGGACGTTGATTCAAGACCTGCGCTACTGGGCACGGCGCCTCATCAAGAGTCCAGGATTCACATGGATCAGTTCGCTATGTTCTTGGCGCAACCGGCAGTACTCGCAACGCTCGCCAGCCCGCTTCCGAACAAGGTCCCGCGTCGCGGCATCCATCTCGCTATTGAATGTTAGAATCCAGATATCGCCGGGCTTTGAGCTTGAGGATCGAGATGAAATCCGCCGCGTTGATCAGGGCTTCATATTCTGAGCGTTCGCCATCGCTTAGCGTGCCCTCGTTGGCCCCCTCAGCGAGCGTATCGATTCGCTCCTGAACCGGCGGCGCAACCTGCAAATCGACTACCCGGCGTGCGGACGCGATGTCGAGACATCGGCTTAGGGGCTCCAGAAGGCCATCCAGACCAATCGCAACGCTCATATTCTAACGCTAGCACGGAATGCCGTTCGGCACCGGCTGTAGACCTTTACTGGGTATCCGTCATCGGATACGCGGATCGAGCCATCAGGCAGACGTTCCGCTATACAAAGGACCTTTCCCGGTGAATAGGCTGGGAACTCCATGGCGATAGCGGATTGAATGCGGGCCATCTCCGCACAAGCCCACCGCCAGACAACTGGACAACTGTGAAAGACGCTGTATCGTCAACCCCTGGGTGGATCATGAAGATCCTGGGTTTCGAGTTGCCAGAAGGGCTGTAGAACGACAGCCGAATGGACGTGGACTGCACAAATCGCTCGAACAGTGCCACCTCAATTCTACTGGGAAACTCCAGTTCAATCAGATACCGACTATCAGTCTTGACGTAATCGAGAACTCGATTGAATGTGATTTGAATACTGCTGTACTCGGCTCCTGCTGTAGCATGTGGAAGCTTGGGGGAATTCTCCTCCAGTTTTCTAACCGCATGATCCATCGAGTTTCGAGGGGTGCGCGGAAGCCGCGGCAAGGGACTACTTCACGCCGTGGCGGGTGAGCATTTCGACGGCGCGGGGGACACCGTTGGCCGCGGCGAGGCGGGCGTGGCGCCAGGCGGCGGGGTAGTCGTCGCGGAGGACGTACATTTCGGCCAGTGAGGCGTGGGCGTCGGCGAAGTTGGGGTGGAGGCGGACGGCTTCAAGGAGGAGTCCGAGGGCTTCCTCGGGCTTGAGGGCCACCCGGTACAACTGCGCCAAGTGGTAGTAGGGCTTGGGGTTGGCTGGTTCGCGGGCAATCCAGGCGCGCTGCTCTTCGATATGCGCCCGGGTTTCGCGATCGAGAGCAAAATCGATGACTTGCTTACGCCAGAAGCTCACTTTTCCGGGCTCACTTGTCCGATCCTACCAGAATCAGGCGGACGTCCATGACGTTGGTGTTGGTGGGACCGGTGATGACGAGATCGCCGAGGGGTTGGAAGTAGTGGTAGGAATCGTTGCGGTCGAGGAAGAGCCGGGCGTCGGGTTGGCGGGCGAGGGTTTGGCCATCGGCGATGGCGCCGGCGGCATCGGTGGGGCCGTCGGAGCCGTCGGTGCCGGCGCTGAACACCACGACGCGGGGGAGGCCGGCGATATCCAGGGCGGCGGCGAGGGTGAATTCCTGGTTGCGGCCGCCGAGTCCATCGCCCTTGATGGTGACGGTGGTTTCGCCGCCGGTAACGATGCAGGCGGGGGGGCGAATGGGGCGTCCGGTGGAAGAGATTTCGCGGGCGATGGCGGCGTGCATGCGGGCGATTTCGCGGGTTTCGCCCTCGATGGTGCTGGAGAGGATCAAGGTGCGGTAGCCGAGCAGGCGGGCGGCGCGGGCGGCGGCGTCGAGGGCCAGGCGGTTGCCGCCGACCACGGTATTGCGGACGCGGGCGAAGAGGGGGTCGGCGGGCTTGGGCGTCTCGGGGATTTCGCCGCGGACGCCGCGCTCGATGCGGGCGCGGACGGAGGCCGGGACGAGGTGGCGGATGGCGAAGCGATCAAAGATGGCGCTAGCGGTGGCGAAAGTGGAGGCGTCGGGAGCGGTGGGGCCGGAACCGATGACGTCGAGATTGTCGCCGATGACGTCGGAGAGCAGGAGGGATTCCACGCGGGCGGGGGCGGCGAGGCGCGCGAGTTGGCCGCCCTTGATGCGCGAGATGTGCTTGCGGACGGCGTTGATCTGGTGGATGGTGGCGCCGCAGGCGAGGAGGAGGCGGGTGGTGGCCTGTTTTTCCTCGAGGGTAATGCCTTCGGCGGGCAGGGGCAGGAGCGCCGAAGCGCCGCCGGAGACGAGGCAGAGGACGAGGTCGTCGCGGCCGGCGGAGGCGGCGATTTGGGCGATGCGGGCGCTGCCGGCGGCGCCGCGCTCATCGGGGACGGGGTGGCCGCACTGGTTGAGCTCGATGCGGCGCAAGGGGGCGGTGTGGCCATCCTTGACGTTGATGAGGCCGGCGGTGATGCGGCGGCCGAGGACGCGCTCGGCGGCCTGCGCCATGGAGGCTCCGGCCTTGCCGGCGCCGATGACGTAGATATGGCGGAAGCGGTCGAAATGGCGACGCGCCAGGTGGCGGGCGACGGCGCCGGCGGGGTCGGCGGCGGCGAGAGAGGCGCGGAAAATGGACAGGGCGTGGCGGCGGAGAGTTTTGGTGGTCATGGGAATGGGGTGTGCGCGAGGCGGCGGGTCAGCCGGAACAGGCCAAGGTGCCAGGGATATTGAAATGGCCGGGATCTCTTGGCCGCCCTCTCCACCGTATCGTGGGTGCGGGCGCGAGGTCAAGCAAGCGGGCAAACAGCCAACGGCAAACGGCTGGGGGTTGCCGGCGCCGGTCTGCGCCGCGGCGCTGGTCTTGGGGGAATTCCATTTCACCCCATCAGGCGAGCGTCTCGGCCAGCCAGTTGTAAATGGAGTAGTCGCGGAGACCGGGAGCGCCCGCCTCGCAATGCTGACCGGCGCCTTGTTCGCGGGTGAAGCGGATCAGCTTTTTGGGGCAGCGCAGGGCGTCGTAAAGCTTTTGCGCCTGGCCGGGGAAGAAGTCCTCGCCCTCGGGGTCGGTGATGAGCATCGGGCAAGCGATGCGGCCGGCGACGTCCTCGTCGAGCTTATATTGCCGGACGGCGCCAAACGCCTCGAAAAGCGAGTTGGTTCCGTATGGGCGCAGGCGCATCCGCATGATTGCCTCCATCCTCGGATTCTTGGGTGCGGCCTCGATTATCTGGTCGAACTGGCTCTTCTTCCCCTCGCGCACGAGGTCGAGCAGAAACCCCGGGACTTTACCGAGCCAGGGTTCGGAGACATCCCAGACTCCGGGATCGGCCACGCCGGCGGCGATGCGCCGCTCGAAAGCCAGCGCGCGCGGCACCCAGAATCCGCCCTGGCTGACGCCCACGAGAGCGATGCGCTTGGGATCGACCTCGCTGTGGCGCAGCATGGCGTCGACCACCGGCGCGATCACCTTTTCCCAATCCGGCCGGAAATAGAGCTTGCGCACCCACAGCGAATCGCCCTGTCCCGGACCGTTGAAGATGAGGCAATTGTAGCCGCGCGCCAGGGCGCCGGCGCCGCCCAGGATATACATGCTCTTTTCGAGCCCGTCCGCGCCATTATTGAGGATGATAAGCGGCTTGCGTCGGCGCGATGTATCGGCGCGGAAGAACCAGCCGGTGAGGGTGCTGTCCAGGTACGGAATCTCCACGCGCTCCACGGGCGGGTCGAACAATGCGGCGGCGGCGGACCAGCAGGCAGCGTACTCCTGCCAGCAGGACAGAGCCCGCTCGGGAGTTTTGGTGCCGTCGACCAGGCGCAGCGCGGCGGAATAATAGCTTGCCGCCCAGAGGTAAGCCTCCCGCGCGCTCACATTGTGGCGCTTGGCGGCGGCCTGTCCGGCCAGCGTCCGGGCTTCGGCGCCGGCGTCGTGGTAGGACTGCCATGCGGAATCGAAATCCGCCGGCTTGATGCGGGCCAGGATTGCCAGGAGCCTCCCCGGGTCGGCGGCGCCGTAGTAGGAACCGCCCAAGGTGAGCTGGGCGGTGAAACCGAAGTCAGGATCGGCGAAGGGCGATGCGGGGGGCGCCGCGGGAGCCACCCCGGATGGAGTCTGGGCCAGGGCCGAAGCCAGCGGCGAAGCTCCGCACAAGAAGAACGATCGGCGATCTGTCATCTAAACCTCTTCAGTCACGATTTTGGCAGCAAATGGGCGATTGGAGAAGGGAAATCAGAACCGTAGATCCGGGTGGTCATTGGAAGAGGGGGTGGGCGAGGATGGCGGCGACGGTGATTTCGGGGTCGTCGCTGGAGACGGGGACGTGGACGTCGGCCAGGCGGTAGTGATCGCGCCGGGCTGCATAGAGGGCGGCGAAGGCCTGGGGATCGCGGGCGAGGGGGCGGTGGGTGGCGTGGGCGACGCGGCGCTGCACGGTTTCGAAGGGGCAATCGAGCCAGACCGCGATGCCGTTATTCCGGAGCAGGAGGCGGTTCTCGGGCAGGGTGAAGGCGCCGCCGCCGAGGGCGAGTACGGCGGGGCGTCCGCGTTCGATCCAGCTTACGTGTTGGGCGATAATGGCAGACTCGATGCGGCGGAATTCGGATTCGCCGCGGGAAGAGAAGATTTCGGCGATGGCGATATTTTCGGCGGCCTCAATCTCGGCGTCGGTATCGAAGAAGCTCCAGCCCAGGCGGTGGGCGAGATGGCGGCCGACGGTGCTTTTGCCGGCGCCCATGAAGCCGACCACGTAGATTCCGGGAGTGCGCTTGAGCTTGAGGTTCATGCGGTGCCGTTGATGGACGCCATGCGGGCTTCGACGAGGGAAGGGAAGAGGCGCATGGCGAGGACGAAGAGCCAGCCGGAGCGGGGGGTGACGACGGTGCGGGCGTTGCGCTCCACGCCGCGGCGAATGGCCTCCGCGCACTGCTCCGCGGTGATGGCGAAGCGGCGGGCCCTTTGCACTTTTTCGGGGGACTGGCCGGCGCGGACGTTGTTCTGGAATCCGGTTTTCACGTACCCGGGGCAGACCAGCATGGTGCGCACGCCGTCGCGCATCAGTTCGATGCGCTGGCCTTCGGTGAGCGTGCCGAGGGCGGACTTAGTGACGCTGTAGAGGGTCATCCAGGGGAGCACCACCTTGCCGCCGATGGAGCCCACGTTGACCAGCATGCCGGAGCGGCGGGCGCGCATGTGGGGGACGACGAGCTGGGTCATGGCGAGGGGCGCGAAGAAATTCAGCTCCATGAGGGAGCGGGCTTCGCCGATGGGCATTTCCCAGGAGGGCTGGTAGATGCCGGCGCCGGCGTTGTTGATGAGGATATCGATGGCGCCGAAGCGCTCCAGGGTGCGGTCGACGACGCGTCGGCGGGCGTCATCGATGGTGATGTCGCCGGGTGTGACGAGGGCATCGGGGCCGGCGGCGCGGCGCAATCCCTCTTCATTGCGCGCGGTGAGGGAGAGCCTGGCGCCGGAAGAGGCGAACTCGCGGGCGCAGGCCGCGCCGATGCCTTCGGAGGCTCCGGTAATGAGCACGACTTTGCCGTCGATTCGCATGGTTTGGCGCCTGCGGAGGATGCCCGTGTGGGCGCAGAAACGTCATAATGGTACCATGCCGAGGCGGCTTCTCCCGCTGTTCCCGCTGCAAGTGGTAGTCTTCCCGAGGACGCACCTTCCGCTGCATATTTTTGAAGCAAGGTACAAGGAGATGGTGGGCGACGCCATCCGGGACGGCTCGGAATTCGGCATCGTGCTGGCGAAGGGGGAAGGGATTTTGAACGCCGGCTGCACGGTGAAGGTGGAGAAGGTGCTGGAGATGTATCCGGACGGACGGATGGACATCCTGACATGCGGGCAGCGCCGCTTCGAGATCGTGAGCCTGAACGAGGAGAAGGAGTACCTGCAGGCGGAGGTCGAGTTCTTCGACGACGACGACACGGCGCCGGCGCCGGCGGAACTACGCGAACTGGCGCTGGCCAATTACCGCGCGCTGAGCGGGCTGGGAAGCGCGCGGGGACACAGCCACCCGAACTTGGAGGACCGGCAGGTGAGCTTTCAGGTGGCGCAGGCGGTGCCGGATCTGGATTTCCTGAGCGTGATGCTGCGGGAGCGGTCGGAGGTTGGGCGCCTGCGGCAGTTCAACCAATACCTGGCCGAGTATCTGCCGCGGCAGCGATCGGTGGAGCGGATGAAGGATCTGGCGCCAAGAAACGGGCACGGCCCCAAACCCGCGGGGTTATAGCCATGAGGGTGGTATACCGCGGTACGACAGGCCGGGCGCGCAGCTCGCTTTCGTTCACGGTGTCGGGCTGTGCGCACGGCTGCGTGCTGGCGTGGGTGATTTGGGGCGGGACGGGCCAGCCGGGAGAACGGGCGCAATCGATTTACGATCGGGAGATCCGGCCGAGGGAGAGAAGTATCGTCTGGTACAGCTTGCGGGAGAAGCTGCCGGAGATTGCGCCGGCGGACGCGCGCCGGACCCCGAGGGTACCGCGGGCGCGGGTGAAAGCGGCGCAGACGATGGTGGCCGGGGCGCGGGACGATGCGCGGCCGGCCCCGCTGATCTGGGCGGCGGAGCCGGACGTGTCCGCGCCTAAAGTGATGCCGCTGCCCAACGTGGTGGCGGTGGCGCCGCCGAAAGTGGTGAGGCCGTTCGTGGCGCCGCCGGTGAAAGTTGTCGAACCGCCGCCCGTCGCGGCGCTGCCGGAAGGGCCGCGCGCGGCGGCGGAAGTGAAGGCGGCGGTGGCACTGCCGGTAACGGTGACGAGGGGACCGGTGCGGGCGTTCACGCCTCCGCCGAACGTCCGCATGCAACGGCAGGCGATGCTGCCGCTCCCGGAAGGTCCTCAGCCGGAGATGGTAGTGGAACCGAACGTGCTGCCGTTACCGTACGCCGCGCCGAGGGGGCCGGTGCGGGCATTCGTGGCGCCGCCCACCAAACCGCAGGTAGTAGCCGCGGCAGGTTTGCCGGTGGCGCCCGAAGCGGCGGGGACGATCATGCCGAAAGCCGGGCTGGAAAAGGTGCCGCGGGGTTACCTGCCGCGTGAGGTTCCGGCGATGCCCGGTCCGGCGCCGTCGATCTCCGTGGAGCCGCCGCTGGCGGCGGGCGTTCCCGGGGCGGTGGGCGAGGCGACGCTGGCCATCGTGGGGCTGAATCCGGCAAAGACGATGGAAGTTCCGGCGCCGCCGGGTTCGCGGGCGGCGGGCTTCTCGGCTGGTCCGGAGTTACGGGCGGAAGGGGGCACGGGGGCCAATGGCATGGCGCTCGTGAACGTTCCGGGGTTGGTGGTGAAGGGCGGCGCCAAGGACACGCAGCCGACGCTGGTGGCCAACTTCTCGCCGACTTCGAAGGAGAATCTGCTGGCGGCGGCGCGCAGCGCGACGAGGGCGGCGCCGAAAGTCCCGGCGGAGGCCAGCGCGCCGCGCGTGGCGGAGGCGCCCGATCCGCGGTTCGCCGGGAGGGTGGTGTATGCCATCGCCATCCAGATGCCGAATGTGACGAGCTTTTCGGGGAGCTGGCTGGTATGGTTCGCGGAGCGCGAGCCGGACCCAGCGGGTACCGCGGGCGCGGCGCCGCGGCAGATGCGGGCGCCGGAGGTGGTGCGGAAAGTGGATCCGAAGTACATCGCCGCGGCGGCAGCGGAGCGGGTGGAAGGCACGGTGCGGCTTTTCGGCGTGATCGGGAAAGACGGGCATGTGGGCGGGATGGCGCTCCTGCGCCAACTGGACGAACGGCTGGACCGGAGCGCGCAGGAGGCGTTGGCGAAATGGGAGTTCACCCCGGCGCTGCGCGACGGCGTTCCGGTGGACGTGGATGCGATATTCGAGATACCCTTCCATCTGGCCCCGCGGCCGAAACTATGACGCGCCAACACCTGATTATCGATGCCGACGATACGCTGTGGGAGAACAACATCTACTTCGAGCGGGCATTCGAGGAGTTTGTGGCGTTCCTGGATCATTCGTCGCTGGGGCCGCGGGAGGTGCGCGACATCCTGGACGAGATGGAACGGACCAACGCCAAGATCCATGGGTACGGCTCGCTGAACTTCGGGCGGAACCTGGCGCAGTGCTACCAGCACCTGGTGGAGCGGGAGATCCGCGAGGACGATGTGCGGAGGGTGATGGGCTTCGCGGAGCGCATTCTGGAGTGCCCGATGGAAGTGATTGCCGGGGTTCCGGAAACGCTCGAGTACCTGGCGGGGCGGCACGATCTCACGCTGTTCACCAAGGGTCACGTGGACGAGCAGAAGCTGAAGATCGACCGTTCCGGACTGGGCGGGTTCTTCCAGCACACGGCGATCGTGAAGGAGAAGGATGCGGCGGCATACCGGCGGCTGGTGGCGGAGCGGGGGATGGACCCGGCGGTGACGTGGATGATCGGCAACAGCCCGAAATCGGACGTGAATCCGGCGCTGGAAGCGGGGTTGAACGCGGTGTTCGTGCCGCACGAGCATACCTGGGTGCTGGAGAAACAGGATCTGCGGCCCGGGATGGGGCGCCTCATGGTGGTGGAGAAGTTCGGGGACTTGCGGGAGAGGTTTTAGGGGGACGGTTGCCTTAGGTGCGAAAGGCCGCGGGCGGGTTTTGGCGGTGGGCGCTTTCGTCTCGCACCATTTTGGTGCATAATGGTGTAATGAGAATGGCAACCAGAGCGGTACGGCAAAGTGTTAGTTTGCCGGCGAACGTAGCTGCCCAAGTTCGCAGCTTGGCCAGGGCGCGCCGGCTTAGTGCCAACCGGATGCTGCGGGAACTCATCGAGAACGGCATGGAGGCTGAGAAGCGCAAACAGCAGGAGTTCTTCGACCTCGCCGAGCGCTTCCGGAGCGCCACCGACCCGGAAGAAGTCAAACGTCTGGGCGACCAGATGGGCCGAATGGTCTTTGGCCACTGATGCCAAGAATCGAGACGCGGGGCAGTCTGCCGCCCGGCGTCCGCCAGCACCTGATAGACCGGATGCGCGACCGGGCGATCGGTATCGCCGACCTCAATCATCTTCGCCTCTGGATTGGATCGAATCCGGAAGTGCCGGAAGGCGATTGGTACAAGGACTTCGGTTCATTTAAGATCTGCGGCAACGGCTCCCTGCCGAAAACGTTTCTGCTGCGCGCGAAATGAGACCTTGTGGGGCAGCTTGGTAAGCTGCGGCCGATTGTCAATCGGCCCACTAGCCGCATTCGCAGCGGACCGGCGGCGGTAACCAACCGCCGCGCAGGTTGGCAACCGGTTGGCAACCTGCCCCACATCGCAGGGTGGTTGTTCGAACCTGTCTTGACGTGCGCCGCTTACGGCATTTTCGACTTCAGCTTGACGATCTCGCCGTCCACGGCGAAGCTGCCGCAGCCGCGATGGTGGATGGTTTTGGGATGCTTTTGCGCCGGATCGATCCAGGCCTGGAGCACCTCAAGGACGAAGAGATTGTACTTATTGACGAAACGGGTATCGGCCACCTTGCATTCGAGATTGGCAAAGCACTCCACCACCAGAGGCGGCGCCACGCGCGCGGCGGGCGCCGGAGTGAGGCCGAATTTCTCGAACTTGCGCACGTCGCGGCCGGAGCAGTTGCCGACCCCCACGACTTTGGTCGCCAATTCCAGCGGTGGAATGGCGATCACGCACTGTTTGGTGGCGCGCAGTGCGGCAAAGCTGTAATTGGCGCCGCTGACGACGCAGGCGACCAACGGCGGCTCAAACTCGACCATCATGTGCCAGGACATGGTCATGACGTTGGCGCGTCCCTTTTGGGCGGTGGTCAGCAGGACTACCGGACCCGGTTCGAGCAACTGGTAGACTTTCGACAGAGGTAGATTCTTCATAGCGGTCGTGGCGGCACTGCCGTTTTCATCGCCACCTACACCCCGTTCTATTATTGCCTGGAACCCAGCCCCGCATGGCGCATCGGCCAGGACTATTACTGTAGATGCCTCGGGCGGACCATGGTGGCATGGGGTGGGAAACCCGGGAAGAGGAGTCCGAGCTTCGCTCGGATTGACAGCAGCCTAAAAGGCTACTCTACAGGCGCGCACCGGCGAAGGCCAGCCAGCCCTATTAAGACGCCGGCGATCAGGGTGTCTCCGGGCCGGTGCCCACGGCATAGGTTTCCGTGTCGAAATTGAAAGACCACTGGGCAAAGCCGCCGGCAGGATCGAAACCGGCCGGCATGCTGGTATCGAACTGCGCGTCCGCGGTTTCGACGAAGAGGTCGATTTGGTCAAACGACACCCCACTGCCGAATATGTTGACTGGAATGTCGATGGTCCTGGCAAAGGAAGTCAGGGAGAGCGCACACAGGAGGAAGAGAAGCCGTCCGGCCAACGGAACACGGGCGCCGATGCCGAGATTTGCGCGCACCCATATCGTATAGCAAACAGAACGAGTTCGATTCTATCTTATCGTTGGATATTAGCCGACCCTGCCAGTACCCGGTGCCGGCTACTGCTCCACACGCCTCTGGCGTTCGTAGGGCGCCTTGAGATATTTTCCGGCTTCCTCCTGCGCCCCCTGGGTATCGTCTTTGGTGCGGATGGCCAGATTGTATTCGTTGACGGCGCGTTCTCTCTGGCCGGTGATATCGAAGATCTTGCCTAAGTTGATGTGGCTCCAGACCTCGGTCCACTTGGGGTCGATGTCGCCCGCCAGGACCTCGCGGAAGGAATTGGCGGCCTGCTGGTAGTTATTCTGCAGAAAATACACTTCGGCAATGCGGTAGTGGGCGAGCGAGCTGGTGCGGTTGGTCTCCAGAGCCCTCTGGTACTGCTTCAGGGCTTCCCCGAACTCGCTGAGTTCGGCGTACTGTTCGCCGCGGCGGATGGCCACGGCCACGCGCACCTGGTTGCTGTAGCGCAGTATACGGTTGTTGGGATCGATGACGACGATCCTGGGCTTGCCAAAAGTATCCACGGAGAATTCCGAAGAGGTGCCGACCACTTCGACGCGCTTCTCTTCGGGATTGCCTTCGGTTTCGATCTTGAGATCCACCGGCATGCGGAAGGTGTCCTGATCCTGGGCGATCTTGCCCATGACGCGAAAGCCTTTGGTGGTGCGCAAGATGGTGTACTCCAGCTTGAACTCGGGGGCGAGGCTGGTTTCGATCCACTGGATGAAGAAGTAGCCCAGGTCCTGGCCGCCGGCGTTTTCGGCCACCTTGCGGAAGTCGTCGGTATTGGGGCTCTTCCAGGCGAATTGCTGGGGGAACGCCTTAAGCGTTTTGAAGAAATTCTCGTCGCCCATGACGTAGCGCAACATGCCGACGACGGTGGCGCCCTTACCGGCGGTGAGCGCCCACAATTCGGGCGAGTAATCTTCCAGGCGCGCGGATTGGATGATGGGGACGGTATCCACGGTGAGGGATTCCACCATCACGTCGCGCATCTGGGCCTCCGCCGCGGCGGGACCTTTATCGTGCTCGCTCCAGAGAATCTCGGCATACGCGGCGAGCCCGTTGGTGATCCAGAGATGGTTGCGCGTAGCGGGGGAGAGCAGTTCCTCGAACCACTGGCGCGCCACCTGATTGGCCAGCAGCTTGGTATTGGGCTGCCTGCCGATGCCGCGCGGGGCGAGGAAGATCATGCCGGGCGCCGCATAGCCGTTGGGCGCGCCCTCCTCGGTTTCCACGACGGCGAGATTGGCATAGGGCGGAATGCCAAACAGGCCGGTAAAATACGACATTGTCTTGCCGAATTGCTCGCCGTAAGCCTGCGCCATGTCCGCTTCCGGGCCGCGGAAATACAGGGAGGTGGTGACGCCTTCGCTGGCCACGCGGGCCGGGGCGTCCTTGACGATGGCGATGCTGCCGGGGAAGGAGGGACGCTCGAACTTGATCTGGAAGCGGGTCTTATCGCCCACGGTTTCCTTGCTGTCGAGACCGCTGCCGAGCACGGTGTAGCCGGCGGGCACGGTGACATGCAGGTCGGCGGAGAAACGGTCGGTGGTATAGCCGCTGACGGGGAACCAGCGCGCGGGGTACATCAGGTAAGCGAAGTCGGGATGGATGGCGGCGAACTTGATGCCGTAGACAGGGGAATCTTCCTGTCCGGAGAGCTTGCCGTCGTAAGCGAAGGTGATGGTGACGGGCTGGCCCTTGACGAGCGGCTGCTCAAAACTGAGGCGGACGGTGAAATCCTGCTGGTTGCGCGACGCCTGAATCTGCTTGCCGGCGGCATCCACCACGCGCGACACGTTGAGCGCGTTATTGAGTTCGAAGGCGGCGGAGGTGATGTTGTCGTCCAAGGGGGTGAAGCGCACGGTGGCCTTGGCGGTGAGGGTTTGGGCCGCCGGAGAGATCTCGGCGTCGATGGTGTACTGCTCCACGTCGATGCGGGAGCGGCGGTCCTGCGCCCGGGCGGCGGAGGCGCCGAGCGCCAGGGTGAGAACCAGGGCGAGCTTACGATTGCGAAACATGAGTAACATGTCCTTCCAATATCTCTTGAATGGCGAGGGCCGCGCGTTGGGGCGCGGCGGCGCCGCCGGCCAACTTCTGGCGGACTTCGGCCAACCCGGACTGCATTGCGGCGCGGGCGCGCTCATCGCCGAGCAGGCGTAACGCTTCGCGCGCCAGATTGGGGCCGGTCATCTGGCTTTGCATGAGCTCGGGCACGACGGCGCGTCCGGCGATGAGGTTGACCATGGAATAGAAGGGCACGTCGACGAGGAATTTGCCGGCCAGCCAACTGGCCGCGGTCACCTTATAGAACGTGACCATGGGAGTGCCGAGGAGGGCGGCTTCCACGGTGACGGTTCCACTTGCGGCGAGGGCGAGATCGGCATGCGCCATGGCGTCCCAGCTTTCTCCTTCAATCACCCGAATCGGCGAGCGCCCGAGGCGCCCGGCAAAAAACGCGGCTCCGGTGGTGACCGAGGCCGGGAGCACCACGTTGACGGCCTGTTCCCGGTAAATCCGGTCGACCGCGTCGACGAGGGCCGGCAAATGGCGCGCGGCTTCCCCCCGGCGGCTCCCCGGCAGCACCGTAATTAAGGGACGCTCGGCGGCCAACCTGTGTTTCCGAAAAAACTCGTCCCGGCTGAGGGTGGGACGCACCAGTCCGGCGAGCGGGTGGCCGATGTAGGTGGCGGCGACCCCGTGACGGGTGAAAAACTCCTCTTCAAAGGGGAAGATGCAGAGGAGGCGGTGGAGGGTGCGGCGCATCTGGCGGACGCGGCCCTTGCGCCAGGCCCAGGCTTGGGGGGCAACGAGGTAGACCACGGGAACGCCCTGCTGGTGGAGTTTGCGGGCCACGCGCAGGTGGAAATCGGGAGAATCGGTGAGGATAGCGAGATCGGGTCTGACGGTGGATGCGGCGGCCAGCAAGTTGCGGTATTCGCCGTATATGCGGGGGATGTGGGAGACGACTTCGAGCAGGCCGACGACGGCCAGGCTGGCGGCATCGACCACGGTGCGGACGCCAGAGGCGCGCAAGTGGGGGCCGGTGCAACCGAAGAACTCCGCATCCGGCCAGATGCGGCGCAACTCGGCCACCACCAGCGCGGCGTAGAGATCGCCCGACGCCTCACCCGCCGATACGAGGATTTTGGGGTGCATCCAACTACGAGTGTAGCGAAGTGGGGCGCGGGGGAAGAGCGTCCGAGCTTCGCTCGGATTGGCAGGCGGAACCTAGGAACTTGCAAAATAAACTGTCCGGAGATCTTGGCAGGCCCCGGACGGGTTCGGGGCGCGGGTTTCCGCCCCGAACCTGTTACTTAATCTACGCAGA
>JBEKDV010000135.1:0-17700 GCA_050014175.1 Candidatus Solibacter sp. | reverse complement strand
AGCTGAGCCGTGCGGTCGCGCACGCGCCGGTCGAGTTCGACGTTGAGCCGGCGCACAGCTCGCTCCGCCTGCTTGCGTTTGGTGACATCGCGGAAGATCGCCTGGTAGTATTTCCGCCCGCCGATTTCGGCGGCGGCGACGTTGCCTTCCACGTCAAAAACCTCGCCATCCTTGCGCATATGGGCGGTCTCGGAGTAGGTGGCGCTCGCCGCCTCCAGTCCCTGATAGAGCGGGAGAGCCGCGGCGCGAGCTTCGGGCGCGCGAAGGTCCGGTAGGGTCAGGCCCCGCAGTTCCTCCAGCGAGTATCCATAGGTCCACAGAGCGCAGTCGTTGGCCTCCAGGATGTTCAGTTGCTCGTCCACCAGCAGGATGCTGTCGTTGGCGTACTTGTTCAGATAGAGGACGCGCTCGGCCAGCGACTGGCGCGCCCGCTCGGCGGCCATGGACATCCTCAGCCAGCGGGCATTGTGCCGGTGCCACAGCATGCCCAGACCCAGCCCGGTGACCGCCAGCATGCCAATTACGACGATTTCGGCCGACCAGATCAATTCTCGCACCGGAGCGTAGATCTCCTCCCGGTCTACCTTTGCCACCACGAACCATGGCGTACCGGGAACGCCGCGGAGGATTGCCAGCACGGGCACCCCGCGGTAATCGAGGCCATCGACCAGCCCTTCCTTCCCGGCGACGGCCATCGCCGCGGGCAAGTCGCCCCGTCCCTCGATCGGCAGCCGGAAGGAGAGGGCTGCGCCGGCGCGGTGGCGCAGATCGTTCAAAAACAGCACATCGCCGCCGTCACGCCGCACCAGGAGGGTCTCGGCACTGGGGCTGGGGCTGGGCCAGGACTGGATCAGGGGATAAAGGAAACGGTACGGATCGATTTCCAGCAACAAGGCTCCAGCGGCCGGCGCATTCTCCCCGGGTTTGGCCGCTATCGGAATCCAGATACTCATGGAGACGGTGCTCCGCCGGCCCGGCGGGACGTTGCCGTCACGATGCAGGTCCGTGGTGACCACACTCCGGGCGGCCAGGGCGGCCGCCATGTCGCCCTGGCAGGCGCCGGCGCCGGAGCCTTCCGGGGCGGCCAGACGAACCGATCCCCGGGCGTCGCAGAGAACCACCCGCCGGTAATTGTCCATGATGCGCGTCTGTTCCATCCACGCGAGCAGGTTCCGCCTCTCGGCGGCAAGCAGTGCACGGGCATGTTCTTGAAAGACGGTGTTCTGAAAGTGGAAGCGAGCGTCACTTTGGCGCTCCTGATACCAGTTGGCGATCTGGCCGGCCTTCAGGCCGCCGATGGCCAACAGCTCTTTTTCCGCCGCCCCGCGGGCTGCCGCGATCTGCCGGCTGAAGTAATAGGACCCGCCGCCCAAGGCTGCGGCCATGAGCGACAGGAAAATCACCGTTTCGCTGCTCAGGAGCCAGGATATACGAGGACCCCGGGCTGCGTCCGGAGGAGAGAGCGGGTCTTCACCCGCGGGGTCCAACGGCCCAGTAGGGTTCGTGTCCCGATTCACACAATCCTCCCTCTACGTAGCTCTCATCGAGCCCGTCAGATCGCGGCGTCAGATCGGCCGGTCGTCCGGGGCCCCGAAGCAGCGTCAAGGGGTCCGCGACCTCATCATAGCTCTAACGGTGCGCGAATGGGAGTCCATCGCGCCGGACCGGACTGCCCCGTGCCTCCGCCGGCGGCGTTGGCGAGGGCAGCAGGGCAGCGGGCGATGAAACCAGTCGAATGGAGCGGGCTGGACTCGAAGCGGACTGTACCGCCGGGGAACCGTTCCGTCAGGAGCTTTCATGCTGTAGGTGCCCCGGCCCCCGCCCTTGGTCGAAAACGAGCGTTGGAAGATCTGAAGGTGAGCCTCCCGTGGAATAGTGCACGGGTTGTGCACCCGAAACTCGACCGTTTCACAATCCAGTTCCCGTCCCCCAGGCGCCGCCCGCCAGGATCTCCTGCAAGGCCCCTAACTGCGCTATCAACGCGCTCTCGCAAGGGAGCGGCCCGTCCAGGCGGATGTCCCTCAGCAGCCACTCCAGCGGCATCACACTAAGCAGCGTTAAGGCCAACCCCGCCAGCGCGGCCGCGACCGCCACAGCCGTGTCCAGCCCGATGAAAAGTCGCAGGCTCGCTGCGATGAGCAGCAGCGAGCCTGCAAGCGCTGCGTAGGAGCTTTTGCGCAAAACGGAGTCGATGCCGGGCAGGCGCTCTAGCACCTCGCAATCCAAAAGGGCGAGCAGGATCAGCGAGCCGGCGCACAAGATCAACTGGACCGCCGCGGACACACACAGCTTACTCCGAAGGGACCGCTTCCGGCCGGAAGAGCCAAGACCATCCTGGCGCAGCCCACGCCGATTAAAGCGCGCATGAGGCGCTGTGGGCGCAGGCCAGATCGACGCTTCAGATGGTAGCGGCCGGATCTCATCCTCCGATCCCGTAGACGACATAGAAGATGCCGACCCATATCAGGGCGCCGACGCAGAGGCCGAACGCGATGCCGAACGTGGCGGCGTATGTCTCTGCGTCCAGCTCGGGTTGGGGCCGTTTGGGCACGGATGGCCGCGCCCTTAGCCAAAGAATATGGTCGATAGCCATCTGCATCGTTGTCTTTTCCTTTCCTGAGTCCCAGCTTGCCCCGGGAGCGCGGTCAAATCGATACCTTAGAACCCCCGGACGCCGGGGGACAACAACGTAGTGTTAACCGGTTCTATACGGAAGCCGCCCTGCTGCCTGATATGCCGGGCAGCCAGAACCGACAACAACCCACTGACGAGCAGCATCGGCAGCAGACCGACCACTTCCGCCTGTTTCCACGTCGATCCGCCTTTACAGAGGAACGCCAAAGCAGTGGTGAGATTGATGGCCAGTCCCCCGGTGCACACCACCCGGCTAAACCATCGGGGCATGCCCGACTCGTCCAGTTCGCTATACCGGCAGGCGCTCATGATGATGCCCAGCCCCAACACGCAGGAGCAGATCGCGCTCAGGAAGGACATCGGCGCCCGCGCCTGCCAGGCATAGGTAGGAACCCCCGTCATGTAGCCCATCGAGGCCACGACGCCGATCGCGAAGACGATCGACCCCAGAACCGCGATGGCCCCAAGCCGCTTCTCGAACCACCGGTACGTGTGGCGCAGGAACAATGCCGCTGCGCCGAACAGCAGCACGGCCAGGGTGTTGGGAGCGACGCCGGACCAGTCTGCCACCCTCAAGTTGGCCGCGATCACGGTTTCTACTCGGGGCCCTGACCCGAATGCCCTCTCGGCCACCAGCGCGACCACCAGCGACAGTGTCACCATCGTCAACACCGACGTGATCCGCGGGAACCACAAACCAACCCCGATCAACGCCAGGCCGCATGCCGCAAACCCCAGAGCCGCGACGGGCTGAGTAGGGACGCTGGCGGGCAATAGCTGGGTGTCGGGAATCCAGTGTAGCGCCTGCGCTGCCAGGATTGCGATGCCCAACCCGGCGCACATTCCTCCGCTCACGATCAGACCCGCGCGATAGATGGGACCAACGCGATATTCATTCGGCATGGCTCACCTCAGACGGCGGACGACGGCTCCCGCGGCGGGCATACCTGGACGTGGCGGGCACGCGTGCGTCGATAGCGTTCCAGCGATCGGATCAGCGATAGAACGGCGTTCCGGCGCCGGTATAACGCGCCCAGTTCGAGATCGCCTCTGCGCTGTCGAAGTTCAGCCTGCATGTGCTTGTTTGCCTCCCAAGTCGAGTGTGCATCGGAAGAGTTACTCTCCGGTATCCCCTCAGACCCTGATTTTACGGAGCACGGGGCAGTAGCCTCCCTGGCTGCGTCCCTCTATGCGATCCGGACTTCTCCCGACGCCCTACTTCTTCCCCGCCTGAAGCGCGCGGGGTAGATTCTCCAAAAGTCGGTGGGCGTGCCGATACCGAACCGCCCGCCGTCTGATGCATGCTGATTGCGAAGACTTCAACGCAGCACTAGAACAAATTCGAGGTGAATGGAAAATGACGAGCGTGGCGCTGTACTCCGAGCAACCCATCCTAACGGCCGGTCTGCAGACCGTGATGGCCGGTCTGGAAGACTTGACGCTATCGGCGGCCTTTACGGACCTTGATCGTTTGATGGAGCACGTCCAAACGTGCCGCCCGAGCGTGGTTCTTCTCGAGGTGACCGCCGCCGTCACCTTCGCCACGCTATCCAAGCTGAAATCCATAGCGGGCGATGCGCCGATGGTTCTCTGGGTTGACGTCACTCCCATGGAGTATGTCTCCGAGGCGCTCGCTCTGGGAGTCCGCGGCATCCTCCGCAAGAGCCTGCCCACCGAACTTCAGGTCAAGTGTCTGCGCAACGTTGCGGCCGGCGACCTGTGGGTGGAACAGGGCCTCTGCGACCGGCTCCTTACATCCAAGCGGGTCGTACTGACCAGGCGGGAGCACCAACTGCTGAACCTCCTCGCCCAAGGCCTAAAGAACAAGGAGATCGCAAGCGCTTTGACCTTGAGCGAGGGAACGGTTAAGGTCTATCTTTCGCGCCTCTTTCAGAAAGTAGGCGCCCACGACCGCCTGGAACTGGCCCTGTATGCTCTCAATAACTTGTTCGCCGGAGCGGCGAGCGAACCGGAGCCGGCCCGGGCTGCTGGCGAAAGCCGCCCCCCGGCGCCGCCCTCGCCGGCGGCCTTTCTCCCAGGCTTCGTGAGCGTGGAGTGTCCCGCGGCCGTCGTCCAATGAGGATCCAACCGTGAAGGGTGATTGCTTCGAACTGAGGGATGCGCTTGCCCGCCTCAACATTAACGTGCTGGCCGCGGGCGTTGTGTTACAGGCTGTGCTGATGCCCCTCATTCTCTATGGCGGCATCGCGTCCCGCACGGGACCGTCGACCATTCTGGTCGCAACCTACGCATTCGAGGCGGTCTGTTTCCTCTGGATGGCCTTCATACGCCCCAATAGCCGCGAGCGCGTGCTGCAACTCTGGATGTCCTCGACGCTGACGCATGCGCTGCGGGAGGAGTTAGAGGGGGTGGCTGAGTGACGATGTTATCTCAAGGAGACAGGCATTTCGCGCTCAGGCTCGTTTTGTACGACGAAGACGCAACCTTGGGGCCGAGAATCGCCGCCGAGATCGAAGACGATCCCAGATGGGAGTTGATAGCGCTGTGCGCGACTCTGGGCGACTTGAATTTCGTATTGAATCGCGTGACGGTCGATATCCTGCTTTTGCATCTCACTCCCGAACCAGATGACCGCGTGCTCAACGTTGCGTCGGAGCTAGCTCGGGATGCCGCCCTCCTGGTCTTGTCTCAGTCCGGTGTCCGAGGGCGATGCTGGGCGCCGAACTCTCGCTTGTTGGCGGAACGAGAACTCCAGTGCTTATGGATGGGCAGGGAAGGAGAGTTATGGGCGCTCTTGCCACCGGTATCTCAAGCGGTCCCGACCTGCCGCACGGCCAAGGACATTATGGCAGCGGAAGCATATCGCTGGTTTGAGGGCATCGAGTGGGGTGACGAGAGCCGCCGCTGCAACACGCTGGCCTGATCGCGCTTTCCAGCAACGCCTTAAAGGTCGCAGAGCCGGACTGGGTGAAGAGTTCTTGAGTTCGGTCGATGCTTGTCTGGAAAGCATCCGGCGCCGACCCGAGATGTACCCTGTCGTTCACGAGGGCAACCGTCGCTCCCTGATACGCCGCTTTCCATACGCCGTGTTTTACGAGACGTCGGAGACGACGGTCACGACCTACGCCGTATTTCATACCTCTCGCGACCCGGACAAATGGCGCCAACACCTCCCCTGATGAGTTGCGTTGGAACCCACGGCCACCGAGCGCCCTCGCGGCGCACGTGGCTATACCGATCTTCATTACCTCCTAATTCCTGCCGTCTCAGTTTCGCATCGACCAACACTTGGACGGATAAGTCCTCATCCCGCCGATGTGGTCCACGGCCACCGCGGCGATCAATTGGCGACGATTTTCAGCACCGCCGTGGTTGGAGAACTGACCCCGCTCTGGGTGACCACAACGGGATAGGTGCCCGCCGCAAGGCCCGAGGGGACGGTGAAGTTGATCTGATAGAGCCCGGCGCCGATCAGGCCGCTATACAACACGGTGGCCGTCGTGGCGCCGATGGACACCGTTGGCGTGTTGGTGGTGGCGTAGGCCCCGGCCCACACCAGCCCGGGCGCCACGGCAGTCGTGGTGTCGCCGAGTCCGGTGGCGAAGATTTCCAGCACGTCGCCCGGTCTGGCGGCGGCCACGGTGGTGTAGCCCGCGGCGGTGGCGCCGGTGCCGTTGATGATGACCCCATCGCTGGGACGCGCGGCCAGCACGTAGTTCGACGCGGTGAACAGGCCGGGCATCACCGCCTGCATGGCGACGCTCGCGCTGCTGCTGCCGGAGGCATTGGCGACGGTCACGGTGACGTTGCCGGTGGTGGTGGAGTTGGGCGCCTGCACGTTGAGTTGCGTGGGGCTGACATAGTTCAGGTAGGCGGACTTGCCATCGATGGTGACCGTGGTCCCGCCCAGCGTGGTGGGCAGGTATCCGTTCACCAGGTCCGCCGTGGTGGCGGCCGCGGCAGCGGTGGACAGATGCGATCCGTAGATGGAGATCCAGGCGGCGGGGGCGACGCCGGCCACGCTGCTCGCGGCATTCAATACGCCGGCGGCTGCGATGGCGGGTGCGGTGGACGGGGCGGTGGAGGCGGCCGCCGGCGCCAGGGTGCCGCCGCCGGCCAGCGAATAAGTCTTGCCGCCCAGATAACTGTTGGCGGAAAGACTGGAATCGTAAGTCACCGTGTAGCCGTTGCCTTTGATGTTAGTGACGGACGTGCCGGAGATACCGGCCGTGTCGGTCAGGCTGGTGAGCACCGAGTTGCCGGTGACGCTCCAGAGGCTGGCCGCGTCGAGCGTGAGAGATGCTTTGGTGAGTTTGCCGGTCAGGGTCGAGTTATTCTTCAGGGTCGCGGCAATCGTACTGATGCTATCGGCGACCATATCTCCGGGCAGCGTCTGGCCGTCGGCGGTCAGGATCACGTTGCCGCCATTGGATCCGGTAGTGCCCCAGGCTCCGGCGGCGGCGTTGACCAGCACGCCGGAGGCGGCCGAGAGAGTTACTCCCTTCAGGTTGATGACTCCGGTGGAATTGTTGACGTAGAAGAGAGGTCCGGTGGCGCCGGTGGAGGTCAGCGACCCGCCGGTCATGGTGAATGTGCCCTGCGTGCCGGAGGCGTCGCCGGACATGCTCTGGTAGATCATGACGCCCCACTTGTCCATCGTGGTGGTGAGGGTGGTGTTGTTGAGCGTAATGGAATTGGCGCCCTCGATGACGGCGGTTTCGGCGCCGGTGGATTTCATGGTGGCGCCGGTGACGGTGATGTTGCCGGTGGAGTAGATGTCCGCCGAATTGTTGCCGGCCACGTTGACGATGCCGCCGGTGACGGTGATGGTGCCGCCCCCGCGGTCGGTGGCGACGGCGCTCGCGCTGCCGCCTGTGGTGTTCATGTTGACGTTGGAGGCGGTGAGGGTGGCGCCTCCGGTGGCCATGATGGCGTGACCGCCGTCGCCCGTGGCATTGATGGTGGTGTTGGTGAGCGACAGGGTGGAACCGGTGTTATAGGCAAAGGCGCCATTGGCGCCGGTGCCGGTGGTGTTGATGGTCCCGCCGGTGACGGTGGCGGAGCCGGAGGCGACCAACAGTCCGGCGTTGAGGCCGGCAAAGCTGCTGTTGTCTGTCGAGGAACTGTTGCCGCTGGTGCTGATAATGGGATTGATGAGGGTGAGCACCCCGGAATTGGTTACCCAGACACCCGATGTATCCGTGGCGCTGGCGGAATAACTTTGATTGGACTGCGTGGCCGTGCCGCCGTTGAGGGTGTAGGTGGCATAGTAGGTCACGGTGGTAGTGGTAGTTCCTCCCGGCGGGGTTCCGCCCCCCGGCGGGCTTCCGCCCTGCGCGAACGCGGCGCCCGCGGCGCATAGTATGGCGACGGCGATTCTCATGGTCGTGATCCTTTGCGTATAAAGAAAATTAGTTCTTAATTTCTCTACTGCCAAGGACGCGAACAGGCGCCATGGGGTTTACCCGAGGCGGGAGGGCTTAACATTCCTTTACGGGCGGCGGCAAGGTGGGGCAGGCGCTTCCGCCGGCCAACCGGGGGTTCGTTTGGGAGTTGGCAGGCGTAAGCGCCTGCCCCACCAAGGCAGTGCACCTGTCCTACTGCAACATGACGATGGGGGCGCGCCAGAAGGCGAACTTCTGCGCCTGCGGATCCAGCACGCTGACCTGGCAGGTGTAGCGGCCCGGCTGCAACTTGCCCAGCGGCACGCTGAACCGGACCGGCAGGGCTTTGGTCTTGGCGTCCAGCCCTTCGGTGATCTGTAGCGGCGCGGTTTCGAATGCCTTCACCTTGCCGCGATAGAAGCTCACCGTGGCCACCAGCGGCTGCGTGGTCTCCGCGTCGGGCTGGTAGGCTTGCAGGAACACGAACATGTCCTGGTCCTTCTTGAACACGCGCGTCACGCTGGGGACCAGTTTCTGGTTGTCCTGCACCAACGGATTGGCGGCGAGCAGCTTTTTGTCCTTCTCCGCCGTGGCCAGCGCCGTGTTCATATCCTGCCGCTGATTGCTGAGCACCACGCTCGAAATGGGCACGTACTTCAACTGGGTAGTGAGGTCCGGAATCGTGAACTTGGTTTCAAACGTCCCCATCTTGCCGGTTTCGTTTTCGCGCGTGAGGAATTTCAGAGTGTAGGCGCCCGGCGCCAGGGTGAAACCCGTGTCGTAGGCCAGAGTGCGCTTGGAGAGTTGGCCCGCGGTCTCGCCCTTCAACTTGATCTCCTGGTAATCGCGGACGTTGCCCTGCACCACTCCCTTGGCATCGCGCACCTCGCCGATGAAGTCGAGCTTGGTGCTGTCCACCCCCTTGCCGTGGGCCAGTTCCAGTTCCGACCCCGGAATTTTGACGGTGATGGGCACAAAATAGCGGTCGCGCGCCATGCGGAAGTAGTCCACTTCAAGGGCCACGGTAAGGTCCGTCATGGGGTCGCCGAGCATGAGCGCTTCCTGCAACTGGCGCTCCTTGTCGGTGGAGTTGAATTTGCCGAAATCCTTGCCCGCGAAGTAGCCCTGGCGGTAGTCCAGCTTGCCGATTTTGGCCTGAAGTTCCGCCGCCGGCTGCAATTTGATGCGCCGGTAACGGCCGTCGAGCTTTTCGTTGGCGCTGTAGTAGCCGAGGATGTAGTAACTGGAGATTTCCTTCTGTGCCTGCACGATTCCCAGGCCGAGATCGTTGTTGTCCAATAGCGCCTTGCCGCCCGTGTCCGCGGCCAGCGTGTAAAGCGCTTCCTGCTGACCCTGGAAGGAGGCCTGCTGCGTCCGCGCCGAACTGCCGCCGTACATGGCGCTCGAGCCCGGCGACCCCTTTGTGGCATCGCCCAAAGGCGCCTGGGCGACCAGGCCGCGCGCGTCGATGGGGAAGAAGGACACGTTATTGCGGATGGCCGCGTTGATGGTGGCGCGCATTTGCGCGTCGTTGTCGACGCCGGTCTTGGTGACGCCGCTGGCGAAATACACCAGGGCTTTCTTTTCGGGAAGCGCGCCCAGCATGCGCGCCGCCGATTCCAGCGCGACCATTTTGCGGTCGGTGTTGAAGATGTTGAATTCGGTGTCGTCGGCGGTGTACGCCGCGCCCGTGTCCTCCTCGTTATCGGCGCCGGTAGAGCCATCCACGGCGAAATCGCTGCCTTCGCCGATGGTCAGGCCCTTGATCACCTTGGCCAGTGCGTCGCGGTCATCGGTGAAATCCTGCAACACCTTCAGGTCGCTGGAGAAAGTCATGATGGCCATCAGGTCGGAGGGCGTCATCTGCGTCTTGAGGAACTTCTGCGCCGCCGCCTGCGCGCGGAGCTGGTCCTGAATCGGCATGCTCGTCATGTCGAAGAACATCACCAGTAGACGGCGATCCTTGTATTTCACTTCGCCCGGCTTGGAGGGCGCAATCTGGTTGGCCACCACCGACTTCACCACCGCCGCCGCCGGAGTTGCGGGCGCGTCCGGCGCTTTGGGCGCGGGCGCGGGTGTGGGAGCCTTGGCCGGCACCGGTTCCGGAGTCACGGTTTCTTCCAGTTCCTGATAAGTGAAGATTTTGATGTCCTGTTTCTTGCCGTCTTCGGTGACATTGAAGTCGCTCGGCTTCAGCCCCTTGATGGGGTTTCCGCTCTTGTCCTTCACGGTGACATCGACCACCACCAATTGGGTTGTCGTCGCGAATTTGAAGCCGCCCTTGGGCGCCGCGGGTGGCGTCTGCGCAGCCGGTCGCGTCTGCGGGGGAGTTGCCGAAAGTACCAGCAGGCCGCTTAGGAGTGTGGCGAGAATGGGTCGCATAGTCTGAAATCTTCCCCTCAAATCAAATCGGGCGGGGCATCGCCCCGCCCTACCGTTAGAACCGGAAACGCAGCGTAGCCTGCATGCTGCGCATGGCGCTCGGATTGGCAAGCAACCCCAAGGTGTTGCTCCCGATGGTCGTATTGAAACTGGCGAATGTCACGTGGTTCAGCGCGTTCGTCACGTCGAAGCGCAGATCGATGCTCCGGCGCTCGTTCAGCCGGAACGTGCGGCCCGCCGACGCGTTCAGGCTGAACTGCGTGGGTCCGGTAATGGTATCGCGTCCCGCGTTGCCCCACTGGCCCGGCGCCGGCAGCGCGAAGGCCAGGTAGTTGAACGGTTGCCCCGGCGCCGAAGCGTCCACCGGCAAGCCCGTCGCGTTGGCTCGCAGGCTGCCCGTGATGCCGCTGCCCGTGGTTGTCGAACCCACGCCGCCTACGGTCGGCGTCAATGGCATTCCGCTGCCTACGGTGATGGCGTTGGTGATCGTCCAGTCTTTCAGCAAGGTACCCTTCCACCCTTGGATCAACATGCCGCCGGAGCGGCCCACGGCCGTGCTGTACTGCCAGTTCAGGTTCAACACGTTCGGCCGGCTGCTGCTGGAAAGGGCGCGATCGGCTGACGCATTGAGGTAGTTCTGCACCTGTACCGCGTCGTCGATGGCTCTCGAGTGGGTATAAAGCACGTTGGCCGACACGCCGCTGCGGAAGCGCCGCTGCAATTGGAACGTTGCGCCATTGTAAATCGAGTTTCCATTCGACTCCTCGTAGATGTAGCCCGAGGGCAATCCACTGGCCTTGCCTCCCGACGGCGCCGTGTTGGGCAGGAGCTTCTGATCGAGGTGGGTTCCCTTGGTGCCGTTGTAAGTGAAGGTGCCCACCAGCGAATGTCCCAGATCCTGTTGCACGGCGATCTGCCACATCTGCGCGTAGCCGATGCGGTAATTAGGGTCGACGGCATAAGTGTTGGTGAGCTGATTCTGTCCCGAGATATAGGAGAAATATTGGGCCATGGGCACATTCAAGGGCAGGGATGTGGAAGCGACGGTGAATGACTGCGCGAACGGCGGCTGCTGCGCCATATTGTTGGCGATGTTGTTGTACACGGAGGTGTTGTAGTAGGTGCCGTAGCCGCCGCGTATTACCAGGGTCCCCTTGGTAATGGGCCGCCAGGCGAAACCGACGCGCGGAGAAATGTCGTTCTTATTTGGCTTGACCAGCGAAGCGGGCATCGCGCCGGAGTAAGGCCCGGATTGTCCAGGTTCGACCTGCGCGATGGCGGCGTATCCCGGCGCCACATCCAGATTGACTAACTTGTTGTACAACTCGGTGATCGGGGTCTGGTAGTCCCAGCGGATGCCGAAGTTGAGCGAGAACTTCTGGCTCAGGCGCCAGTCGTCGGTCATGTACACATCATACGCCGCGGTGCGGAAATAGAGGTTGCTGTTGCCGTAGCGCAAGGCGCTGGTGTCGGGCCGGCCGAGCAGGAAACTGGCGAAATCGAAGCCCGTCCCCGCCGCGGCTACGCCGTTCACCAGGTCGGCGGTGCTGGCGCCCGTAAAGGTGAACTGGCCGCGCGCGTTCGGGTCGCTGGCGCGGTTCATCTGCTGGCGGCGGTAGTCCGTGCCGAAGGTCATGTTGTGCACGCCGTGGACCCAGATGAGGCTGTCGCCCACGCCGCTGGTCTGGTTGCGAATCAGCGAAGACGCGCCGTCGCTCAGCCCGGTGTAGTTGGTGAACGAAAGGGTCGGCGGACCCCAGTTCAGCGGGGCCTGCGAGGTGCCGGTGATGCCCAGTTCCGCCTCCACGTTCTCCTTATTCGCGAAGAAGGGCGTGGCGAGGCTGCGCGACCGGCTGAAGGTGTAGCGCAGACTGTTGATGACGCGCGTGGTGAAGTTGTGGCTCCACGATATGTTGGCCGAGATATTCCGCCCCGTACCAGTGTCCACGAAATTGAAGATGTTGGGCGTCGTGCTATTGCTGCCCATGTACCCGAGCCCGCCGCTCAATCGGTCCTTCTTGGTGATGGTCTGGTTGAGTCGCGAATTCACGTTGTCGCTGTTGCCGATCGTGGTGATGGGCGCCTGATAATTCTGCTTATAACCTGGCGCGTTGGGGTTGGGATAGTACTTCAGCAACGCCAGCGATACCGGGCTGATACGGTTGGTGGGGATCACGTTGCCGGGGAACGGACTCGTCGTCAGCGGATCGTAGATCGTCACCGGGCCTTGCGGGCCGACCGACTGCGAAAAATCTCCCGTGCGTTCCAGCAGGGTGGGCATGGTCTGCGTGCTGGAGGTGCCGTTGCGGGTGCGCGCCAACTGGTAGTTGAGGGTGAAGGTGCCCTTGGTCCCGTCGAGCAGTTTGGGGATTTTCAGCGGTCCGCCGAACATCATGGTGGCGCGCGCCTTGGCGTACGCCGGCTTGGGCGTCTCCTGGCCGTTGACCGAATAGGCGTGGGCGTCCCACACGGAGTTATCCAGCGTGGCGGCAAGGTTGCCGTTGTACTGCATCTGCCTGTTCCTGCGGCCGTTGCCGAATGACGCCACGCCCGCCCGGCCGCCACGTCCACCGCCATCGCCGCCGCGTCCACCGCGTCCGCCGCCGCCACCGCCGCGTCCGCCGAATCCGCCGGCGAACCCGCCGCCGGGCATTCCGCCACCGCCGCCCGGACCGCCGCGGCCGCCGCCCGGACCGCCGCGTCCACCCATCTGCGCGCCGCCCGAGCCGTCACCGCCCGGGTTCATCCCAGTCATGCCGCCGGGGCCACCCATGCCGCCGGTGCCGCCCATACCATCCATGCGGCCGCCCGGACCGCCGAACCAATCGTTCTGCCCCGGCATATCCAGCCCGCGGCTCACGCTGCCGTTGACCATCAGGGACGGGTCGGCGCTGTTGCTCAAGTCGGCCATATCACTGGCCGCGATTCCCGTGTCCGCCGTCGCGGCCGACAGATCGCCCGAGGAGTTCACGTCCACTCTCTGGTAGCCGTTGGCTGCCAGGAGCGAAGGCCGGCCGCCATTGGCGCCGTTCTGGCCGCGTCCGCCCTGCGTCCCGCGTCCCGCATTCGCCTGTTGGCCGCGTCCCGCACTGCTGCCGCTTGCCGCCGGTTTCGGCGCCGCTGCCGTGGCCGCCGCCGGAGTTGCCGCGGCCGGCGTGGCTGGGGTGGCCGTGGGTGTGGCTGCCGGCGCTGTCGCAGTGGCTGTCGCCGGGGCCGGAGTCGGAGTCGGCACCGGCGGGGGCGCCATGATGGCGCTCATCGACAGGAACTTGAGATTCCATTCTGTCGCGGGCGCGTCGACGCCAATGCCGACCTCATTGGAGAGCTTGGCGAAACCCAGCATCTCGACCTCGATGGTCCAGGCACCGTCGGCCAACTCGGGGAAGGAATACTGGCCGTTCTCATCGGTGGTGGTAGCGAGTTTTTGGTCGCCCTTGGTCGCTGTAACTGTCGCGCCGGGGACCGGGAGTCCGCCGAACTTGACCAACCCGTGGTGTTCCGAGGCCATCAGGCCCGCGGCGGTAATCCAGACAGCCAAAAGCCGCCCGAGGTGAGTGTGGATTCGATTCAGTGCCATGAGGTGACAACGTTCTAGGCGCAGTATGCAGCTTAAATGTTACCCCACCGGTGTGCCAATTCACATACAAAATAAATTGGAACTTCTTAATAATAAAGGGCAAAGCTGGTGTGAAACGCCTATCGCGAGGGCCGCCGCCCCATCACAACCGGCCGGGAGGATGCTCGCCAGGTTTTCGAGTGAATTTGTCAGACTCTGACAAATCGCTGGCGCGCGAGCTATTGGAATCAGGTATTTAGCGCGAGCGATGGGCGCGAAGCGGGACATTTCAGCCCACTTTGAAGCCTTCCCAGCGCGCCACCACGGCGCTGGCCAGGCAATTTCCCAGCACGTTGACCGCGGTGCGCGCCATGTCCAGCACGGCATCCACGCCCAGCAGGATGGCGAAGCCTTCCACCGGGAGGTGGAACGTGGTCAGCGTGCCTGCCAGAATCACCAGCGCGGCGCGCGGCACGCCGGCGACGCCCTTGCTGGTCAGCATCAAGGTGAGCATCATCACCAACTGCTCACCCCATGTCATGTGCACGCTGGCGGCCTGCGCCACGAACATCGAGGCCATGGAAAGATACAGCGTGGTGCCCGCCAGGTTGAAGCTGTAGCCGGTGGGAATCACGAAGCCCACGATGTGCTTGGGCACGCCGAACTGTTCCATGTTCTCCAGCGCCAGCGGCAAGGCGGCTTCGCTAGAGGCCGTGGAGAAGGCGATCAGGAACGGCTCGCGCACCGCCCGGTAGAACGAGCCCAGCGGAATCCGCGCGATGGCCACCACGGCCCCCAGAATCAGCACCACGAACAGCACCGACGTGGCATACATGGAGACGATGAGCTTGCCGAGGCCAAACAGCACTCCAACCCCTTTGCTTCCCACGGTGACGGCGAGCGCGGCGCCCACGCCGAGCGGGGCCAGGTACATCACGTACCGGGTATAGCGGAACATGACTTCGGCGAGGGAAGTGCAGAAAGAGACGACGGGCGCGGCCTTGGCGCCGATTGCCGCGCAGGCTGCGCCGAAGAGGAAGGCGAAGACCACCACCTGTAGCACGTCGTTGCGCGCCATGGCGTCGACGATGCTCGCCGGGAAGGTGTGCTCCACTACGGCGGCGAGGGTCACCGGGGCCGCCGGGGCAAGTGAATCGGCGGCGGTGCGGGCGATGGGGACGCCTTCCCCAGGCCGCACGAGGTTGACCGCTCCCAAGCCGAGGAACAGCGCGAAGGTAGTGACGATTTCGAAATAGAGGATGGCTTTGGCGCCGATGCGCCCCATCTGCTTGATGTCGCCGCCGCCGGCGATCCCGGCCACCAGCGTGCCGAACAATAGCGGAGCGATGATGGAGCGGATCAGGCGCAGGAACACAGTGCTCATCAGCCCGAGCTGTTTGGCGAAATCGGGCGCGAAGATGCCCAGCGCCACGCCGGCGGCCATGCCGATAAAGATCCAGGCGGTCAGCGAAATTCTCTTCATCGTTCTCCCCACTTGAGCTTCTGGCGCAGGACATCGAAGAACATCATGCGTGGCGGGCGCGTCAACAACAGCGAATGGTGCGAACTGTGGCACACCACCACGTCCAGTTCGCGGATGGGCAAGCCCACCTGTCCGTCGATGGTGAGGTATACGCTCTCGTCGGGTCCGCGCGAGGTGACGCGGATCACGCTGGTTTCGGGCACGATGACCGGGCGGTTGGTGAGCATGTGCGGGCAGATGGGCGTGAGGCAGATGGCCGGCACCGAGGGGAAAATAATCGGTCCGCCGGCAGAGAGCGAATAGGCGGTGGACCCGGTGGGCGTGGCGATGATCAGCCCGTCGGCCTTGTAGCGGCAGACGTACTGGGAATCGACGTGCACGTCCAGATCGATCATGCGCGCGATGGAGCTTTTGGTGAGCACGGCGTCGTTCAAGGCGTCGAAGCTGGCGACGACTTCGCCGGCGCGCGTCACCTCGGCGGTCATCAGCTTGCGCCTGGCGATGCGGTGCTCGCCGCGCAGGGCGCGCTCCAGTTCGGGAAACACCTCTTCCACGGTGATGGCGGTAAGGAATCCCAGCCCGCCGAGATTCACCGGGAACAGGGGAATCTCGCGCCGCCCCATGGCGCGCGCCGCCGAGAGCAAGGTGCCATCGCCGCCCAGCACGATCAACATGTCGCAGGTTTCCGGCACGCGCTCGCGTACCAGGCCGGCGATACCCCCGGCGTACATACCGGTCTCTCCGTCGATGCGCACCGCGATGCCGCGGTGGCGCAGCCATTCGATCAGTTTGGGCACCAATTCGCCCGCGGCGGGTGCGTTCGGCTTGGAAATGATGCCGACGGTCTTAATGACGGGCATAGAGGAGAAACTCCTTGTTCCCTTCGGCGCCGGCGATGGGGCTTTCGACGATGGCGGTCTGGAAGCCGATTTCGCGCACGGCCCGTTCGACTTTTTCGCAAGCCGCCCGGTGCAATTCCGGCTGGCGAACGATGCCGCCCTTGCCCACCTGGCCCTTGCCCACTTCAAACTGCGGTTTGATCAGTATAACCATTTGCCCGCCGGGCCGTAACAAGGGCGTGGCCGCGGGCAGAATCAAGGTCACCGAAATGAAGCTGACATCGCAGCACAGGAAGTCCACCGGCTCGCCGATGTCCTGGAAGGTCAGCGCGCGCGCGTTGAGCCCATCGTGCACCACCACCCGCGGGTCGGTGCGCAACTTCCAATCGAGCTGTCCCGCGCCGCAATCCACGGCGTGCACGCGCAGTGCTCCAGCTTGCAGGAGGACGTCGGTGAAGCCGCCCGTGGAGGAGCCGATATCCAGGCACACCTTGCCGGCGACATCGAGCGCAAAGTGGCGCAGCGCTCCGGCCAGCTTGAATCCGCCGCGGCTTACGTAGGGAGGACGCGAGAGCACCTCCAGGGTGCAATCGTCCTCCACGGTATGTCCGGGTTTGGCGGCCTTCTGACCGTTGACGCGCACCTCGCCGGCCATGATGAGGGCCTGGGCTTTCTCGCGGGATTCGGCGAGACCGCGGTCGACCATCAGACGGTCCAGCCGTGTCTTCATGATTTGCGGTGGACGATCAGGTCGGCCAGCTCATGCAAGCGCAGGGCGCGGCCGCCGAAGGGCCCGAGCACCGCGTGGGCGCGCTCGCACTCCTCCTGCGCCATGCGCCGCGAGGTTTCCAGGCCATAGACCGCGGGGAAGGTGATCTTGTGCTGTGCCGCGTCCTTGCCCGCGGTTTTGCCGAGCGCTTCCGACGACTCTTCGACGTCCAGGATGTCGTCCACAATCTGGAAGGCCAGGCCGACGTGTTCGCCGTAGCGGGAGAGCGCCTCATACTGCGCCACGCCAGCGCCCGCCGCCATCGCGCCCATGCGCAGCGAGGCACGCAACAGCGCCCCGGTCTTGGCGCGATGGATGGTCTCCAGCAGTTGCGCATCGGGCGGCTTGCCTTCGCCTTCCAGATCGGCCACCTGCCCGCCGATCATGCCGCCCACGGTGCCGGAGGCGACGGCAAGTTCGGCGGTGAGGCGTGTCTTCGTACCGTCCGGCGCGTCGAGTTGCGCCAGCACTTGAAAGGCGAGGGTGAGCAGCGAATCGCCGGCCAGAATCGCCATGGCGTCGCCGAAGACTTTGTGATTGGTGAGCTTACCGCGGCGGTAATCGTCGTTGTCGAGCGCCGGCAGATCGTCGTGAATCAACGAATAGGTGTGGATCATCTCCAGCGAGCAGGCGGCCGCCAGGATTCCGGAGCACTCGTCGGCGATGGTGCGCGCGGCCTCGATACAGAGAAT
>JBEKDV010000134.1:0-17789 GCA_050014175.1 Candidatus Solibacter sp. | reverse complement strand
GTGAAGGCAGGGGAGGAGCCTGATTTCACCACCTTGCCCAGGCCGAAGCACACCGCCCACGCAGCCATCTCCGCGCTGAGGTACTTCTCCAGCGTCCCGGTTACGTCCCAGGACGTCTTGAAGGTCGTGGTGTCGAACTCGTGGCCCTTGCCGTACTCTGTCGCGTCGTCTTCAATCGCCAGCTTCGGGTTGGCGAGCGCGGCGTTGAGCTTGTTCATTCTCCACATCACGCCCGCGGCCTGCGCGGTGACGATGTCAGCCTGCTTGCCCTTGCCAAAACAGACGAGAATTTCCTGCAGTCTAGTGGCCGACATTTTCGGTTACCTCCTGTTTGGCTGCCGCCGGTGGAGCACACTGGTACCAACCCTTCACAAGCAGTGGCACGAGGATCTCGGGTGTCGCTTCGACCTCTTTCGGTTCGCCCTTGCCGAAAGGAGGCATCATCCAAACCGTGGATTGCATCACTGATCTCCGATCTCGGTAAATGAAAGTGGCATCTCAAAATAGTCCAGGCCCTCGGCATCCGTTTGCCGTTGGATCTGTGGAAGATCCATCGGGTAGCAGGACGGGTGGACCGTGAGGTTGATCATCTCGATGTCGCCCGTCGTAACCGGGGTTCCCTTGGTGATCAACCGGAAAAGAGCGTAGTAAGGGCTGGCGCCGGCCGCATTCTCCCCCACCCGCAAGAACAGCGTGACCTGGTGCTTCCAAACATCCATCCCGCCGAAGGATCCGGGCTGCGTCCCCTGCCACACCGCCATGCACCCGGGCGCCGGCATGGTGTGGATCGCGTGAACCAGGCTGGCCCTCTTTGGGTACGAATCCCGGTACGCGAAGATCCTGGACGCATCGGCACCCAACGCGGCGACCAAGTCTTCGATATCCTGTAGCGCCGCAACCAGGTCGTCAACCAGCTCGTAGGGATCGATCATTTGCCTTCCATCGTACGTTCCAACACGAGCGTGGGCGCCATTTCCTTCAATACCTTGGCTGCAGACTCCGCGACTTCCTTCTGGTTCTTGGGCGAGAACAGAACCCAGGGTTCAATCTTCTGATTGAGCCATGCTTTCAACCGGCCCGTCCGCGTGGAGTTATTGGCCTTCGCCTTGTTGTCCGAGACCGTGCGCACCTGAAAGTTCCGCAACATATCGCCGGTGAACATAAGATTGCGCTTGTCGCCCAGGCCGAGCTTCGTCTTGCGCCGGGCGTACCCTTTGGTCAGCGGCTTGGACGGCGCGTCGTTGGAATCCAGCGCCGCCGCCACCCGGTTCTTGACCGTGGCCACGCCAACGGTGCCGATCTTGAGCATCGACTGCTGGCGGAAGTTCATCCGGTCGATCCGAACCTGCTTTTTGTAGAAGACCCGCACTGAAGCCATCAGGCGACCTCGCGCAGCGACAGCCAGCACCCGCCCATGGTGTCGGTGTGCAGCGAGAAGACGGTAAAAGCAGTTCCCGCGATGGTCGCCACGTCGCCCTGCTGAGGCGCCACCGCGAAGTCCGAGGTTTGAAAAAACAGACGAGCGTAGAGCGCATTGTCGCCGGTCTCTTCCTCACCCTTGCGCTCAAGAACTCCAAGGACGGTGAATGGATCACTGGTGCCCTGCTGATAGGACACCGGCTGGCCGAACGCGGCCAGGATAGCCGCGTTCGCCAGACCTGCGTGTGCACTAAACGCGCTCATCGGATCCGCCTACGCCGAGGCCAGGTAGTACGTGACCCACGCTTCGATCACGCCGGCGGTGAGCGGGCCGGTCGCGACCGTGATGCACAGCTTGCCGGCTCCGTTCATCTTGAAGGGAGTGGCCTCCGACGTCGCCACGAGCACGGCGTCCGTGCCAAGCGACGCCTTGCCAGTCGCCGTCAGAACGGAGTTCCCCGCCGAGCCCGCGGCGGTGCCGATGGCCACCGTCGCACTGCCCGCGGCGGTCACCGCCCCGATAGAGTTGATAACCCCATTGGTGACCACCGCGTTGTCCGGGATCGTGTCGCTGTTCGCGGGCGTGCAAGACGCCCCGCCGTCGACAGCGTAGTCGTACTTCATGTGCGCCACCCGGAGCCCGTTGGCCTGCCCCGAGAAGCCGGGTACGCCGAACAGGTTCACGCGCAGCGTGGTCACGCCGGTCGCCGCCGCGATTTCGCACGCGCCGATCAGCAGATTGCTCGCCACCGTGGACGTGACCGCCTTTGCCGTGTCGTCCCAGTAGGCCAAATCGCCCTGCGCAAAGGTGCTGGCGTCCTTGGCAAGGTCGTAGACGCCCTCGACATTGCACTCGACGTCACCGCCCGAGAGCGTGTCGTTGGCGGCCACACCGAATACGTTGCCCACCTTGAAGCCGCCCCCAGACAGCACGTCGTAGGGCGCACTGAGGGTGAGATTCTCACCGCTTTTTACAAAATTCGTCATGGTTTCTGTTCTCCCTTTTTGTGATTGGAAGGGGCGGCGTCGCCACCGCCCCGCTGGTCCTCACCGCCCTACGCCGCGGTGTTCTTCTGCAAACCGCGAAAATCGATCGCCGCGGCCGCGAAATCCAGGCGAGCCTTGATCTCCACGCCGTCCACTTCGAAGCCCTGCCGGGTCTCGATGTAGACACCCTGCTGTCCCTCCAGATAGCAGTACTCGATCGTGTCAATCGAACTCGGGTCGGCCGCCGTGTACCAGTTGGTGTCCCCGTACGTCGCGACCGCGTCCAAGCGCGGCTCCACGATCGGCACCATGGCGCGCACGAAGGCGGGCACATCGGCGGAAGATGCGGTGGCCGCCAGGTTGATGGGATTGGTGATCTGGACCGCAATGCCTTCGAGTGCCGCCGGGATGATCAGGAACCTGGGAATCAGGTTCAGGATCGTGCCCTTGGGCGCAGTCTGCTTGCGCATTGCCTTGCGCGCCGCCGTGATGTTGGCCACCGCCGCGAGGGCATTGGTTGCCGTCAGGTTCTTGTGCGTGGCGTGGAACAGAGGCACGCCATCGGCCATGTTGGAGTTCGCCGTGATCACAGCCCACACGGCGTCGCTCTCGAGCGTGGCGGCCGCGATGCCCAACCCGGCAGGAATCCGCGTCAACGCCTGGAGGTCGTCGTTGAGGACCACCTTGCGGGTGATCGGTACGATGCCGCCCCAGGTGGTGAGCGCGTAGGACTCCTTGGAGTCGCCCAGATAGATGCGCACGAACTCCCCGTTTTCGTTGGTCTTCTGCAAGGCGGCGATGTCGCTCAACTGAATGCGATTCACCGGCTTGAAGTCGGCCGCCGTGACCTGGCGGCAGAACGGCACGAAGGTGCGGGGCGCCGCCTCATACGCCTGGCGCAGGGTCTTGTTGGCGACGTTCGCCAGGATGTTGGGAAAGTCGCTGGTGGTCATGGCGCCATCGAAATACTCGGATGCCCCATGCCGGCCCTGGAGCGCCACACGAGCGATCTCGTGCCGGTCCATTCCGCGAGTCTTCACGCCGGCGGCATTCAGGCATTCGCGCGCCATGTCCACCAGGGTGAGCCCGGCAAATTCGCGGCCCCTGTCAACCATCTCGCCAGACGCGCGAGGGTTACCTCGCAGGAGCAACGCAGCCTCCATGCCCTTGCGCCGCTTGTCGGTCGCGTCTGCGCCCATCGTAACCCCACCGTTTTCCCCGTTGGTCGGCTTGTCCGTGAACTGGCTGGCCAGTTTCGCGAGGATGCGATCGCGGGCAGCCTCAATGGACACGCCCTCGTCGATCAAGGCGGTGACGAACGTCTCCTGCATCTTGAAGGGGCTGGCGATCGTGCGAATCGTGGTCGCGCGCAACCGTTCCACCTTCGTGGCCTCGTCGCGCGCCGCGGCGAGTGCTACTTCGTTCAGACGGGCCTCTTCGCCCGTAGCCTGGGTGATTGGTTCCACAGGTGTCTCCTCTTGGGCAGATGCCCTTTCTGCAACTACAGTCGGTGGTGCCGGCGGCTGCGTTCGTTCCGCCGACATGAAAGTCGTGTTTGCGTCGGCCGCTACCGGTACGAGAGAGATCTCAAACGGTTCCCAGTCCGTCGCAGTGAATTCTTTTCGCTCTTGCCCCTTCGGCGTGGTGTCCACTTTCTTGTAGATCCACATGCCGGGGCTGAGGTTCTGGATGATGCCGGCTTGCACGTCGTTCCAGATCGGGGTCACGCTGTCCCGCTTGCTGAACTGGATGGTCGCCTTGCCGGTGGCGCCCGCCACCCACGCGCGCCGCACCACACCGAGTTGGCCCTCCACCCCGTACGTCTCGTGCGAGTCCAACAGTGGACCGCCCTTGTTGAGGCGGTCCAGGCGGGCGCCCTTCATCGACAGGATGAGGTCGTACGCCTCGCCGGTGCGCCAGTCCATGCGGGGCACCTTTGCGCCGGTGTACCACACCGCATCGATCGTCCGTTTGTCGCCATCGGCCGAGGCTGGTGCGAAGGCGGCCGCCACCGTGAAGCGTTCCGTCTCCAGAGCGTCCGTGCCTTCGGCCGGAGTGCCAGGTACGCCCGGTAGGTATTGGATGGTGTAGGTCGGGTCGGTCAACCCGGCAGCCAGGCCAGTGCCACCCGATGAGCCATCGATAACCGCATCGCCTGACGGCACGCCCGTGGTGGTGGGGGCGACCATCTGGTCCGCTGCAAGTTCGTCCATGAATAACTCCTTCGGTCGTTAGGACCTGAACACTCTGACCAACCGCGAATCGGAAAACTCCGCCGACGCCTTCACTGCCGCCTTCGCCTTGGGCGGGTCCGGCGACGCCTCCCCGCTGGTGGTGGGCTGCTCGACGCCCTTGTCGTTCACGTTGCGCGGATCGCAGTCCAGGATGATCCCCTTGTCGTCCAGCAGCCCGTTGATTCGCTCAATCTCATCCAACTGCTTCTCGGGGTCGTAGCCGTTCTGCAAGATCGCCTCGGTCAGCGTCAGTGTGCCGGTGCGGATCTTCTTCAACTCGGCCATGGCATCCTTCAGCGGATCCACCGACTCGAACTTGGGCGCCGTCCACTGGACGCCGTACTCCGCCTGAGGCATCTTGCCGAGCAACACCAGGGTGTCGATGAACCTGCGCCAGGTCGGGCGGCAAAACATCGGGATGAGCGTCAACCATCGGAACGCCTCAATGGCGTTGCGGAAGCCCAGCATACCGGCGCGGTAAGACGAGTAGTTGACGAGCGAAAGGTCGCCGGACAGAAGTTCGTAGGGCACGTCCACACCGGCGCCGATGCCCTGCAGCTCCGTCGTCAGGTACTCGCGGTAACCGCCGGTGCTATGGGGCGCGTTGAACTTGATGTCCTCGCCGGGCTTCAAGTACTCGATCATGCCGGGGTACATGCGCTCGAGGGTGTTCCCGGTTTTCGGGTCGGTGGACTTGGCGCCGATGGGCAGCCCGCCCGAACCTTCGGGGCGCGTGACGATCCCCGCCAGGCACGCCTCCGTCTTCTTGCGCATGCGCTCCGCATCCCGGTAGTCATCCAGGTCGCGCATTGCCAGCATCACGGGCGCCAGCCACGGCACCCCGCGGACCTGGCCAGGGCGCAGGATGTTGTAGGTATGCATCACCTCGCTGGCCGGCACAGCCTGGCTGAGAATCCCGCCGCGCGGGTTCAGCATGTAGACGCCGCCAGGGTGGTAGTTGTACAGCCAGTACGCCTCGCGCTGGCCGAACAGGTTGAACTGCACTCCCTGGATTACGTGCCCGGTGGCTGTGCCCATCGTGCGGGCCACGTCCAGGTAGTCACCCTCCAGCACCTGCAATTGGAGAGGCACCCGGAAATTGTCTCCCGCCCGCCGCCCACGGAACCGCACAATGCCGTCTCCGCTCTCGGCGGTGGTCCGGACGATCAGCGATTGCATGCCGTAGTAATCCAACTGCCCGCCTGGGTCGCAGTTCTCAGCGAAAAATGGCCACTCCGCGTCGATGAGGTTGTCGAGCGCTACGTGGCCAGTCTTGGCCTGTGGCACGATCCCCGTGCCCACCGTGTTGCCGACCAGCTCCGCAATCGCCTTGGTGGCATACGGGTTGTTGCGCAGCAGGTCGCGCGACCGGTTGCGCAGGTTGATCAGGGAGGCGCCGACCTCGGTGTTGGCGTCGCCGCCCGCAGCTACCCACCCGTCCGTGCGGCGGCCCGATTTCGCACCGTCATACGCAAAGACCTCGGTCGCTGCGCGGTATTGCGCGCGGCGATAGGCCCGCTCGGGTGAGAAGTACCCGATCATTTTGTCGAGGGCGTTCATTTACTCCCTGCGATGCGTGGCCAAGGTGAAAGAAGGAGGCGTCCTGCCAGAGGCGCCGGCGATCGCGGCGTTGGCATCGGCGAGGGCCTTCCGAATGTCATCGACGCTGTTGAACTCGGTGGCACGATCGGGAAGCTGTACCCGGCGCACCCCGCTCAACAGGGCACGCTGTAGCGCGTCGCGCAGCGTCAGAAGTTCTGTCAGGTCGATCATTTGAACCAGTCCCCGCCGCCGCGCGCCCCCCAAAAGTCACCGCGTGCGCCCCAATACCCGTCAGTGGTTGGCGCCCTCGCAGCGTCGGCTGGAATGTTCCCCTCCAGTTCCGCCCAATCCTCGTCCGAGAAGCGATCGATTCCACAGACCGCCGCTGCCGCGCGGCAGAGCACCGCAAGGTCGAGTGGTTCGTTCCGGATCGATTTGTCGGGGATCCACTCCACCTTGCCGCTCGACCGGATGATCCGCGACTCGGAGCAGAGCCCGCGGTAGAAGTCCTGATCCTTGTAGGCGTAGTGCTGGTACCCGGGTGGGTACGTCCCATCGTCGGGCAGCACGATCCGCAGCCAATCGTAGAACTCCTGCTTCGCCCAGTGCGTGCCAATGTGCCAGATCCGAACGTTCTGCCGCTTGCGCGCAGCGTCCGTAGGCGACACCCGCGCGATCAGTTTCAGAAAGTCGGGCGTGCCCTTGGTCGCTACCACGGTGCGCGGCGCAGAGATCCTGTCGCCTGCCGGGCCGTGCGCCGGTTGCGGATGGCGCGCGGCGAACTCGTACACCATCTGGGGCCGGAAGCCGGTATCGATCGTCATGGCCATGATGGGCATGGTCCGGCCCGACTCGCACGGCCAGTCCGCCGCCAGCAAAGATTCCAACTCCTGCCAGACTTCAGGCGAGGACGTTTTGAGCGATTGGCCGGATTGATCGGGCACCTGAATCACGCGGTAGTCGACCGACCAGGACTCCTTGCCGCGGCCATACGCCTTGATCTCCACCTCGAGGCGGTCGTCCTGCACATCGACACCCGCGACCAGCAGCGAAGCTTTGGCCGGCACGATCCCGAGGTCGTAATCCTCGCGCCGCAGATAGAGCTTTTCCCAATCCGGCGCGGACCCGCGTTCTGTCCAGAGTTCCGCCAACACGGTATTGAGGAACGCCTTGAGCGTCTCTGTCGAGCCCTTGGCAACCAGGAACTCCGCGGCGATCGTTCCCCAACCACGCTTGGGCGAGATCAACTGCGACACCCGGAACCCGGGGATCGGCGATCCTGGATTCTGCGCACGGTACTCGCCGCGCTCCACCATCCACGATTTCTGGTTGTGCGGGATGAGTTCCCGGCACTTCTCACAGCAGTAGGCGGCCTTCTCCGGGTCGCCTTCCGGCCACACAAGCCCGCCGTCAGTGCCGTCGCTAAACACTAGGATCTGAAAGTGATTGCATAGCGGGCACGGCACGAAATACTCGCGCTGGTCGCTCGTGTTCCACGCCGCTTGGATCCGGCTCTCCCCGTCGACGGTCGGCGTCGAGCACATGATTACCTTCTTGTTGTGCTCGAACTCCCCGGTGCGCTGCATCGCCAGCGATACGGGATCGCCCTCCGATCCTGCGCTCACTGGATACCGGTCAACCTCGTCCAGCAACAGATACCGAATCGGACGCATGGCCAGGCCGGACGGCGAGATGGCTCCTGTAAAGGTGATGTGCCCGGAACCGTTGGCGAACACCTTGTGCATCGCCGTGTTGTTGGAATCGCGCGACTTCACCGCGGCGAGCTTCCCGCGGAGCGCTGGCGAGTGCCGGAACAACGGCGCAACGCGATCCTTCGAAAGCGCCTTGGCATCTTCCGATCGCGGTTCCACCGCCAGCGTCGGGCCCGGATCTACGTCCGCGATGTATCCCAGGAAGTTCACCATCACGCTCGTCTTGAGCATCTGTGCAGCGGACATCAGCACCACCTGCTTGCACGGATGGCTTGGGCTGAGGACGTCCATCGGTTCCCGCTGGTACGGCCTCGTATGCCACTGGCCCCGTTCCGCCGACCCGGATCCGGTGAGCACCACATTCTCGTCGGCCCACTGCGAGACGGAAATATCCCGTGGTGGCAGCAACGCCTCCGCTCCAACCTGGTACATCGAAAATGGTGTGTCCATCAGTAACCGGCGTCCGAGATGGCTTTGGCCATCTTGCGGCGCAGGGCGTTCGTTTCACCCGCGAGTATCCGGTGAATCTCTGCTTCGGTTTTCGCGGCGGCTACCAGCGGCGCCACGCGATCCGGGTATGCGGACAGCGCATCACCGACGATCGCGGACCAATGCGCCGCATACTCGCCGGCCTTGGTAGCCTGGATCAGCTTGCCGGCGCGCTCCTCATACTCCAACTGCGCCGTCTTTGCCTTGAACGTCTCGCTCACGGCGCGGGCCCGCAGATAGGCCGCAACCGGATCGGCCGCCACGTCGGGCTGACTCGGCATGCCCGAACCGCCACGCGGTGGGGGCGGTGCACTGAGCGGCACCACTTTTGGTCTGGTCGCTTGGTGCAGGGTCTTGCCTGCGAACGTGTTCCTTTCCCATTCCTGGTTCGCCCGCTCCGGATCGAGGGTCCCGTCGGCGTTCAGGGTGATCCGCTTGGTGGCGATCGCCTTCTGCACGGCGCTGAGGGCAACGCCGCGCAACCGTGCGTACGCCCGCTGAGAGATACCGGTCATGATGAGATCTTTCTGCCGAAAAGTTGAACTTCAGCCTTGCTTTCCGCCGCCACCGAAGTGATGTATGTGTTCGATGCCACGCCCCACCAAGACCACCAAGCAAACCGCCGCCGCCTGCTACGCGGAACGCCACACCGAATGCCAGGACCTGCTGAAGCGCATCGCCAGCCGCCTGGAGCAACACCAGAAGGATCAGGCGCAGGAACCCGCCGACTGGGGGCATGCCGGCGACCTCGGGCGAGTCACCGAAGAACTCGCCTACGTCCTGGCCAGCCTGGGCGACCGCAGCGCGGTGGACCAGAAGGGACTGGAGTACTAACGATGCAAAAACACAACGTACACCTCGGAACGACTTACATCGTCAAGGTCAGCGGCACGCTGGCCAAGGTCCGCCTCACCCGCGAGCACCCACGCGGTGGCTGGTACGGCATTAATCTGACTACCGGCCGCGAGATCCGCATCCGAACCGCCGCGCGCCTCCGCATGGAGGCACCTCCTAGGCAGGGAATCAGCCCCGACGAGGCACGCCGGATCGTCGACCAGATCAAGTTTTGAATCAGGAGAAAGCCATGAACACGTTCACCATCGCCACCGACAACAACATCACCGCCTTCACCGCCGCCGAGCAGGTTCCCGAAGGCCAAGACCGTTTCGCCACCGAAAAGGAGTTCGCCAAGCTCTCCGCCGACTGGCCCATCAGCCGCTTCCCAGAGGTCTGGAATACGTTCGCCGGCGTAGTGCCCTTCGGCGACCTGAAGCCGGTCAAGAAGTTCACCGACCGCAAGACGGCGGTCACCCGAATCTGGAAGGCCATCCAGGTACTGACGCCCGCCCCCGCGCCGCTGGCGGCCCCCGCCGCGCCGAAGAAAGCCAAGGCGCCCAAGGACGCCACCGCCAAGGACGCGACACCCACGACGCGCGAGGGCAGCAAGAAGGCCATCGTGCTGGAACTGATCCGCCGCGCCGACGGCGCCAGCCTCACGGAGATCGCGGGCGCTACTGGCTGGCAGGCCCACAGCATCCGCGGCTTCATCTCCGGCAGTCTGGGCAAGAAGATGGGCCTCACCGTCGAATCCTTCAAACGTCCCGATGGGGCCCGCGCCTACAAATTGGCGCAGTAGTACGGCGCACCATACCGCCGCCGGTCTCACAAGCCGGCGGCGGCTTCTTCTTCGGGCAGTACTTCTTGCCGTGCGTGGATCCGGCCTCTGCCTTCCGCAGCCAATGTGGACAACTTCGTCAGAACGATCTCTTCGCGCAATAGGCCGGAAATGGTCCGCAATCCGATGTCCTCGACTAGCTTTGTAATCCTTGCCTGCACGGTCTCATCGCGCAGTAGTGCAGCGGTCGCCTTCGCGCTTACATCGAGCGCCATCGCTTCCATCCGCGCATGGATTGTTTCTTCGCGCAAGCGGCATTCTTGGCTCCGGACGTATGTTTACGTGGCATACTGCACCTCACGATGCGGTTCTCTAGTTTGGAACTCTTTGACGAGTTCCGGGCTGGGCCGGTGGTAGAGAAATCTGTTTGTGCCATAGGCTTCACCCTGCAACACGCCGTGGCAGCGCCAATACCATATCATCGTCGGCGAAGTATGGAGCATGGCAGCCATCTCCTCGGAAGTCAATAGCCCGGATTCCTGCAATCGCTGGCGGCGGCTCTTGATGCCGTGGGTGCGCAGCGCGTGCTGGATGCCAATCGCGTTAAAGGAGAGGTCGTAGCCTGTGCGCAGCCCGCGTGCATTCAACATGGCCGCTATTTCCGCTTCCGTGTGCTGGTCCAGCAATCTTTCAATTTCCTGGATGACCGCGGGATCGAGCCTGTGCAGTTCCCAGTAGGGGTGCGGCAATGGGACGGTGAGAACGCTGGTGGCACCGCCCTTGAACCGCACGCCCAAAGTGATCTCCTTCCCCTTGGTCAGCGTGACATCTTCCAGCAGTAAGCGGGCCATGCGCTTGCGCTCGCGATCCGGCGTATTTGGATCCTGCCACAGCCGCGGGAAGTCACTCGCCAGCGCCAGGATTTGCTCGCGTTGCTGCGCATCGACACGTGCAGTGTCGGCCTGGCGCTGGCGTTCGTACTCCTGCTCAGCGTCGGCCAGCGCGCGGAGCTTGTTGTTCCAATCGGCCTCCAGCGCACCCGCCACCAAGCGGTTGTCCGGATCTACTTGCAGGTAGCGCCGCTGCGCCAATTGCACTTCGTAGCGGGCGCGCTCCACTTGAGTGCGCCGCAAACGATCGGCATCCTCCACCCGGCTTTGGATTTCCTGCTGCACAGACAGGGCAACCTCCAGTGCCAGCGGAGTCATGGTTTCCACCAGCAGCTTGCTGATGGCCGCGTCTATGCCCCCGCCGTGAATCACCTGGCAAGGCGGCTCGCCGCGCTGGTGCGTGTGGCGGGTGCACTCGTAGTACGGGACTCGTTGTTGCCGGCACATGTGGTACCGCACCAGCATGGGATCGCCACAGCGTCCGCACAACGCCAAGCCCTGGAGCAAGGCTGGCCCTTCGCGAGCGGGACTCCGATGATCAATGCCCCGCACTTGCTCGTTCTCCCGCAATCGCTGCTGGTTCTCCTGATACTGTTCCCAGGAGATGTAACCGGGGTGTGCGTCGCGTAGCAGGATCTGCCACTGGTCTTGCGGCAGGTTCGTGGTCACCGTGCCGCCGTCCGGTTTGCGGCGGTAGCGGCTGCGCCCGTACACGTAGGCGCCGGCGTAGCGCGGATTGTGCAGGATGCTGCGCGCATAGCTGTAAGGGAGTTCGCCCCAGAGCAACTGCGGCGTGAGCCCGCCACAACGGCGTCGAGGAAACCGCAGACCTTGCTTGCGGAACTCCCGGACGGCAGCGACCGCTGAGCCCAGCCGCAAAAAGGTGTCAAATAACAAGCGGATGCTCTGCTGCACCTGCTGGTCCGGATCGAGCACCACCCGCGAGGCGGCATCATACAAAAAGCCGATGGGCAATGGTATCGCCAGGTCGCCGCGCCGGGCCTTGTTCAACAACCCGCCCTGCATCCGCGCATGCAGGATGTGCAACTCGGCTTCGCTCATCGTGCCTTTCAAGCCCAGCAGCAGGCGGTCGTTGAACTGCGCGGGGTTGTAGATTCCGTCCTCGTCGAGGATGAGGGTATCGGAGTAGGCGCATAACTCCAGCAGGCGGTGCCACTCCGCGCAGTTGCGCGCCAGTCGCGACACCTCCAGCCCCAGCACCAGGCCGGCGTGCCCCAGGCTGACCTCGGCGACCAGTTTCTGAAAGCCGTCACGGCCGGCCGCGAAGGCGCCTGATTGCCCCAAGTCGCTATCGATTACCACGATCTGTTCCGCGGGCCAGCCCAGCGCGGCTGCCCGCTGGCGCAGCGCATACTGGCGCGCCGTGCTCTCGGCGTGCTCCAACACCTGCTGTGGAGTGGACTGCCGCACGTACAGATAGGCATTTCGCTTCAGATGTGCGGCGCTGACTTTCTGGGCGGTTTCGATCATGCGTGCCTCCCTTGCTGCCAACCGTCCAGAATTATCCCCGCCAGCAAGGCGGTAAGTTGGATGCGGCATTCGCCGGGTACGGTTTGGAGCGGACCGGCATCCGCCACGATCTCCGGCCGCGGCGGCGTGGGACGTACGTCGAGCGAGCCGGCAACCTCGATCCAGGCCTTCATTCCACGGCCCAGCAGGATTGCCAAACCCGGGCCGCGGTTGTTGCCGGCCAACACCTGCCGGCGCAATTCTTCGTAGCGGGACCTCCAGCAAACGCCGCCGGAGGAAGGCGGCGTGGCCGGGTTCAACTCGTTTTTTTTTGCCCGCGCCTCAAACGGCGCTCGATGCTGCGCGGATTCACGGCAACGCCAAACCGTTCTCTTACCCGCTCGGCCATCTCTTCGCAGCGGATGGCCGGTTGCTCGACTCGAAGCTTTTCGAGGAACGCCAACACCTCGGGGCTCAACTTGTGCGCCCGCCGCGGTCCGCGCTTCTGGGGCGCCAAGCCGGCCAGGCCGCCCTCTTCGAAGGCGGAGCGCGCCTGATAGTAGGAGGGTCTCGACAACCCGAAGGCCGTTACCGCCGTGCTGACCGGCGCACCATCGACCTCGACCTTGCGCAGCAGTTCGTACTTGACCTGCATCAGGTCGCGAGCATCGAAGAAGGGCTGGTCCTGGAACAGCGGATCGGTCACCAGTTGCGAATGCGGGTGCATGGTACCGGCCTGGCGCAAGGCGTCGAGCTTGGCGGGGCCGCGCGATTTGGAGCGAATCATGAGCGCCTGCTGTAAAGATAATTATATCCTTACGAGCATCTTTGTCAAGCTCTAGTTTTCCAGCACTCAACTGTTTGATGCCTTTCTTGTGGATATTTATGCAATCCGAAGGCAGGCAAGATACTCTTCCAGCGCGGCTCTTGCACATAATGCACCTAACAGTCTGCGCATAATTTCCTTTACAGTACTGGGCCCCGGTCATCGCCGCAGATCCTCCATGAGCCGCCGGAGAGCCAGCAGGTCCGCTACCCGGAAACGCGATCGGCCGGCCCCGAGCGCCACCACCGCGCCGGGTGTCACCAGGCTCGTAAAAGAGGCTGAAATCGAGCGCAGACACCCACTTCCGTCCTGGTAAAAGACCCGATCCTGAGCTCGTATGCTGCGCCGTTCCACCACCTCAAACTCCTGACCAACCTGCGGGTGAAAAGGATGCGTAATGCGAAAGCCCTGTGAAACAACCGCACCATCAGGTGTAGTTGTGCGTCGGGACGTAGGTGCCATTCACGCGAATGAAAATTCTGTTCTCGAGTTCTGCAAGCTCCTTTCGCACCTCCGCGAGCAGTGCCCGGTTCTGGAGACTGACGTAGGTGGCGATCAGGCCGGAGATCAGCCCAATGCCGGGGATCAGGAATTGAAGAATTTGATTTTCCATGGAAGCCTTTCAAGCAGACGGAGTTCGGCAGACCAATCCACCAGAGCCAGGCAGAGTCCGTGAACATCCGGATTGCCGGCGCGCAGCTCGCGGTCCAACGATGCCAGCTCCCGGCGGCAACGGTCGATTCATGCGGCTACCCCGAGACGCTCCGCGGCGACGTCCGCAAACGTCCGGCCGTCGGCCTCGAGCGTCGCCGGCTTCCCGCTGAAGTCCATGAAGCGGCGGCAAATCACATCGCAGTACTTCGGCTCCAACTCAATCACGCGCGCCTGGCGGCCGGCCTTTTCGCAAGCGATCAGCGTTGTGCCGGAACCGCCGAACGGATCGAGCACCGTGTCGCGGCCCTTGCTGCTGTTCCGGATGGCGCGCTCCACCAACTCGACCGGTTTCATCGTGGGATGCAGGTCGTTGACGTGCGGCTTCTTGATGAACCATACGTCGCCTTGATCCCGCGCTCCGCACCAGAAATGATCCGTGCCTTCCTTCCAGCCGTAGAGGATCGGTTCGTACTGGCGCTGGTAATCGGAGCGCCCCATCGTGAATGTGTTCTTCGCCCAAATCACGAACGTGGACCAGTGGCCGCCCGCCTCGCGGAACGCCGTCTGCAGCGTGTGTATCTCCGATGACGACATGCAGATGTAGATCGCGCCCTTGGTGACGGTAAGCATATTGACGCAGGCATCGCGCAGGAACGGCCCGAAATCATCGCCCAGATTGTCATTGGCGATCTTGCGATGGCTGGTGCCGCGGAGTTTGTCCTTCATCGTCGCGCCGTAGTTCACGCCGTATGGTGGATCGCAAAAAACCATGTCGGCCAAGCCACCGGCCATGACGTTCTCTACGGACTCCATCTGAGTGGAATCACCGCAGTGCAGCCGATGCTGGCCCAGGATCCAGACATCGCCCGCCACGGTGACCGCGGTTTCCGGCGTCTCCGGAACGCCGTCTTCATCGGTGTTGCCGTCGGTGACCTGTTCCGGGTCCTGGAGCAGGGTTTCAATTTCCTCATCGCTGAAGCCGACGATATCCAGATTGAAGCCGTCCACCTGGAGCGACTCCAGTTCGACGCGCAACATCTCCTCATCCCAGCCGGCATTCATCGCCAGACGATTGTCGGCGATGACCAGTGCGCGGCGCTGTGTTTCGGAGAGGTGGTCGAGGACGATGATCGGGACTTCGGTCATCCCGAGTTTCCGGGCTGCGAGCAGGCGGGCATGCCCCGCAATGATCACTCCGTCCGCGCTCACGAGGATGGGATTCGTCCACCCAAACTCTTTGATGCTGGCAGCGACTTGCGCAACCTGCTCCTCCGAATGCGTCCTCGAATTGCGGATGTAGGGAATCAGGCGGTCCAGTGGCCAGCGCTCCACGACGAGATCGCGCAAGACACGCTCGGGCATCATGGACGTCTCTTGGCTCGTGGCGGTATCCTGCGCGATCTGTGTCGGGATCATTGCTTTTGTGTCTTACGCTGCCTTGGCAAGCTGGGTGCCGAGAGCCGAGGCCACGGCCTGCTGGTGAGTCGCCGGAGTCTGGCCCGCGTTGAAGGCGGCTTCGATGGCCACGACGAGCGCCACCACCTCCTGGGTCAACTGGATGCCGGAGGGTGCCACGGTGAGAATCGTTTGAAAAATCTGTAAGAAGTTCATCGTCTTTTCCTTTCTGGTTGGTACGAGAAAGCCCTTCGAGACGGCTTTGGAGAGAAGCTTCCGTAGCCGTCTCGTGGGTGGATCTCCCGTATGGGGAGATTTACGTGGTCTTGGGCTGCGTCTGGGAAGGGGTCGACGCCCCGCCCGAAGCAGTTACCACCACCGGCACGAGGGCCGCGATGGTCTGCGAGATGGCGGCGGCCAAAGCGCTCGCGATCACCGGCGTCAGCGACGTGAACAGGTTCGCGACATTGGCGGTGACGGCCTCGGCGCTCACCGCTTCGCCAGCTCCGGCAGCGGCGACAGCGCCCTTCGTGGTCTCGCTGGCCGCCGTGCCCGCGGGCGATACGGTCTGTTGGCCCTCGGTCGTGCCGACCTGGCCGGACAACACGATGCCGGCGTTGATGGCGTGATCGATCGTGGCCGCGTTCTGCGCGCGCCGGCTGGCGGTCTGCGCCAAGTCCAGCGAGACCGCTTCCCAGGCGCGCTGACGCGCCAGGCTTTCGCGGCGGTTGTCCAACTCTTCGTCGAAGAGCAGTTTGATGTTTTCGGCGCCGCCCAGCAGACTCGGCTGGTGGGTGACGCACGGGGAAAGATTGGGATTGGTTTCGGCCATACGGGAAATTCCTTTCGGTTGGAGTTGCGGTTTGAGTCATGCAGCCCGGATCACCGGGCCGCCTAAAGAGAAAAGATCAGGAAGCCTTTTTGCTGCCGTAGAACGGGTTCGGGCCGTGATGCTTGATGGCCCGCGAGTCCTGCCGCTTCGGGTTCAAAGCCTGGTCGACGGGCACGCCGCGCGACTCCGCGGTCGCAGCGAATGTTTCTCCCGCGCCCGCGTGCATCGCCGTCTCACCGGTCAGGTTCATGATCCGGCGCAAGATCACGTCGCAGTAGGCGGGGCTGATTTCACAGCCATAGCCTGCGCGCTCCAACAGAGCCGCCGCGGCCATGGTGGTTCCGGACCCCATGAACGGGTCGAACACCACGTCGCCGGCGTCGCTGAACGCCAGCAGGAAAAACTCTACGAGCGGGCGGGGGAAGGGAGCGGAGTGCGATCCCTGACCCGACTCGGTGCGGACTTCGATTACGTTGGAAGGTCGCGCGACGCCGACATGGCGCCCTTCCGAATCGTCGGACAGACTGCTCCGGCTCCGTTGCCACGCGCTCTGGTTCTTGCCGCCGTCGGCCGCCGCGCCGCGCGGCCCCGTGCCCAGCAAGCCGCTGCCGGAGGTCGCCTTCGGGTTGTTGGGGCTGTAATCGAAGCAGTCCTCCGAAGCATGCCCGACCGCCTTCGGCCGGAACTTGATCTGCTGCTGGCGGCAGAAATGGAACACTGGTTCCCAGGCGTTCTTGAAGCGGTTTCCCCAACCGCCAGGCACGCCGTTGTCGGTCTTGCGCCAGCAGAACTCGTCCACAAACCGCCAGCCCCACTGCCGCCGGTGGGCGATGACGAGATCCTTCACGTACAAGTCGCGCTCCCCGTCGTCGGCGTGCTCCTTGATGTTCAGGAGGTAGGAGCCATCTTCCGCGAGGACAGCCTCGATGTTTGCGGCCACATCCCGATACCACTCGGCGTACTCCTCCGGCGGGATCGGCTTGAAGCCGCTCGCGGGATCGTACTCGCGCTGCGTGGCGTACGGCGGCGACGTGATGCACACGTTCGCGCGCACGCCAGCCATCAGTCTCTCGACGACGGCGAAGTCCCGGCAATCGCCACAGATCAGACGGTGGCTTCCGATCAACCACACATCTCCGGGCCGGGTTACTGGCTGGGCGGGCGGCTCCGGGACGTCATCCTGCACATCCGACGGCGGCGCTTCGTTATCCGCGAGCAGCGCCTCCAGTTCGGCGTCGCTGAAACCCACCAGCGCGAGGTCCATGCCCTCGTGCTCCAGTTCGGCGAGTTCGTGGGCCAGCACCTTCTCATCCCATCCGGCGTTCATGGCCAGCCGGTTGTCCGCGATGATGTATGCCCGCCGTTGAGTCTCGCTGAGGTGGTCCAGCACCACCACCGGCACTTCCGCGAGTCCCAACTTGCGGGCGGCCAGGAGGCGCCCGTGGCCGGCGATGATCCCGTCCATGGAATCGACCAGGATCGGATTGGTGAATCCAAACTCCACGATGGACGCCGCGATCTGCGCGACCTGCTCCGGCGAGTGGGTCCGCGCGTTCCTTGCGTACGGCACCAGCCGGGCGGTCGGCCAGATTTCGATGCGCCGCGCCATGGCGGGCGTTATGGTCGCCGGAAGCGTTGACATGTCGTTGGTCGCGCGGAGGTGGCCGCCCTTTCGCGCCCCGGTGGCCCGTGTAGCGCCGTCTGGTTCCGGGTTGGCCTCGTGG
>JBEKDV010000133.1:0-32688 GCA_050014175.1 Candidatus Solibacter sp. | reverse complement strand
GCTTGTGGCACTCCTGCTTCGAAAGGAGGTGTAAGATGGCGTCAGACTCGAAGGGAGATTTTGGCTATTGGGGCTGTTTGATTAGCCTATTCGTTATGTGGTGGCTCGCTGGTGAGCCGATATGGCACAGCAAACTGAGGTACTCCATTCAATACGGAGTCCGCTATTCGAGCGTCACGAAATTGAAAGAGCCTCACAAATGCGACTTTCTGACGGCTCCCATTGGCAACAAGAACTGTCACTATGAGGCGGAAGTGTCAACCGTGCGGACAGCGATAAGTACCGAAGGCAAGCCGATTGTCTCCTGGGACGATGGGAAAACGTGGACCTCGGACGATAATGTTCCCCTAACAAAATCAAGCGTGTCGGTTTCTTGGAAGAAGGTTGACGAGGACGAGGATTAGAGCTTCTTCTTTCGCTCCCGGGCGACGACGGCGGCGTCGGACGCCTTCCTTCGCGCTGGAGGAATAGCCAGCGTCGCGGCGTGCTTGGCAGGCGGTGCTCGTGGGCTGGCTGGCCATGTTCTGGGTTGCCTATCCGCTACCTGATCTTTCACAGATCAGCGTCCTAATCGGCGGAAAACCCGCAACCGTGCTGTACGCAGGCATGACGTACCCTGGCCTGTTCCAGATCAATATCCAGGTGCCGAACGGTGTTCCCGCTGGAGATCAGTCAATCGTGCTTGGAGTCGGGGGACAGCTATCGCAATCGACGGCTTACCTCACGTGCGGTGGCGGGTAGGCGGCGTAGGAGTGAACCCACGGCGGGCTAGAAGTCGCCCGATCTCGGCAGTCTGCTGGTTTCGAGTGAGCGCGCAATGGGCGATGGTTATGTGCCTACGGTAAGTGTCGATCTGTTCATGTCGGTTTCGGCTTCTGGGTTCTTGCCGTCTTCGCAAATGGTAGACCAGAAAACCGGATGTACCCCGCGGGGGGATGCGGGGGCGATTGCGAATGAGGCGATCAGTGCTTGCCTTGTTGGGAACAATGGATCGGACTGGTAGCCGGCAAAATGCCGGTGGGGTTGGCCCTCCATCTGAACCACCTCTGAGCACGGCAGTGGATTGTTCCCGCCGCGCCAAACTTGATTCTCCTCCATGATTGCCACCGGTATCATGAGATGCCAGTAGAATGTGTTAGCTGTCTTGTTGCCGAGATTCCTGATGAGGAGGTTCACGGTTCGGTCGCCGGGCGCTGCGGCAATGGAGACCTCGAGGCATGCTCGTCTGAGGCGCTCGGCAGCCATGATTTCATCTTGCCGGCTCATAATGACAAGCTGAGTATCAGCGATCTCGGCCTGCTTTGTCGCGAGCCTGGTCTGGGACTCCATCAGGGACGTCTGGTGCTTCATGAGGCGCAGTTGTACTAGCACAATGATGAGAGTAAGGCCGCTCAGAACGACGCCGACGAGGGTGAGCGAGTCTTGAGTTGTGAGGTGAGCGGACCACCATAGGAATCGAGAGAGTTGGTAGAGCATATCGGGAGTATACTCCTGGTCATTTGGCCCCAAGTCGTCTTCAGGGAGATGACCCATCGGGCGCCAGGCGAAACGGGTAAGGGTGGGTACCCATCGGACCCTTCGGGGTCCGCATGCCGCCGGCTCCCACCCGCCAAGCTGAACGGCCACGACGCCACTCGGCGCCGCCGGCGGCAACCTCGCGCCGTCCTACCACCTGGCGGCGACGTCGCGCCGGTAACGCCCACGTGCGCGAACGCGTGCCAATTCTGGCGAGCCAACGGCCGACGCCGGGCTTGTTTTTTCGGCGGTGGGCCTCGCCTCCAGCGCCGTGCCCGGCGCCACCTGTGCGCCATGGTTGGCGGCTTTTTGGCGCGTCCAGAAAACCGAATCCGGCAGCATTCGGGCAGCGCCACAGCCGTCTGTGGGAGGTGTTTTGCCAGTTCCGCCATACAGCCAGCACTGAAAACACGCCAGATAGACTGAGATGAGCCGGCCAGGGCTGGCAGGGCTGGCCGCCAGCGGGTTCGACTCCCGTTCGCGCTACCATGTTTTCATAGACTTACGGGGAATGCGCTGTGACGCGCAACGCTCCAGCAGAAATTCTCCGCAATGAACACCAAACTCGGCGTCGGTATCCGGCCGCGAACGTCTCCTGGGAGGACACCCAGGAGTTCCTCCGCCGGATGAACAGGCGCCGAGATGGGTATCACTACCGTCTCCCCACCGAGGCCGAGTGGGAGTACGCCGCGCGTGCCGGCACCAGCGGCGCAGCAACCGACGAAATGTACGAGAACGCCTGGGACTTGCTGCCCGGTGACAGGGGAATCTCCACAATGCGGCCGGTGGATGTCGATACGCCTAACGCCTGGGGACTCTACAACATGCTTGGCAATGTTTGGGAATGGGTGTCCGACTGGTACGGCTCACGCTACTACCGGGCCTCGCGCTTCGCCGATCCGCAAGGCCCACGCCACGGCAAGCGCCGTGTCGTGCGGGGCGGTAGCCACGACGATGTGTCCTTCACCGTGTTCGTCTGGAGCCGCGCCGCGCAGCCCCCCGGCGACAGCGACCCCCAGGTGGGTTTTCGCTGCGCCCGCGAGAAGATCGAGTAACCTCAGCGCGGGCGGGGAAAAGGACGCTATCATCTGTTTTCCGAACTAGCGTCATGCTGATCGCAACCCGCACGTTTCGCGTCTTCGTCAGTTCGACGTTTGAGGACCTGAAGGAGGAGCGCGACGCGCTCCAGCGCGACGTCTTTCCGAAGCTACGCACGCTGTGCGAGCAGCACGGTGCGCGGTTTCAGGCCATTGACCTCCGTTGGGGCGTTCGCGACGAGGCCGCGCTTGACCAGCAGACGATGGAGATCTGCCTTCGTGAGATCCGGCGCTGCCAGGCCACCGGAGTGCGGCCGAACTTCATTGTGTTGCTCGGCGACCGGTACGGCTGGCAGCCGCTGCCCCCCACGATCCCAGCCGCCGAATTCGACGCACTTCTGCCGTATGTCGCGGTAGGCGATGCGGGGGCACTGGCCGAGCAGTGGTACCGGCTGGACGAGAATGCCGTTCCGCCGGAATACTGTTGCGTTCGATACTCCGGCATGGCCCACTTCGATACTCTAATTTGGCCCACCTGGTACTGATATTTTGCCTCATTCGTTGGGGCTGCGCACGTCCGACCAACGGGAGGCGCCTATCTGCCACCAACCGTCTTGGTTTTGGTTTTCCCTTCTCAGAAAGGTTTGGACTCTATTCTCGGGCTGAGGGGACCTTTCGCCAAACGTCAGACCCGTCTTCACCCGCTCAGGCCTTCTTCCTCCTTTCCACCGTGCGCCGGAAGCGGAACGATTCCGTGCCTGTCTCGATGATGTGCGCGCGGTCCGTGATCGAATACCAGACCTACGAGCGCGTCGCCCCGGTGATTGCCTCCAAGTTCCTGGAGGCGCGGATTCCCGTGATCGCCATTGAAATTCCGCACCCCGGAGCGACATTCTTCGGCGCCAACAATTACCAGGCCGGCTTGATCGGGGGCCGCGCCCTGGGCCGCTGGGCAAAGGAAAACTGGGATGGCGTCGCTGAGCAGGTAATGCTCTTCGCCCTGCCCATTGCCGGCCCGCTGCCGGCCCTGCGAATCACCGGCGTGATGGACGGGCTTCGCGCGGAGCTGCCGCGCATCGCGGACGTTCCCGTGGTGCACCTGGATGGCAAGGGCGATTTCCAGCAGATCCTCTCCGTGGTACGCAAGTGGATCCAGCGGGGTCCGCGCCGCCGAACCCTGGTGGGCACCGTCAACGATACCTGCGCGCTGGCAGCCCTGCGCGCCTTTGAAGAGGCGGGCGCCGGGAACGTCTGCGCCGTGGTGGGACAGAACGCGATTCTCGAAGCCCGAAACGAACTGCGCCGGCGCGGCACGCGGCTCATCGGCACCGTGGCGTACTTCCCGGAACGTTACGGCGACGAGCTGATTCCGCTCGCCCTCAGCCTGCTGGAAGGCGGCAACGTGCCGCCCGCCACCTTCGTCAAGCACCAGTTACTCACGCCGAAAAACGTCGACCTGATCTATCCCTTGGACGAGCCCGGCGCCCCACAACTTCGAAAGGATCCACGATGAGCCGTCGAAAAGTCGCCCTGGCCGCCCTGTTGTTCGCGTGCGCTGCCTGCGCCGCGGAAGCGCCCCCGCTGACGCTGGGTGTCGCCTGGTATCCCGAGCAATGGCCGGAGGCGCAGTGGGCGCCCGACCTGTCCCTGATGCAGTCCGCCGGCATCCGCATGGTGCGCGTCGGCGAGTTTGCCTGGAGCAGCATGGAGCCGCGCGAGGGCGCCTACACCCTGGACTGGCTGGACCGCGCCATTACCGCCGCGCCGGCCCACAACATGGTGGTCGTGCTGGGAACGCCCACCGACGCGCCGCCCGCCTGGCTGACGCAGAAATACCCCGAGACGCTGCGCGTGGATGAGGATGGCAAGCGCCTGCGCCACGGCTCGCGCCGCCAGTTCTCCTATGCCAGCCTCAAGTACCGGCAACTCTGTCGCGCGGTCGTAGAGCAAATGGCCCGCCGCTTCGCCAATAACCCGAACGTGGTCGGCTGGCAGATCGGCAATGAGTATACCGACGATTCGTTCGATGACGACGCCGTGCGTCAGTTCCATCAATGGTTGCAGGCCAAATACGGCAGCGTCGACGCGCTCAACAAACGCTGGGTCACCGCCTACTGGAGCCAGACCTACGACAACTGGGACCAGATCCCCATGGGCACCGGCCGCGGCAACCCCGGCCTCCTGCTGGACTACAAGCGCTTCGTCACAGACCAGTGGCGCTCGTTTCAGCGCAACCAGCTTGACGCCATCCGCCGCTTCGCGCCGGCCTGCCAGTTCATCACCACTAACCTCGGCGGACTGGGCTGGGCCAACAAGTTCAACCGCACCGATATCGCGGCCGATCTCGACCTGATTTCCTGGGACCCTTACGTGGGACAGGGTCATCTGGAACCATACCGCATGGGCGCCACGCACGATCTGGTGCGCGGCTGGAAGCAGCGTAATTTCTGGGTTCTGGAGATGCAGCCCGGCTTCGTGGATTGGGCCGGGATCAGCAATTCGCTCGACCCCGGAGAGACCCGCGCCATGGCCTGGCAGGCCGTCGGCCACGGAGCCGACGCGGTGGCCTTCTGGCAATGGCGCAGCGCCCTCAACGGCCAGGAGCAGTATCACAGGTCGCTGGCCGGCCCCGATGGCGGGCCGCTGCCGTTCTACGCGGAAGCCAAGCAGATCGGCGCCGATTTCGCAAAAGCGGGTGAGGCTCTGCGCGGCACGGCTCCGCAATCGCAGGTCGCCATCCTGCACGATTACGACAGCCGCTGGGCCATCGAGTTTCACAAGCAGAGCAATCGCTACGACGTGGTGGACGTGCTGCTGGGCTACTACCGGCCGCTGCGCGACCTCACCCAGTCGGTCGATATCATCGACCCGCGCGCGCCGCTCGATGCCTACAAGCTGATTGCCGCGCCCAGTCTGAACGTGATCTCCGATGCGCTGGCCGCGCGCCTGCGCGCCTGGGTGGAGGCGGGCGGCCACCTGGTGCTCGGGCCGCGGTCGGGCATGAAGGACGAGTTCAATGCGCTCGACGTGCGCCGCCAACCGGGACCGCTGGTCCCCGCCCTGGGCGCGCGCGTGGAGCAGTTCTACGCCCTGCTGGAGGACGTGCCGGTGTCCGGCGCATGGGGCAAGGGCAATGCCGGCATCTGGGCGGAGACGCTCTCCCCCGCCAGCGGCGTGCAAACCACGCTGAGTTATGGCGCTCCTAACGGCTGGCTGGAAGGCCACGCCGCGGCGGTGACCAAGCCGCTCGGAAAAGGCCATATCTCGTACCTCGGCGCCATTCTGGATGCTTCTCTCATGCGCGAGGCGGCGAAATCCATGCTGCAGGCGGCGGGCGTTCGTCCCCTTGTGCTGGCGGTTCCGGACGGTGTCGAAGTTTGCCGCCGCGCCGGCCCCGGCCGCGAGGTGTTCATCCTCATTAACCATACAAACCAGCCCGTCAAGATTGCGCTTCCCCGCCCCATGACCGACATCCTGGGTGGAGGCCAGATTCGTGAGCGGGAGATTGCGCCGCACGGGGTTGTGGTTGCCTCCGCTTCTCTCTGATCGAAAGGACCTGACCATGCAACGTACCGCGAATTGTCTCGCCAAGCTCGAACGGATGAACCGTGCCCTGAAGCACTGCGAACCCGACCGCATACCGGTCAGCGACTTCTTCTGGGGCGGCTTCCTGGAACGCTGGCGCCGCGAAGTTGGCCTGCCCGCCGACACCGACATCTATCGCTACTACGATCTGGACTGGGTGCAGCTCAACCCCAACATGGATCCGCACATCCAGCCGTTCGAAATCCTGCGCGACGACGGGACGGAGGTGCTGGTGCGCACCGGCTTCGGCGCCACCATCCGCAAGCGCCTCGACCTGCCCATGCCCGCCTTCGTGGACTTCGCTACCTCCACTATCGAGCGGATGGAGGCGTTCCAATTCGACGATCCCTGGGATGAGCGCCGCTACTTCCATCGCGGCGACGACCAGATCAGCGGCGTGGGCGATGGCTTTGTCCGCGACCTGCCGCCATTCGTCGATCGCGTCGCGGAGCGCTGGAGCGACTTTCCGGTCTACGGCGGCGTGTGCGAGGGACATGAGATGCTCTGGCGCATCATCGGCTCCGAAAACGCCATGCTCTGGATGGGCGAGTTCCCCGATGAGATCGCCCGCTTCGTCGAACGCATCTGTGCTTTTTCCCTGGAGATCGTCCGCGCCCAGATCAAGGCCTCGGACGGCAGGCTCGATGGCATGGTCGTCTGGGGCGACGTCGCCTACAAGAAGGGCATGCTCTTTTCGCCCGCCTACTGGCGCCGCGTCTTCAAACCCGGCGTCAAAGCCATTGTCGATGAGTGCCACGCGCACGGGCTGCCGGTCATCTATCACGGCTGCGGCTGCTCCAAACGGATCTTTGAAGACTTCATCGAGATTGGCGTGGACGCCTACAACCCGCTTGAGTCCAAGGCCGGCATGGACATGATCGAACTCCGCCGCACCTACGGGCATAAGATCGCGTTCTGCGGCAATATGGACGTCATGGTGTGGGCGGATGGCAGCCCCGACGAAATCAAAGCCGCCGCGCTCACGCGCTTGAACGCGGGCAAGGGCGGCGGTCTCATCTTCCAGTCGGACCACTCGGTCCCATCCAACGTGTCCGGCCAGAATTACGACTACGTCGTGAAACTGGTCCGGCAATACGGAACCTACCCTCTTCGCCTCGGCGAGTTCGACATCGACCTGTAAACTTAGCTCTCGCCGCCACCGTCCTGGCGCCGACTGCCGCTCGCCTACGGTATACTGGCGTGCGTGTGCACGGCGCCGCTGGCCGCGAGGTGATCTTGTCCCCAGAGTTAGAAAAGATCCGCTGCGAGTTCGAACGGGTTACCCGTAACTTCTCAGGCGAGGATTGGCTGCGCGCCCCAGAGGGTAAGTGGAGTAGCGCGCTCATTCTGGAGCACGTGCTCCTCTCCTACCTCAGCACGACGCTAGGCCTGCTTAGGGCGATTCACGGCGGCAAGCCCTCCGAACGCAAGGCGACGCTGCGCGAGCGAATTGCCACCCTCATGGTGGTGGGTCTGGGACTGTTTCCGCCTGGCCGTTCCGCGCCCAAACAGGCGTTCCCGAAAGGCACGCTACCCCCGGGGTCCTTGCAGAAGGTCGAGCAGGCGCTGGCCGCCATGGATACGCGCCTCGCCGCCGCCGAGGCGCGTTTCGGCCCGAAGGTGAAGGTCCTGGATCATCCCGCCCTCGGGCCCCTCACCACGCAGGAGTGGAGGCGCTTTCACCGCACCCACGCGCTGCATCACCTGAAGCAGATCCAGGACCGCGGGACCGCGGGCGTCCGGCGCCGCTAAGTGTCCGGATCCGCGAAGAATTTACATTTGTTTCCAGCTGCTCCGGTATACTCCTCACTTACTGAAGCAGGGTCAGCACTATAGGACCGCAACCGGCGCCGCGCACTCTCCGGTTGTGTGAGGTGGATCACATTTATGCCGTGGCTGCCCCAGGGGTGCTGTAGAGTTACGGGCCACGTGCCTGCTGGCACTAAGTCGTTTACAGTGCTGCGGTAACGTCGTCGGCGCCGCTCTTAAGTGCGAATCGCGCCGGCGACACACCGGATAAAACACCCTATTGACACGCGGAATATTCCGCATATTCTAGATAAGACTCGAGAGGGTTATCGTGGTCCCTAGGCCGCGAACCAAAACAAACTTCAAAAGGAGCTATACATGTCCAACGTAGTTATTCCGAAAACCATCGCGACTCCCTTCGCCAAGACGACAGGGGATTTCCAGGCTATCTATTCCAAGCCGGCAGGCAGCACCAGCGCAACCGTGTTCGTCGGCGACGCGAATAGTGCGGCGGCTCTGTCCGGCATCAGCAAGAGCACGGCTGCGGCGAGCCTGAAGGGCGGCATCCTCCACGTGAATCTGGGCGCCGGAGCCGCCGCCAGATCGGCTGCCGGACTGGCTGCGGAAGCCACGCATCCGGGCGCCATCCTGACCCACGGTTAACCCATCCCGCCGCGTGATCTGATGCTCGACTCGGTAATTCATGGGGTGCCATTGACTCGCGGCGGCAACAACGGGACCGGCCTGGATCGACCTTTCATCGTGAAGCGATCGCTCCAGGCCAAGTTCCTGGGACGCGATTCAGGTCTGGTGAGGCTGAAGGGGCCCGATCCCGAGCTTGAAGTTTTCGTGTCGGAAGCCGTCGCCGAATGCCTGGAGTCCCTAGCCTCGCCCGTTGAGCTCTCGACTTTCTCCTCTAGAGCGGGTATGGGCCGCGACACACTTGCAAAGTTATTACATGCGGGCTTACTCCTCGAAGCCGGCCCCGATGCTGCTCAACCCTCGGAGCTAACTCCCTTCTTCCCGAGGTTTCTCGGCTGCCCCGTGGGGGCGGTCGGCGAGGCGCAAATATCCGTGATCGGCGCGCCCTGCGACATACTTAGTCAAACCGGCAGTGGCGCGCGTGGAGGGCCGGCGGGCTTACGCGTGGCCTCAAGCCAGATCGACTACACGACGGACCCTTCAACAGGCCGCCCGCGCGGTTGGTACGATAGCGCTTCGGCGCGACAGATTCTCGCCGGCACCACCTTTGCCGATGCCGGCGACATACAACCTGGAGTTGGCGAGTCAGCGTCGCATTTCGGAACGCGCCTGACCCGTGCCGTAAGAACATGCGTCGCGCTCGGTAGCCTTCCGGTGCTCCTTGGCGGCGACCATTCCATCTCCTACTGGGCTGTGTCGGCGCTTCGCGGCGTCTCACGCGACCCCGTCTCCGTTCTCCACCTGGATGCGCATTCCGACTTGAGCGAGCGGACAGGAACCGGCGCTCCGGCCAACGGAAGCGTCGCCCGGTGGCTGATTGAGGAATTTCCCGGGATGCCGTTCGTTACTGTGGGGCTGCGCGGATACTTAGGCGCAAAGCAGCCGCTATTAAGTTCGTCTCACCACTTGGTCAGCGCCGCCGATCTGATCCGCAATGGTCCGGAACTGGCACTCTCATTCCTTCCCGAAAGCATGCCGTGCTACGTATCCTTCGACATTGACGTCCTCGACCCATCCGTCGCGCCGGGCACGAACGTGCCGCTTCCCGGTGGATTCTCCTTCGAAAAGCTTCGCGACTTTCTCACCTGCCTGGCGTCGCGGCGGCGCCTCGCCGGCGTCGACATCGTAGAGCTGAACCCCGAGCGAGACCCCTACTCCCGGTCGGCCTCCGCGGCGGTGCACTTGCTTCTGGCGCTCCTGGCTTCTTCATTTCCCACATCGGCGGAGGACTCAATCTCGTGACGCACCTTACCGACATTGAGCAGCTTGGCTATCTCGGCATGCGTCTGGCGATGCGCCGCCGCGCCACCCCGCCCGAGCTTCGCACGCTGGCACGGCAGTGCGCCGAGCGGAGAAACCGCAACCTGCGCCACTGGATCGACCACGAGGAGTTGCCCGGCGTAACCCTGGAGGGCATCGAGAAGGTGCGGCGTGCCCACGAGCTACACCGTGGCGTGGTGCTGACCTCCTTCCAGATCGGCCCCTACAATTGGATCCCGCTCATTCTGAACTCCAGGGCCAGCATGCCTGTCACCCTGTTGATGGACGACGCGAATTTTCAGGAAGAGCAGCGCCGCTGGCTCTCTCGCGAGAGCCACTATCGCCTCGGCCTTGCCGAACCGGTGAGATACATCAACTCGGAGGAGCCCACCGCCGTCTGGAAGATGGCCTGCGCCCTCCGCGAGCGCCGCACCCTGATCGGCTGGTTTGACGGCCACACCGGCGTTACGGACACGCAGTCGGCCAAGAGTTCACTGGCGGTGAAGTTTTGCGACACCAGCATGCGGGTTCGGATGGGACTCGCCTATCTGAGCGCCCGCACCGGCGCGCCGTTGATCCTCGCCATCGCGCATAACCAGGGCGATGACGGCATCGCGCTGCGCATCGAGGACCCGCTCTCCAGAGACAGCGGCGAGACCATCGACGAGTTCTGCCAGCGCGCGTCGCAGCACCTCGTCTCCATCTTGGAACGCGAGGTCCACGCCGACCCGGCCTGCTGGGAGGAGTGGTGCCACCTGCACTCCTGGAGCGTCTTCGAAGGCGCGCCAACCACCGCGGAGACCGGGGACCAGTCGGCGCTTCTCGACGAGGTTTTCTGCCTCGACCTCGAAAACGTGGATGTTCTGAAGATGTCCAGCGGCGACGCGCTGGTCAGTTTGCATACCGGCGATGCCTTGGCGATGACACCATTGGTTGCGGCGATTCACGACCGGTTGAGCACTGAGCGTAGCGGGCGAGACGTGGTGGCGGGTCTGGAGGGGCAATTCCCGCCGGAGGAAGTAAGTGGCGCCCTGGAGGCCTTGCTTGAGGCCGGCATGATTGTGACCGTGGCGCGCGCCGCCGGGAGCATGGCGGCGCACTGAGCTTCGCCGTATTCAAACCCCATGCCCAACGTCTCCACCACCGAGCTTCAGCGCTTCGCACGCCAGATCCTGCTTGCCAACGGCGTCCCCGCCGAAGCTGCCGAATTGACCGCCGCGTCGCTGGTGGCGGCTAACGCCTCCGGCGTCGATTCGCACGGCGTCCAACTGCTCCCGCTGTATGTCGATCAACTCGCCTCTGGCGACGTCAACGCGAAATCCTCCGGGCAGGTCACCGGCGAGTTCGGAAGCTGCCTGCTGTTCGATGGGGAAAACGGCCTGGGGCAGGTCGTCGCGGCCCGCTGCTGCGCCGAGGCTGTGGAACTGGCTCGCCGTTTCACCATCGGACTGGTGGTCGCTCGCAATTCCAACCACTTTGGCCGCGCCGCATACTGGGGCTCCCGCATTTCCAGTGCGGACTGTCTCGGCATCGTCCTATCGAACTCCTCTCCCCTGGTGGCGCCGTGGCAGGGCAGGGAGGCGCGCCTCGGTACCAACCCGATTTGCGTCGCCGCGCCCGGGCCGTGGCTGCTGGACATGGCCACCACCTCCGTCGCCGCCGGAAGAATCGTGGACGCGGTGCTGGATGGCGACTCGGCCATCCCGGAGGAATGGGCGCTCGACGCCGCGGGCAACCCAACCACCAACGCCTCGGCGGCGTTGAAAGGCACGGTGCTCCCGCTCGGCGGACGCGTTGCCGGGTACAAGGGCAGCGGCCTTGCCGTCGCCGTCGAGATCCTCTGCGGCGTTCTGAGCGGCGGTCCCATTGGCAAGGAGGTCGGGTCGCTGCGCGCGCGCGGTCGTCCCGCCGGAATCAGCCAGACGTTCCTGGCCATCGATTTCCGCCGCTTCCTGCCAGTCGGCGAATTTGAGGCGCGCATCGGCCGCCTGGTCGGCATGGTCAAATCCACGCCGCCGGCGCCGGGCTTCGATGAGGTGCTGGTTGCGGGCGAGAAGGAAGCGCGTTGCGCGGCCCTGCGGCTGCGCGAAGGGACGCCAATCCCCAACCGGCTGTGGAGAACCTTGGGCCACTTAGCGGAAAAGTACAAGGTGGAGACGTTGCAGCCGCTGTCCGCGCAAGTGGCGGCTGACTAGTTGCTGTATGAGTGTCGGCAAAAGATACAGAAGGAGACTTAGAAATGGGAGAAACTACCGTGACAGAGCGAATTGAGGATGTCATTCGGAAAACGATCGTCGACTCGCTAACACTCTCGATAGCGCCGGAAAGCATCGACGAGAATGCGCCGCTGTTCGGCCCGGAGGCGGCCGGTGGTCTGGGGCTGGATTCGCTCAGCAGCCTGGAGATACTGGCCGCTCTATCCGACCGGTTCCAGTCGCCGCTGGACGACATAGAGGCGGGCGATTTCTACAGCGTATCCTCGCTCGCCGACTATCTACGGAAGCAGGTCGAGACCCAGGGGGTGGCATCCGCATCGGCGGCGCAATGATACCCATCAGCGAGGCGATTGGCTGCGCTCCGCTCACCGTCGCGGACCTGCTGGATTGGCCGGCCCGTTTGTATCCGGCGCGCGTCGCCATTCAGGGTAGCGAAGCGCTCACGTTTGAGGAGCTTCGGGAACGATCCGTGGCGCGCTCCGAAGTTCTGGCGAAGTGCGGGGTGGGGCGATTCCAGCGCTGGGGCCTGATCGCCGAAAACTCCGCCGACTTCTTCGTTACTCTGTTCGCGCTGGCCCGCTTGGGCGCCGTTTCGGCGCCCATCCAACACAACCAGACCGGCGCGCGTTTGAGCCACGCGGTCTCGGGCGCGCGTTTGTCCGGGGTGATCGCTCCGCCCCATTACCACCTTCCGGCCTTCGACGAAACCGCGCCTTTGGTGCCGGCGCTAGCTTCCACCGGCTTCGATGCCGATGGCCACGCGCGCATCTTCGGAACGCCGCCCGCCGGAGCGCCCGCCCGGCGCTCACCGCTGGACGTCGACCCCGCCCTCATCATCTGGAGCTCAGGCTCTACGCGGGCCGCGCGGGGCGTGGTCTTACAGCATTACGCTGTCCTCGCCAACATCCGCTCCAACGTCGCGGCCCTTGGCCTGCGCGACGATGACCGCACCATGGTGGTCCTGCCCGTGGCGCACGCCTACGCGCTCATCCACCAGTGCCTTTGCCACCTCGCCGTCGGCGCCGCCATCTGCTGTCCGCAACAGCCGCTGCTGGCGCCCTCGCTCTGCCGCCAGTTGGAAGAGTGCGAGATCACTACCCTGACGCTGGCACCGCCGGTCTTGAACATCCTGCTGGAAGGGCTGCGCCGGACGCGCCGCGCCTGCCCCCGTCTGCGTCTCGTCACCGTCGGCGCCAGCCGCGCCAATCGCGACACGCTGGCCGAAGCCATGGACCTGCTGCCCCATGCCCGCTTCGCCATTACCTACGGCCTCACCGAAGCCGGCCCGCGCGTGGCAACGGGGTTCGTGGACCGCCAGAACATCGACCCCGCCTGTGTCGGCGCCCCCCTGCCGAACATGGAGATCTTCTTCCGCAAGTCCGCCGACGGCGCATCCGAAATCTGTGTCCGCGGCCGATCCCTCATGCGCTCCTACGCCGATGCGCCGTGGGAGGAAGGCGCAGACCATTCCCTTGGAACCTCAGACCTTGGCGAGATTTCCGAAGGCCGCCTCTATGTCCGCGGACGCCTCGACCGCGCCATCAACCACGGCGGCGTCCTCATCGCCGCGGAGCCAATTGAAGAGGCGCTGCTGCGCCATCCGGCCGTGGAGCGCGCGCGTGTGGAATCGCGGCCTCATCCATTCTGGGGAGAGGCCCCGGTAGCAACGCTCTCCTTCCGCGCCGGGCACACGCCACCTTCAATCGACGAGCTGCGGCAGTTCTGCGCCCGCTCCCTGTCTCGCGAAGAAATACCCGCCCGCTTCGAAGTGGGCGACGGCACGTTGCCGGTCCCCGTCAAGGATCGCGCGATGCTGTCACTGGTGGGCGAGCGGCCCGGAGAGTTGGCCGCCGCGCATTCCGGAGGCTCGCAAACATCATGAGCACCAGCGCTGCCATCACCGGAATCGGCTGTGTGTCCGCCCATGGAATCGGCGTGGAGCGAATCTGGCGCGCCCTGCTCGATGGCGAGCCGGCCCCCCGCACGCGCCGAAAACGTGCCGACGGCACTTGCGGCATCTCCCTCGAAGCGCCGGCAGCCGACTTTCTAAGCGCCAGCGCGCCTGCCTCCGGGACCACCCGGCCGTCGCGGCCGGCCCTGTTGACCCAGATCGCCGCCGAAGAGGCGTGGACTGCCTCCGGCGCCGGCGCCGTGGTGGACCGCGACCGCGCCGGCCTGATCGTCAACCGGAACTTCGGCCAGCATCAGGTGATCGCCGAATACTACGAGAAGCTCTGGACCAAGGGCCCCAGCGCCGTCAGCGGCCTGCAGTTCGTGCAGACCATTGCCAACAGCGTCCTGGGCGCCCTGGCGATTCGCTTTCGTCTGCGCGGCCCCAGCACCATGCACTTCGGTGCGCCCTCCCCGGGCGCCGCCCTCGACCTTCTCCGCGACGCCGCCGCGGACGTCTTTCTCGCCGGCGGCTTCGATGAGCTCTCCGATTACATCTTCGAGTTCTGCTACCGTGGCGGCCTGACCTCGTCCTCCGGCGCCGGGCTCGCCGGCAGCCCCTACGCCGCCGCCTCCCGCGGGTTGATTCCCAGCGACGCGAGCGTCTTCTTCGTCCTGGAAAGACACGAGTACGCCGCAGCGAGAGGCGTCAAACCGCTCGCCTGGTTGAACGGCTTCGCCACCGTCACGGACCGGCGCGCCGTTCGCAATCCGGCCGAGCGCGATTCCCACGATATCGTCGAAGCCATCCGCCGCGGTCTCCGCGATGCCGGCCGCCAACCCGGCGACGTCTCCTGTATCTCGGGCGCCGCCAATGGGCTGGCAGCCATCGACGGCCCGGAACTTGAGGCCATCGCCGAAGTGTTTCCAATGTCGTGCCGCCTACCGCCGGCGCCCCCGCCGCGCCGGGCAATCAAGCCGTCAACATCGTTACCGGAAAACCCGTGCCGCGCCGCCCCGGAGTGGCCCTCGCGCTCAGTTACGACATGTCCGGCCAGAACACTGCGTTCGTATTAAGTGACCAGCCATGACCCCCAACCCCCAAGAAGCCATCGCCCTCGTTACCGGGGGCTCGCGCGGAATCGGCCGCGCCATTTGCGAGCGCCTCGCCAGCGACGGCTACACCGTCGTCATCAACTACGTGGCCCGCCAGGACGCCGCCGAGGAAACGCTCCGCCTCATCGAGAGTTCCGGCGGGCGCGGCTGGATCTGCCGCGCGGACGTCTGCAACGCCGACGAGGTCGCCGCCATGTTTGCCCAAATCCGCCAGCGCCACGGCCGCCTCGATGTCCTCGTCAACAATGCGGGACGAACCTACTCCGGCCTCTTTGCGCTCACGCCCCCCGCCAAATTCTTTGAGATCATAGAGGCCAACCTCAAGGGAGCGGTGCTCTGTTCCCAGGCAGCCATCCGTCTCATGCTGCCGCGCAAATCCGGCGCCATCATCAACATCTCTTCGCGCTCCGGCGCTCAACCCCAGGTTGGTCTCACCGCGTATAGTGCCTCCAAGGCGGCGCTCACCAACCTGACCCGCGGCCTCGCCCGCGAAATGGTGTCCCGGGGAATCCGCATCAACGGCGTCGCGCCCGCCTGGACCGACACCGACATGCTCGACGCAGCCACCCGCGCAACCCTCGACGCCGCCGCCTCGCGCATCGCTCTCGGCCGTATCGCGAGAGCGGATGAGGTGGCCGCCGCCGTCTCGGCCCTGCTGCGGCCCGACCTCACCTACCTCGTCGGCCAGACCCTCGAACTCGATGGCGGAGGAACCATATGAACCGCAGCGTAGTCGTTGTCAGCATGGCCGCCTGGACTCCGTATGGCCGCGGCCTCGACGCCTTCTGGCAGGGCCTCGCCGGCATGGAATCCGCCCGCCGGGACATCGCCCGCCTAGACGTCAGCCATTGGGCGTACCGCTCTAAGTCCGCCGCCGCCATCCCCGAACTTCCCGGCGATGCGTCCGGGGACGACCGCTGCGCGCACCAGATCATGCAGCACGTCGTGGACGACGTTTTGGCCGAACTTGACGCGCCCGCCGGCGATCTCTCCCCCTACGATACCGGGCTGTGCCTGGGTTCCTCGCACGGCGGAGCCACCGGACGCTTCGTTAACTTCCTGCGCAGCCGCCTTGGATACCCTGCCGAACCGGAACCACCGGGCTCCAACACCTGGCTCAGTTCGGCGGCTTTCTTGAGCGACCTGGCCGCCCGACTCGACGCGCAGGGGCCCTCGGCGATGATCTCCACCGCCTGCGCCTCGGGAACCAGTTCCATCGGCATCGGCTACGACTGGATCCGGCATGGCCGCGCCACCCGCGTCTTCGCCGGCGGCTACGGCTACTTCAGCGACATTTCGGTCACCGGTTTCAACATCCTCCGCCTCGTCGGCAAGAACGGCTGCCACCCCTTCGATGTCGCCCGCGACGGGATGATGCTCGGCGACGGCTTCGCGCTCGTCGTGCTCGAAGACGAAGAGTTCGCCCGGCGGCGCGGCGCTTCCATCATCGCTCGCGTGGCCGGCTACTGCGCCGTCAACGAGGCCCACCATGCCACCTCGCCCGACCCGTCCGGCGACACCGCTCTTCGCGCCATGTGGAATGCGCTCGGCAAGTCCCAGGAGCGCCTCGACCGGCTCGGCTACATCAACGCCCACGGCACCGGCACCGAGGCAAATGACAAGGCGGAGCTGACCGCCATCCGCCGCCTTCTCTCCGGCCGGCGAAGCGGCTTGCCGGTGGGCGTCAGTTCCACCAAGGGGCACCATGGACACTCGCTCGGCGCCACCGGCAACGTCGAGTTCGTCGCCATGCTGCTCGCCCTTCAGCGCGGCTGCGTCCCGGCCACGGTCGGCCTGGAAAACCCCGAGCCCGACTTTGCCGATATAGACCTGGTGCGCGGCGCCGCGCGGCCGCAGGAAATTCACGTGGCCCTCTCCAATTCCTTCGCCTTCGGCGGCAACACCGCCGCCATCGCCGTGGAGCGCGCCGACTGACATGCCCTCGCCCCTGGAAACCGTAATTGAGAACTTCGACGCCCTGGAGCAACTCGTCAAGCGGGAAGTGGCGCTCACCGGCTATGTCGAGATGACGCAGGACCAGGTCAATCGCTTCGCCGACCTGACCTTCGATCGCCAGTGGATCCACGTGGACCCGGAGCGCGCGAAAGCCGAATCTCCCTTCCACGGCACCATCTCGCACGGCTTCTTCAACCTGTCCATGGCCGGCCACTTCCTCATGTCCGCGGTGAAGATCCGCGGCGTCCAGTATGGCCTCGTAGTCGCCTTGAACTATGCCCGTTTTCTCTCTGCCGTGCCGGTGGGCTCCCTGGTCCGCGGCCGCATACGCCTCATGCAGTGCGAGCGTTTGAAAGACTCCAATCAGGCTGTCTGGATGATCACCATAGAGCGCAAGGGCGGCATGATTCCGGCCTGCGTCGTGGAAATTGTGGTGCGCTACTATGGATGACGCTTCGGCCCTCCGTCGCATCCTGCTGAGCGACACCACCCTGCGCGATGGCGAGCAGATGGCCGGCGCGGCCCTGCGCCCCGAACAGAAGGTGCGCATCGCGCGGGCGCTGGCGGACGCCGGCGTCAACTCCATCGAAGCCGGATTTCCGGCGTGCAGCGCCTCGGAAATCGAGGCCGTTCGCGCCATCGTGCGCGAAGTCCGCGGCCCCGTGGTGATGGCCCTGTGCCGCGCTCTGCCGGGAGACATCGACGCCGCCCGCGCCGCGTTCGAGGGATGCAACCCGTTCCGCAGCGTGGTCAACATCTTCCTTGCCACCAGCCCGCTCCACCGCGACGTCAAGCTGCGCAAGAACAGGCGCGAAGTCCTGTCGATGATCGCCTCCAGCATCGCGTACGCCCGCAAGACGTTCCACTTCGTCTCCTTCAGCCCCGAAGACGCCTCCCGCACCGAACCCGAATTTCTCTGCGAGGCCTACACCGCCGCGATCGACTCCGGTGCAAGCTCCGTCTCCTTCCCGGACACCGTGGGCATTCTGACCCCCGAAGGAGTCCGCACGTTCCTCCGGCGCATTATGGAGGGCACGCCCGCCCTGGCCAGGATTCCGCTGGCTGCCCACTTTCACGACGACCTGGGGCTCGCCACCGCCAACACCCTGGCCGCAATCGAGGAAGGCGCCCGCATCGCGCAGTGCACCGTCAACGGACTCGGCGAGCGGGCCGGCAACGCCTCCCTGGAAGAGGTGGCGCTCACGCTCTCGTTGCACCCGGAGCAGTACCAGTGCCGCCATTCGCTCAAGCTCGACCGTCTCTTGTCGCTGAGCCGCCTGGTGGCCGCGGAAACCGGGCTCGCGGTTTCGCCGAACAAGTCCATCGTCGGCTCCAATGTCTTCGCCACCGAAGCCGGCGTGCACCAGGACGGCCTGCTGAAAGACCCCGCCACCTACCTGCCGTTTCCGCCGGCGCTGGTCGGCGCCGAAGGCCACCGTTTCATCATCGGCAAGCACAGCGGCCGCGCCGCCATTGGCTCGCGCTTGCAGGAGATGGGTTACTCCTTCACCACCGAGATTGTGGACCGGATCGCCGGCGAGATCGCCATCGCCGCCGAAGCCAACAGCTCCGATGAACGAACGCTCTTACTCGCGGCCGTCGAGCGAGTGTGCGGGAAAGGAATCCATGAGTAGTCAGCCGCGCGCCAACATCCCCGTCCACTACTCCGCGGAAGCGTACGACCGCTACACCCAGGCCTTCCTCGGCCGTTTCGACCGCCTGCTTGCCGACCGCTTGCTGCAGGAGTTCCGCGCCAATCCCTCCGGCCGCCGCCTTCTGGACGCCGGTTGCGGCACCTGCCAGTTCCTGAGCCGCCTGGCCGGGCACGCCGAGTTGAGCGCCGTGCGGTTCATCGGACTCGATTATTTCGCGGACATGATCCAGCTCTCCCGCGGCAACGTCGGCGCGGGCATCGTCCTGGTGCAGGGCGACATCCACCATCTCCCCTTCCCGCCGGGCTCCATCGATTTCGTCATCAGCCGCTCCACGCTCCACCACTGGGCAGACCCGGCCGCGGCGCTGCTCGAAATCCGCCGCGTGCTCGCCCCCGGCGGCGTGGCGCTGATCCATGAAATCCGGCGAGATCCCGACCCGGCCGCGCTCACCATGTTCAACCGCCTCCGTGCAGAGGCCGGCGTCGAGCCCAGCCGGTTGGAAGAGAAATACACCCTCGACGAAATTCGCCAGTTCATCGCGCGTTCCGGCCTCGCGGGCGAGGCGGAAATCTTCGCCCCGTCGCGCGGGTATTCCAGCCTCGGCTGCGAGGTGCGGATCACGGCCCCACGATAAGCCATGCCGCGCATTGTCGTTTTCCACGAGCCCGGCCCACCCGACGTCCTGCGCGTCGAAGACCGCCCGGTTCGCCGCCCCGGCGCCGGGGAAGTCCTGCTCGCTATCGACGCCATCGGGTTGAATCGTGCCGAAATCGCCTTCCGTCAGGGGCGCTACCTGGAAATCCCGGAGGTTTTCCCGGCCACCCTTGGGCTGGAAGCGGCCGGCACCATCCTGGAAGTCGGCCCCGGCGTGGAGGGCTTTGAAACCGGCGAGCCGGTGGCCACCCTGCCCGTGTTTTCGATGCGCGACTACGGCGTCTATGGAGATTCCGTCGTGGTCCCCGCCGCCGCACTCGCGCGCTATCCCGCCCGCCTGTCCCCCATCGAGGCCGCATCGGTCTGGATGTCCGGCCTCACCGCCTACGGCGGCCTGGTGTATTTCGGCAAATTGGGCGCCGGCAACTTCGTTGTCGTCACCGCCGCCAGCAGCAGCGTCGGAATCGCCGCCATCCAGATTGCGAAATGGCTCAGCGCCCGGGTCATCGCGGTAACGCGCACGGCGCGCAAGAAGCCGCTCCTCACCGCCGCCGGCGCGGACTTCGTGATCGTCAGCGGAGAGGAGAACCTGGTCACCCGCGTCGAAGAGATCACCGCCGGCGCGGGTGTGGACGTGGTCTTCGATGCCGTCGGCGGCGGTATGGTGGCGAGGCTGGCGAAGGTGGCCAACCTTGGAGCGCGCATCATCCTATACGGCACGCTCAGCACAGAGCTGACCGTGTTCCCGCTCCTCACTGCCTTGCAGAAGTGCCTGACCGTGCACGCCTACCGCATCCTGTCGATGCGCCGCTTCCCCGGCGAGTTGGAAAATGCCCACCGCTTCCTGTTCGATCGCCTGAGCGAAGGCTCCATGACCGCCGTCGTCGACCGCACCTTCCCTCTAGAGGACGTCGCTGACGCTCATCGCTACCTGGAGTCCAACGAACAGTTCGGCAAGGTGGTTCTGACCACCGGCAAAGCTATGGAAGAATTTGGTCGGGCTGCCGGGGTTTGAACTTGTTACCTCGTTGGCGGGCGTACAATCGGGACAGTCACTGCAATCGAAACAAATCCGGGGGGGCGGTGTCGGATTGGGGCAGATCTGTTCGTAGTAGGAGCGAGGGGCCACCCACGCGCGCCCCAAACAGAGGAGATGATTCGAGATGAAGTATCTGGTTTCCGTGATTGACGACAATACCGGCCTTGCCACCCCGGCCGAAGTGGCTGCCATCGACGTGTTCAACGAACGGCTCCAGGCCGAGGGCCACTGGGTCTTCGCCGCCGGCATCGGCGCACCCAACACGGCCACCGTCATCGACAACCGGGGTAAGGAGCCGGTGTTCACCGACGGGCCCTTCCTGGAATCGAAAGAGTACCTCGCCGGCTTCTGGATCATCGAGGCCCCTCACCTCGACATAGCGCTCAAGCTCGCCGCCGAGGGGTCGAAGCACTGCAATCGGAAGGTCGAGGTGCGACCGTTACTGGCCGACCCGGCGTGAGCGACGTCCGGGAGGCGATCACGCAGGCGCATCACGAGGAGTGGGCGCGGGTGGTCGCCGCCCTGACCAGGCGTTTCGGTAACCTCGACATCGCTGAGGAGGCGGCGGCCGAAGCGTTCGCGACCGCCGTCGAGCGGTGGCCGGCCGACGGCGTACCCCCAAATCCCGGCGCGTGGCTGACCACCACCTCCAAGCGCAAAGCCATCGACCGTATCCGGCGTGAGATCAAGGGCGACTTCAAGCAGAAGGAGGCTCAGCTGCTGTACAACGACGACCAATCCGAGCCTCTCGACGCCATCGGCGACGAGCGGCTCCAGCTGATCTTCACCTGCTGTCACCCGGCGCTCTCGATGGAGAATCGCGTGGCGCTGACGCTGCGTATGGTCGGCCGTCTGACCGTACCCGAAATCGCCCGTGCCTTCCTGGTGGAAGAGACCGCCATGGGGCAGCGGATCACCCGCGCGAAGACCAAGATCAGGGCGGCTCGCATCCCTTATCGGGTGCCGTCCGCGGAGGATCTTCCGGCACGCATCACCGGCGTACTCGCCGTCCTCTTCCTCGTCTTCAACGAGGGCTACTTAGCGACCGGCCCCGACACGGATCCCGTACGTCACGACCTGACCGCCGAGGCGATCCGGCTCACTCGCCTGGTCCGTGCTCTCATGCCGGAGGACGGTGAGGTAGCCGGGTTGCTGGCCCTGATGCTCCTCACCGAAGCCCTGCGCACCGCCCGGGTTTCAGCGAGCCGGGGATGGTGTTCGAACTGGCGGATGACTTCCGTGAGGCTTGGCAGGCACTGCCGAGCGAGCGGCCGTGGCGGCAGAACTTGCGGTTGCTCGAGCAGGCCGTTCGACCGCATCTACAGTTTATCCATCGGCACCACAGAGACTATCCACAAGCCCTCTTCCAGACGCTCTGGAATGAGGCCTGGTGGTGTGACTGCGCGGAAGCCGAAGCGCACTACGAAGCGCCCGAAGAAGGTTCTGAACCACGCCAAGCGCCGTGGAATCGGCAGGAGCCGAAGCTCTCGAAACTGCTCGAGCAGTGGCGTGGCACGGTAGCTCCAGCCAGCACTGGAGTTCTGCGAAGATTGCTCGACAAGTTGCGCCGGAGTGACGCCGTGCACCCCACACGACCAAACTACTGGCTCCGGTCTGTGCGGCCGCCGCGGATGCCTGTAGACTCTGGATACACGCTGAAGATCTCAAACGTGGGTGGCTCACGCGACGTCGTGTTTTCACCCGATGGCACCCGGCTCCTTACGGCTTCAGCCGATGGCTGCGTGTATGTATGGGACGTAGGCACGGGCAAGCAAATTGCGCGCTACCCTGTATTCGCCGGTGGGCTTGAGGCAATTGCGATTTCGCCGGATGGACGTTGCATAGCCACGCCGACTGCTGGTCAGCTAGCCGTCGTCGAAGTGGACTCCGGATGCGTTGTCGCACGACTTGATGCTCCTGTCTGGATCGATGCTCATATCGCATTCTCACCTGACGGCAAGAGCCTTGCGTTTAGCAGCCATCGCAACATCCACTTGTGGAGAACGGCGACTTGGACACCGGAGGTAACCTTCGAGCACGAGCTGGAGGTGAAAGACCTGGCGTTTGGTCCGGACGAATCCACTCTGTCTGGCGCTTCAGCGACAGAGATAGGGAACATCCGATACTCCTCTACCGTGCTGTGGGATTGCCTGGATTGTCGCGATCGAGCTCACCTGGTCACCGCCCCCTGCTTCGTCGCTCTGTGGGACCATCATTTCCCCGGTTACCGCGATTGCCTGATTACTTGCATTGCTTGCTCGCCGGTTGAGAGACTATGTATTGGAGGCAGCCAGCGCGGACACCTCCATTTTCTGGCGCATTCCTGCCGCACCAAATGCGGAGCAGATCATTGACCGCCGAAAGGTCGAAGCGCACAGCAACGCCGTGGCCGCTGTGACCTTCTCGCCGGACGGCACGAAGGTAGCTTCTGGTTCATCTGTTCAGGTTCGCATAGCGGATTCTCAGACTGGCGAAGCGCTCTTTGTTGTCGAAGAACACGAACACGCAGTTGTTGGCCTTGCCTTCTCGCCGGATTCATCGCGGCTGGCGGTGTCTGACCGGAACTGCATATACATGTGGGCGCTTGAAGACGCGCACCGCACTTCCACCCTGAGAAGGCGAGACCATTGGAACTGTATACGGGCGGTCACGTGGTCTAGGGAAGGCAGTCGCGTTGCGTCGGCGTCGTTTGACTCGGTCCGCGTTTGGGAGGCGCGGACCGGGCACCTCTCGGCCGTCTGCAACTTCAAAGATACATTCGGCGGGATCATCGGGAAAGTGCACGGCGTAGGCCTGTCGGACTGTGGCCGATTTGTGACAGCAATCACTGAGATCCCAGATCCTGGCCGCTCCAGTGCGTTCGTTTTCGCAACCACATGGAATGTAGCCTCCCAGACGAAGGTCGTGCAACTCGTGATTGGCAATCCTGACGAGGATCCGTTGATTAGGGATGTCCCGAGACCGCTTTTCTGGGACGAGACCGAGCGCCGACTTGTCTTCCCAGGAAGCCGCGATAGCCTATCCTACTGGCAGAACAGAGCCGACGCGAGGGTGGCCGCAGCCGAAGCTGTCGCCTGGAGTTGGTCACGCAACGGCGGTGTCGAGTTCGCCGCGTGTGCCGACGGGACAATCAGGGTCATCGATGGTGCGACGGGCCGGACAATCCAAACCCTGCGCGGTGGCCATGGCGGCACGGTGCACATCAGCGCCGCGGGCGCAGATTCGCTGCTGGCGGGTGTAGGCGGCGACGGGAAAGTGCGCCTCTGGGATTGGCGGAAGGGGATGCATATTGCGGATCTCGATTGCCCTGATGGAACGGTGAAGGCCCTCGGTTGGTCGGACGATGACGAGTTGCTGTTTGTCTGCACCCAGGTCGAAGGACATTGGAACGTACGCGCCTGGGACCGGCGTGCGCACTTACGAGTTGTCAGCATCCCATGCGACGACGCCAACCTATGTGAGGTATACGGGGGCGAGACGTTGCTGGAGCCGACTGTGGGGGATCAGCGCCCGCGCTTGTGGTGGCCGGCAAGCGTGCACTCCGTGCCGGGACAGTCTGAACCCGGGCGCTGGGCGAGCTGTTCCGGTAACTACTTTGAGATCCTGGTGATGGAGTCGCGGTTCTCAAAAAGCTGAACCCGTACCCGGTACCCGGCGGGAGAATCCGTTCGAAAGCCACCCTCTCGCCGAGCCAAGGTGCCATACTGCATCCACGCGTAATCTCTGAACGCTATTCCGAAACTCCCCCGATTGGTTAACACCTCGATCACACCCGCCCCGCCCAAATTCTCCAAACGAGTGTTCGTACTGGCGTTGCACTTGGGGAGCCAAACTAAGTCCTTTATTTTCAGCGTATCCCCTAGTGAACACGCCAGTTGCCGCGCCACGCCAAAGCCGTGGCTGTTTTGTAAATTTACCCATCCTTACCCGAATTTCCTTATCCTTACCATGCGGGGTACCCCCAGAATCCCCCCAGTGCCGCGCCAATTGTCCATGCAAGAACAGGCGTGCCACCGTTGCGACGGAGCCCCGGCCTGGTAGGACGGAGCCAGGTTGCCGCCCTGGGGGCCAACGTGCGAAAGCCGCCCTTTGGGACGGGTTCACTGTTCCCCTATAGCCCCAGGATTCCTCCTGATCGCCTGCTGCCCCCACGAGGGCACGGGGCGCGCGACCAAAAATGAGGTGCGGAGAAACCAGCCAAACTTCGCAACCGGACAGACTTGACGCCGGCAGGGACTTCCGACACAATCGGTAAGTCAGCGACGCGGCATGTCCGATATTCTGCGGAGACCCACATACGCGGCAGGAGCATTATATGCCTGATTCGCCTGCAAGTCTGACGGTCAACGTGTTCGACGGCACACGCCAGCCACTCACCACCGACAAGAAGTTGCTGATCCGCGTGATCGACGGCAACCAGAAGGAACAATCGGCCGATTTCCATAACGGACCCTCGGTTTTGTTCCAGGATTTGCCGGTGTTCGACAACTTCGGTGACAACTACACCGTGATCGTTTCCGCGGCCGGGTATCTCGACGCGGGCTTCACTCCCGTCCACATCCGGAAAGGCACGGTGCAGGTGTTGGACATCATGCTCCTGCCGCGGGATTCCACCTTTAACTTCGCCGGCCTCACGTGGGCGGCGCTGCCGCACAAATTCCCCAAGCTGTTCGACCTGCTGTCCAACGATTTGCCGGATCAGCAGGCCCAGGATCGCTTCGATGCCATGCGGGAGACGGCTGATCGGCAGCCCGTTCTCGCCTGCATTATGAACATCACCACCGCCATGTCGGTCATCAACCTGCCGGTAGGCAAGGCGCTCGACTACGTGCAGCGCCTTATCTGGGACGACACCATGAAGCAGGACCGGTTCTACGCCTGGGCCGACAAGAAGCTTCTGGAGCAAACCATTCAGGCCGCCGCCCAGGGCGAATTTGCGCGGGAGATTGGCTTCCAGTTTTTCCATAAAAATGCTACCGATAGTTACAAGCAGGTCCAGTTCGGCGAGGCCAACGTACAATTGACGTTTCACGGTGACGACCCGCCGCCCGCCGACTTGCCCGGCAGCATCAGGCTGGAGCCCGATATCGACTATTTCAAGGATATCGGTGCCCACGCCCTGCTAGAGGTGATCCCCAACGCGCTAGAGAAACTAAGCGGCCAGACCGGCCTGACCGACCCCAAGCAGGTATACGTTCTGCGCTGGATCGCCGGCCGCCATGCGGGTGTCCCCGAATTCGACCCGATCTATACGATCGTTCCGGCGTGATTCGCAGAATCTAGGCATACCGCCTTACCAGAGGATCGCCACGACGGCCAAAAGCATCGCCAGCAGGAGCAGTCCGAGGTCACGCAGGTTCGTTCACCGCCATCGTGACCAAGAACCACCCGGCGGGATCGAGCATTCGGCTTCGATCCTGCCGACTGCCGCGCTCTTTGAGGGCAACGACTTGGCTTTCGATATCAAGGCGGTTGCGTCGCCTACCGGATCCTCCACCGGGTCTTCGGTCGCTGCCTTCCCCTCTGCGTGGGGTTGCACTGCGGGGGCCGAACGCGGACCATTAGGCGCCGGGGCCGCACGAGTGGACATCACCCCGGCAGCCGGCGCGGCGCTCCCGATGAGCGGATAGCCGGTCCAGCGCGTAGAGTTCGAGCACGTCGCCGGTGATTTGGTGGGTTGCCATGGCGGATCGGTGTCCAGCAAGCGAACTGCACTGGGTTATGGTGGCATAATCGTAGAGCTACGGAGATTCCGCACATGCATAGACGATCGTTTGTGGGACTGATGGCGGCAGCCGGAGGCGCGCAGGTCAGCTTGGGCCAGAGCGCGCCCGCGAGGAAGACCCAGGTCTTCGTACAGCAGAACTACCTTCTTAAGGCCGGCTCGCAGGGCACGCGCCTTACGGATTACCTCAGCAAAGCGTACCTTCCGGCGCTGGCCAAAGTCCATACCGGGCCGACGCTCGTACTGGAGGCGACGCTTGCGCCTCACCTGCCACAGGTGACGGTGCTCACCGGCTACCAATCCGTAGAAGAGATGTGGAGCCTTCGCGCGAAAGTTGATGGCGACAAGGCTCTGGAGGCGGCCACTGATGCATGGGAGACCGAGGCGCCATTCGAGAACATCACCAGCTCCCTGCTTCGCGTTGGGGATTACTCGCCGGAGTTGGCTCCGCTCAACCCGCAACCCACCGCGCCGCGGGTATTCGAGATGCGCATCTACCACGCCCCGACATGGAAGAACATGCGAGGGCTGGAATGGCGCTTCCGGGAGGGAGAAGTCTCCATCCTCACCAAAATAGGAGCGACGCCGATCCTGTTCGCGCCAACCGTCATTGGCGACGACGTGCCAAACATGACCTGGATCACCGCCTTCGAAAACGAAGCGGCGCGCGATAAAGCGTGGGCGGCGTTCGGCGCGGACCCGGATTGGCAGAAACTCTCGGCAGAATCCCGTCAACGATACGGCGACAACCCCACATCCCGCCAGATCCGTCTGTATCGAGCTGCGGCATATTCTCCCATACGTTAGGCCCCGCCTGGAAGTTGGGATACAGGACCCGCAGGACCCATGGTCGGCAAGAGCCGGCACGGCTAGACCTCGCGCGCCGGTGCGCCGAGATCTATTTCTTCAGCGTGACCGTGATCGCAGGCGATTCCCGCGGATTCTCCGGCTGTTTTGTAAGCTCGCCTATCGGTAGGTCCGTCTTTGTGGAGAGCACGTAGATCCGGTGCCGCATCCCCGAGGGCGTGTCACGCTGGCCGACGTGCGCGCTCCGCTACTCCTCCAGCGTCTCCCTAACCCGCTCTGCGATTACGGCCGGATCGTCGTCGATGGCGAACGTCACGGTGCGCTCAAATCCATGCAGGCCCGTCACGAGGACGCGGAACCCGCCATTGAAGACGGGATGGGAGCCGACGCCGTGACGGGTGAGGTATGGTGGAGTATCCAGACCAACGGGAGTTGGAAGGCCTCGCCGAGGACCTATGTGGTTGATGGCAAACAATACGTTGCCTGTCGCTGCCGGGTCCCAAATCCTGTTTTTTGGAATTCTGGAACGATTCGCAAAACTATGAGACTTACGGCACTCGCTTTCGTTTGTATGGGCCTCGCGCTGGGAGGGGCCTGGGCGGCAGATCCCCCGCAGACCGAGATCAAGAATCAACACATCAAGGCTAAGCTCTATCTTCCAGATCCCAAAAACGGCTTCTATCGCGGGACGCGGTTCGATTGGTCGGGTGTAATTTCCAGCCTGGAGTATCAAGGGCACGATTTCTACGGGCCGTGGTTCACGCAGTACGATCCCTCGGTCCGCGACTTCATCTATAAGGACGCCGACATCATCGTAGGTTCCGCCAGCGCGATGGTGGGCCCGGCGGACGAGTTTCAACGACCACTGGGGTATGACACCGCGAAAGCAGGCCAGACCTTCGTCAAGATTGGCGTTAGAGTTCTGCATAAGCCTGATACGGCCAACTATGCCTCCTTCCAGAAGTACGAAATCACCGACCCGGGGAAATGGACTGTGCGCAAGGGTGCCGACTTTGTGGAGTTCATCCAGGACTTGAACGATGCCGCAACGGGATACGGATACACCTACCAAAAGACCGTTCGCCTGACCAACGGAAAGGCGGAAATGACGATCGAACACAGTCTGAAGAACACTGGACGGCTGGCGATCCATAGCAATGTCTACGACCACAACTTTCTGGTGTTGGACAAGGCAGCGCCCGGCCCCGACTTCGTCATTTCGCTGCCGTTTCAAATCAAGAGCAGCCGCCCTCCAGGCGCAGGTATGGCCGAAATCCGCGGGAATCAGATCGCCTACCTGAAGACCCTGGAGAATCAGGAGCGAGTCTTCTTCCTGATCGAGGGATTCGGGGGAGATTCCAAGGACTACGATATCCGCATCGAAAACCGGAAGCTGGGCGCCGGACTGCGAATCACCGGCGACCGTCCGCTGGCCAGCGAGACATTGTGGTCCATCCGGAGTGTTCTATCCCTGGCGCCATTCATCGAGATAACTGTCGAGCCAGCCAAGGATTTTAGTTGGAAGTACACTTACACGTACTACACGTTAGCGAAGCGTAACTGAGACGGCAGGGATGAGGCGCGAGCAAATGATAGCATCTCGCAACGTTTTATGAGCATTCTGCGAGCATTTCGCAGCATTTTCCACCACGGTTAACGCCTTCGAGCGGTCCACTCCCGGCTACCGATATTGCCGTGCCATTCCGCGATTGGGGGACCGTCATGACCGATCTGTGATATGCGACTTGGATAGTGGTTTTGGATCCGACTTCCGGGGCCGCTCGGGCAGCAAAACGCCGAGCGACGGATGCCGAGTAGGGTAGCATCCTCGGTAATCCAACAATTGCGCCACGGCGGTTCGGAAGGCGGTGACCAACGCCTGGAGTTTCTACATTTTCCACCAGATCTATCTTGATTCCATTACTCCAGCAGTTGAACGGCCGACAACCGCCGACCCGAGTTGGTGAAGCGTTGGTTCCTGCACCTCATCGATCATTGGTTTGTTGCCGATCCGGTAGGACGAATACCTTGACCGAACGGGCAATGGTACGCGACTTAACCTTCTGTTTCACGGATTTTCCGTCGATGGTCCGACTCTCGCCCGGATGGATGCTGCGCGGTCACAGATCTCCTGGCGCGTGATGTCCGCTACTTCATACATGGCGAAGATGTTCTCGTCCGGAGTCTCGGGCGAAATGGTATGGGAGGCGGCCAGTATGTAGCCGCCGCCATCGGCGGTCATGCCGTCGAGCAGTTGTCTGGTGGCGCGGCGCACTTCTGCGGGCGTCCCATTGGGAAGCAGGTGCTGCGTATCCACGCCGCCCATGAAGGCAATCCGCGAACCGAATTCGCGCTTCAAATCCAGCGGGTCCATGCCGGGGCAATTGCACTGCACGGGGTTGAGCACGTCGAGGCCGATCTCGACGAGGTCGCCGATGATGGGTCGCAGCGCGCCGCAGCAGTGATACGCTACCGGAAGCTCCCTCTTGCGGCCCACCTCGAATACGCGAGTGAGGTGCGGCTTCACCAGTTCGCGCCACGCACGCGGGCTTAACATCATGCCGCGCTGCCCGCCTACATCGTCGCCAGTCCAGTACCAATCGAGCGGGTAACGCTCGCTCGCTGCCTCTCCGAGCGCGATGGAGAAGTCCGCACAGCGCGCGAACATCGCATCCGCCAGTTCCGCATCGCCGCCGATATCCAGCATGGCATCTTCCATACCGCGCAGCCGCCAGTACATCTCGAAGACGCAGGGAGACACATCGCACCCCAACCAGTAATCGCCGCGCTCGCGGACCACGGGCAGCATGAGGCCAAGCAGTTCCTCGAAGCGTTCTGTGGGAAACTGGTAGGCAAGCACCTGGTCGCGCGGCGCACCCGCCAGGGGAAAACTCCCGATCTGATTGAAGCCGTAATGCTTCACCCAGCGGATACCCCACCAGTCGTCATGCCACTCTCCATCGGCTTCATGAACGATGCCCTCCATGGCGTAGTTATTGTTTATCCACGTTTGCTGCACATCGTTGCCCATGGCCTCCGGCACCCGGGCGGGAGGGATTTCCAGCATGGCGGCCAGCCTTCGCGTCGTCTGGGGGTGAAACCACATGAAGATGGGGGCGCGGTCCACCGGTTGCTTCCTGAGCGCAGCCCGTACCCGTTCGCGCGAAGTCATCGTAACGAGTATGCCACGCGCTCACGCTGCGCGGCCGGCAGCACAAGATGGATGATCTGACGCGATCGCGGATGCCGAAGCTTGGCGATGATTTCGCGCCTGCCGGGTACGGCGAGCCGCACTATACACCCGCTGCGACTGCCGCAAGATCGGTCCCGCTTGAAGAATGCAGCTCCCCGAACGTCGTGCCCAGGCTCCAGCGTGTTGGCCCGCGGTGCAGAATTCGCGACAGCCTGGGCGTCGTTGGCCGCTCCCTGCTCCGGTTGGGCTGGGCCTCCCAGATCTGCTGGGAGCCGCCTATTCCCGCAAAGGTGTTGCCCCCATGATCGTAGAAGTAAAACGCCCGTGCCGGATCCTTGGAAGCGTGCCCGAGACGTGTCCGTCTGAGAAGACGTATCCCGCGTAGGCACGGCGCCGAGAATGGCCACATCGCCGCCATGACGGTGCGTAGCTGCCAGGCCCAGAATCAGACCAGCGGCTCCAGAAAAACGCCGTCAATGAGTTACGTTCTGGTGTAAAATGATCATCAGAGGCTCGGTTCGACAGGCGAGCGCAAAGCGCACCCTCCGAAAGGCACCTCCAAACCAACTCAGCATTTGACGAGGTGTGGACATGGTTTCTGAGGCAGTGGCGCAACAAATCCAGTTTTGGCCGATCGACAGGCTGATCTTCTACGCCCGCAACCCCCGCAAGAACGACGCCGCCGTTGATCGCATGTGTGCCAGCATTCGGGAATTCGGTTTCAAGGTCCCGGTGCTTGCCCGCAGTGACGGGACCGTCGTCGACGGGCACCTCCGAATCAAGGCCGCGCGCAAGCAGGGCTCGTGGCCCGGCGGCGACACGAGTTCAATCCCGGTCGTCCTTTGCGACGAGTGGACCGAGGCCCAGGTGAAAGCCTTCCGCCTGATGGTGAACCGCTCAGTTGCGTGGGCCGACTGGGATGAGGATCTATTGGCTCTGGAGCTACAGGAACTCAACGCGGCAGAGTTCGATTTGAGCCTGACCGGCTTCGACCCCAAGGAGATCGACGACCTCTTGCTGGTCGCCGACGACGACCAAGCCAACACCGTCCCGCCGGTTCCGGAGAACCCGGCGTCACGCCTGGGCAACCTGTGGCTCTGCGCCAAGCATCGTGTACTTTGCGGGGACTCCACCCGTGCGGAAGACGTGGCGCGGCTCCTGGGGGAACGCAAACCGAAGCTGATGGTCACCGACCCGCCTTACGGAATTGAGCTGGACTCGGAATGGCGCGATCGCGCCGGCCTGAACGGTTGCGGCCCGGCCGAGGCCAGCTACATGAAGCAGCGCACGAAGGGGCACACCGAGACCACCATTTCCGGAGACACCCGGGCGGATTGGTCGGAAGCGTTCGAGTTGGTGCCCAGCATTCAGATCGCCTACGTCTGGCACGCCTCCGTCTTCACGCGCGAAGTGCTGAACGGCCTGCTCCGGATCGGTTTCCTCTACCCCCAGCAAATAATCTGGAACAAGGGCCGCACGGTGCTCACGCGGACCCACTATTGGTATCAACACGAACCCTGCTGGTACGTTCGGAAGAAGAACGCGCCCTGGTTCGGAAAGGCCGGCGAGAACTCCACCATCTGGGATTCACCGTCACCGAAGTTCATCATGGGAGGCTCCGAGGAGGAGAAGTTCGATCACCCCACACAAAAGCCGGTGGAACTCATGCGGCGCCCGATCCTGAACGACACGAAGCGTGGCGAGTTGGTTTACGAGCCGTTCCTCGGCAGCGGCACGACGCTTGCGGCCGCCGAAATCACCGAGCGCGTCTGCTGCGGCATGGAACTGGACCCGAAGTACGTCGATGTCATCGTGCAGCGATGGGAGACCCTATCGGGCAAGAAGGCCAAGCTGGAGGGCGACGGCCGGACATTCGAAGAGATCGCTGCGGAACGCCAGAAGGGGGCAGTTTGAATCGCCCGTTGCCGCCAGGAGATCGCGGCGCTGGAGCGGCAATTGCGAGCCGGGCATCCGGACGTGGCAGGGCTGTGTCGGGCCCTGGTGGACTGGTCGGCGGAGTTGAGGATTCTTGGTGGAACAGAAGCAGAACCGCCGCTGGATCGTTGAGACCCGGCGGCGGCAGTGTGAGGATCGGCCCCACGGCAAATTTACTTGAAGGCGGCTACGGCGTCCCTGGTCCTGGCGAGGAGGTTGTTCCAGACTTCTTTGGCGGCGGTGTCGTTGGGGGTGAGGCCCATCAGTTGGATGGCCGACAGGAGGTTGTTAGCGGCGACGAGGAGGTCGTCGATTCGGGGGCGTTCGTCATCCTCGGGTACGGTTACGGCGCTCTTCAGCGAGGCGCTCCAGTATGTCTTTGGTTTGGTGGAGGTTGGGCTCATGGCACCTTGATTAATCACTCTGGCCGCCGCAGAAAGCAAGGGAATAATCACGCCCAGAGCAGAAAAGGCCCGCCGGCGGTCGGAAGCCGGGCGGGCCAGGAAGGAGGCGGTCGATGCTACTGGTTGATCCGATAGTATGCGGAGCACATTATTATGCGGAGTCGGCGGCGTCCAGCGCGGGATTGGCGCCGGAACTGAAGGCTTTTCGCTCCGCATAATTCTACCTGGGAGAATTCTCGATGGAGAATTC